>NZ_LYVN01000198.1 GCF_001990265.1 Sphingopyxis sp. KK2
GTGGTCGATTACAAGGCCGGCGCGGTGCTGCCGCAACTGACCGCCGCGCTCGAAAAGCTCGGCAAGCCCGGCATCGACGTCTATTTCGACAATGTCGGCGGCGAGCATCTCGACGCCGCCTTCGCCACCGCCAATGATTTCGCGCGCTTCGCGATCTGCGGGATGATCGACGTCTACAACGACGGCAAGGCGCAGGAGATGCAGTACATCATCCGCACCATTCCCGCGCGTATCCGCATGGAAGGCTTCATCTACACCGACCAGTTCTTCGACTGCATCGAGGAATTCTACGCCGACATGAGCGGCCTGATCGCCAGCGGCGCGGTGACGATGCGCGAGACGGTGCACGAGGGGGTCGAAGCGGCGCCCGAGGCGTTCCTCGGCCTGTTCGCCGGCGCGAATATGGGGAAGATGCTGGTTCGGGTGTAAGAGCGTCACCGTCGCCCCCGCGAAGGCGGGGGCCGTTGTCGGTTTACACAAAGCGGCTGAGCAAACACAGCCAGCGGCCCCCGCCTTCGCGGGGGCGACGCTCAATCAGCTACCAAATCCAAACGATAGGAAGTCAGGCGTCGGGCCGTTCCAGCCGTCATCCGGCCCATCATCGTCCTGCTGGCGCCGCTTCTCCGGCGCAGGCTTGCGGTCGTCGGCCTTGCGCGCGGGCTTTGCTGCCGGCTTTTCGGCCGCCGCCTCGGTGCGCTTCGGTTCGCTGCGCGACTTGCCGCCACGGCCGCCGCGACCGCCACGTTCGCGGCGCGGTTCGCGCTCTTCGCCCGGCTCGTCCTTCGCCGGCGCGGCCTCGGCCTTGCCGGTCTCGAAGACCGGAATCTTGTAGCCCGTCAGCTTCTGGATATTGTCGAGCGCTTCGTCGTCCGAAGCCGTGACCAGCGTGAACGCCCGGCCCTTCGCCCCCGCGCGGCCGGTGCGGCCGATGCGGTGGACATAATCGTCGGGGTGCCAGGGCGCATCGAAGTTGAAGACGTGCGTCACGCCCTTCACGTCGAGTCCACGCGCCGCGACGTCCGAGGCGACGAGGATGTTGATGTCACCGCGCTTGAAGCGATCGAGCTCGGCGATGCGGCTCGACTGGTCCATGTCGCCATGGATTTCGCCTGCGGCAAAACGCGAGCGCTGCAGCGATTTTGCCAGTTCGCGCACCGTCGTCTTGCGGTTGCAGAAGATGATCGCAGTGCTGATCTCCTCGGCGTCGAGCAGGTCGCGCAGCGTGTCGCGCTTGCCGCGTTCGCTGGTCTTGACGACGAACTGTTCGATATTCTCGTTGCGGCTCGCGGGGCGCGCGACCTCGATCGTCTTGGGATTCGACAGGAATTTGTCGGCCAGCTTCTTGATCGGCGGCGGCATCGTTGCCGAAAACAGCAAAGTCTGCCGATTCGCGGGCAGCTTGGTGCAGATATTCTCGATGTCGGGAATGAAGCCCATGTCGAGCATGCGGTCGGCTTCGTCGATGACGAGCAGGTTGCAGCCGGTGAGCAAGATCTTGCCGCGCTCGAACAGGTCCATCAGTCGGCCCGGCGTCGCGATGAGCACGTCGACGCCCTTTTCGAGCGCCTTGACCTGGTCGCCCATCTGGACGCCACCGATGAGCAGCGCCATCGAGAGCTTGTGGTACTTGCCGTATTTTTCGAAGTTTTCCGCAACCTGCGCGGCGAGTTCGCGCGTCGGCTCGAGGATCAGTGACCGCGGCATGCGCGCGCGGGCGCGGCCATGCGCGAGGATGTCGATCATCGGCAGCACGAAGGACGCGGTCTTGCCGGTGCCCGTCTGGGCGATGCCGATCATGTCGCGCATCATCAACACCGAAGGGATCGCTCCCGCCTGGATCGCGGTCGGCGTATCGTAGCCGGACTCGGTCACGGCACGCAGAAGTTCGTCGGAAAGGCCGAGGTCGGCAAATTTCATAGGGTCAACTTGTCCGGAAATATGGAAGCGCGGCCGCCCACGCTGGCCGATGCTGCGGCGCCCTTGCGGAACTGCGGCCCGAAAGTCAAGAAAAGCTGGCGAAAAAGCCGATCAATCGTCGTCGCGCACCGCGACCATCACGCGAAACTTGTCGACCTCGCATTTGGTGCCGCTACGCGCGTGGATCTCGTCGCGATCCTCGCAGAGCTGCCCATCCTTGTTGCCCTTCATGTAGAAGCCGGCATAGAAATCGAGCGCGCGACAGCCGCGGTTCAGCTGCGCACGCAGCCTTTGCTTCTGGCGGGTGATCAGGTCGATGCTGTCGCGCTGGACCGCCTGCATGCCGATGATGTTGCGCATCGCGACGCATTTCGGGCCCTTTTTCTCTTTCCAGACGATCGTCGCCTCGCGCTTGCGCTGCGGCTCGCCCTGGCTGGCAGAGAAATTGGTGAGCGACGATCGCTGGGCGGGGACGCGAATGATCAGCTGTTGTTCGATGACCACCTGGAACCAGGGCGCATCGGCGCTGTCGGGCAGCGGCACCATCGCCGCGATCGGCTCGGGCGGCGCCAGCGGCGCCTCGGTGTCCGCAGCAGGGGCCGCGGCCATCGCAAACAGGGCCAGCACGACGGTCACCGCGCGTCCGACGCCCCCTCGGCGCGTTGACAAAAACCGATATCCACCCGTAGCTCCCAAACCCGATGCTGGCTGGACGAGCGGGTATCCCTCGTCCATGGCTCCCCATAACGACTATGATTGAACAGCAAATGAACTGTTGTCGACCCATTTTGATGACGCGTCACATCGGCAGCGGAGGCTGCGACCGATGAGCCGCGCCCCTTCGCCCGCCCTTCTGGCCCGCCTCGCCGACCTCCTCGGCCCCAAGGGCTTCACCACCGACGCTGATATCCTCGCCCCCTGGCTCAGCGACTGGCGGGGGAAATATCATGGCCGCACCGCCGCGATGCTGTCGCCCGCGAGCACCGAAGAGGTCGCCGCTGCCGTCCGCCTTTGCGCCGAAGACGGCGTCGCGATCGTCCCGCAGGGCGGCAATAGCGGCATGGTCGGCGGCGCCACCCCCGACGCCAGTGGCGCCCAGCTGCTGCTCAGCACCCGCCGCATGAACCGCATTCGGTCGATCGACACCATCGCCGGGCTCGCGGTGGCCGAGGCGGGCGTCGTCCTCGAAAATTTTCACAATGCCGCGCTGGCAAAGGGGCTGCGCTTCCCGCTGACCCTCGGCGGCAAGGGGTCGGCAACTCTCGGCGGGCTCGTCTCGACCAATGCCGGCGGCACGCAGGTGCTGCGCCACGGCACGATGCGCGCGCTCGTCGCGGGGATCGAGGCGGTGCTGCCCGACGGCAGCATCCTCGACGGCCTCGCCCCGCTCAAGAAGGACAATCGCGGCTACGACCTCAGGCACCTCTTCTGCGGCGCCGAAGGAACGCTCGGCATCGTCACCGCCGCAACCCTGCGCCTCGTCCCGGCGGCCGAAGACCGCGCCACCGCATGGATCGGGCTCGAAAGTCCCGACCAGGCGCTGCTCCTGCTGCGCCAGCTCGATGCCGCGATCGGCGCCCCGCTCGAAGGCCTCGAGATCGTACCGCACGCCTGCCTCGACGCGGTTCTGCGCCATATCCCGCAGACGCGCCATCCGCTCGGCGGCGACTGCCCCTGGTACGCGCTGGTCGAACTGGCGGGCGAAAAGGCCGATGACCTGTCGTCGAAACTGGAGGCCCAACTCGCCATCGCGCTCCAGAACGGGCTGGTCGACGATGTCGTGATCGCCAAGAACGACCGCGAGAGCGAGGATTTCTGGCGGCTGCGCGATTCGATCTCGGAGGCCGAGCGCGCCGAGGGACCCGCGATCCAACACGATGTCAGCGTGCCGGTCGACCTGATGCCGCGCTTCATCGCCGACAATCCCGTCCGCCTCGCCGCCGCCTTCCCCGGCGCGCGCGCCTTGTCCTTCGGCCATCTCGGCGACGGCAACGTCCATCACCATGTCCAGCCCCCGGTCGGCAGCGACGGCCGCGCCTGGCTCGCCGACCATGGCGAGGCGGCGAGCCGCCTCGTCTATCGCCACGTCATCGAACTCGGCGGCTCGATCTCGGCCGAACATGGCATCGGCCAGATGAAGCGCGACCTGTTCGCCGAACTCGACAGCCCAGCCCGCCTCGCGGCGCTGCGCGCCGTCAAGGCGGGGCTCGACCCCGCCGGGCTGTTCAATCCGGGCAAGCTGATCGGCTGAACCAATCTATTTCGGGGGTGACACCGGCGATCGCCCCCTTGCGCCCGGGCGCGCAGCCCAATAAGGCGCGCAATCGCATTTTTTCGCCCGCATGTGCGGGGGACCTGTTCGGAGTTTCATCATGGCCACTGCGCCCGCCGCCAATCTGCCGCTTTTCTACAAGGATCTGGTTCCGCTCTCGAGCGTCGATCACGCCAATTTCCATGCGCGCTCGCTCGACACGGCGGACTTCCTGATCGACCAGCATGCAGTGCCGCTGACCTCGGACGAGTTCGTCTCGGCCAGCCGCTTCTACCCGATCGTCTTCTCGGCAGGCGACAATCCGGTGCCGCTCGCACTGATGGGCCTCAACGAAGGCGTCAACACCTTCGTCGATGCAGAGGGCAAGCTGATCAACCCGGTCTATGTCCCGGCCTATGTCCGCCGCTATCCCTTCCTGCTCGCCAAGCTGCGTCCCGACACCGACGAACTGTCGCTGTGCTTCGACCCGACCTCGGGCGCCGTCGGTGAATTCGACGAAGGCGACGCGCTGTTCGAAGGCACCGAGCCGACCGAGCCGACCAAGGCGGTCCTCGAATTCTGCAAGAATTTCGAGGAAGCCGGCCAGCGCACCGGCGTTTTCATGGACGAACTCAAGAAGGCCGACCTGCTGATGGACGGCGAAGTCAGCATCCAGCCCGAAGGCAGCGACAAGCCCTTCATCTATCGCGGCTTCCAGATGGTCGACGAGAACAAGCTGCGCGAACTGCGCGGCGACGTGCTGCGCAAGATGATGCAGAACGGCATGCTCGGCCTGATCTTCGCACACCTCTTCTCGCTGCAGCTGATGCGCGAAGTCTTCGCCGAACAGGTCAAGGCGGGCAAGGTTCCGCTGCCGTCGCCGACCCCGATCGGCTGATCCGGCACACATCGATGCAATCCGGCGGCGGCGAGGCACCATGCCTCGTCGCCGTCCTTGCATGCGCGGTCAGAAATCGATCGCCAGCCCCTTGAGTTCCCAGTCGCCATAGCGCACGGGATTGCGTCCGCCCGGCTGGTCGGCCGCATCCTCTTCGCGGATCGGTTCGGGTGCCGGCACGGGCGCGTTGGTCCAGCCTTCGGGCGCTTTCACATGCGCCGGGCGCTTGGCCGCACGCGGCGTGCCGCCGATGGTTGCAGGTTCGTCGGTCATGATGACCGCTATATAGGAATTTTCATGCCACAGGCCAAGCATCATGGC
>NZ_LYVN01000199.1 GCF_001990265.1 Sphingopyxis sp. KK2
CCGCGCCGAGGGGACTGCGACGGCGCGGTCGGCGGGGAGCCAGTGGGTCCAGTCGTCATAGCCCGCGCCCAGCGTGCGTTCGATCAGCAGGCCGCCGAAGCCGGTGCAGTCGATGAACAGGTCGGCGGCGATTCGCGACCCGTCGGCGAGGGTCACCGCGGCGATGAAGCCGGTTTCGGGATGGCGCTCGACGTCGACGACCTGCCCCTCGGTCCTGAGCACGCCGCGGCCTTCGGCGATCTGGCGCAGGAAGGCGGCGTAGAGCCCGGCGTCGAAATGATAAGCATAGGCGAGGCGCTTTTCGCGGCCCGCGATCTTTGGACCGAACCTGCCGGCGCGGCCAGCGATGATCTGGGAATTATAATCGTCGAAGGACTGGCCGGCGTGGAGCAGGTGGTGAAAGCCGCGCGGGGCATATTCGCCGCCGTCGATGTTATAGCCGCCGAAGGGATGGACATAGTCGGCGCCGGGGCGGAGCCAGTCGACGAAATTGATGCCGAGCTTGATCGTCGCCTTTGTCGCGCGGAGGAAGTCCCGTTCGTCGATGCCGACGCCCCTGTGGAAGCGGTGGATGGGCGGGACGGTCGCCTCGCCGACGCCGACGGTGCCGATGACCTCTGATTCCACCAGCCGGATCGTGCAGTTTTCCGCCGACAGGTGCTTGGCGAGCGCCGTGGCGGCCATCCAGCCCGCGGTGCCGCCGCCGATGATCGCCACATTCCGTATCAAAGCGTCCGTATGACCCGACAAATGTCCCTCCCATTCCAAAAGCGGAGGCAAGCATAGGGTTGTTTCCCGCGCGAGCCAGCAAATTGTCCCCAGCCGGTTGATGTATCGAACGAATCATCGGGCTAATTGACTCCGAAGCGTTCTTCGGTAATAGCTTATTCTTCATCTATAACGGGGATTTGTCATGACCAACGATTCCAACCCGAACGACACGCGCAAGACGTGGCAGACGCCCGAGCTGCATGTCGTATCGCCTGCTAACGCAACGCGGGGCGGCGGCGGCACCGCGAACGATCAGGACGACGCCTGGTACGACGCGTCGTAACGCGCCTGCAAGGCGTGCCGATATTGTCCGATAACCAAATCGGTTATTTTTGTTGACATCGTCACGCTGATGTGGCACATGTAAGCCATCATGCAGAATTGCGAGTCGGGCCGGGGCCTCTTCCGAAGCGGAAGGGCTTTCCGGCCCGACTTGCGTTTGGGGCGAGGTGGACATGGGCGAGACGGAGCAAGGCGAGGAGGAGATCGCCGCCTATAATGGCGGTCCGGCGCAGCGGCGCAGTTCGAAGCCCAACGGATGGACAAAGGCGCGGCGCCGCGCCTTCCTGGCCGAGCTGGCGCATAGCTGTAACGTCAGCCGCGCGCACAAGGCGGCCGATATGGGCGAGCGCGGCGCCTATGCGCTGCGCCAGCGCGATCCGCAGTTCGCGCGGCAATGGCAGGAGGCGCTGGAGCTGGGCTATGGGCGGCTCGAAATGGCGCTGGCGCGCCGGGCGCTGGAGGTGCTCGGCGAACTCGAGCTCGACGAACGGGCCGAGCCGTTGGCCGTGATGACGGTCGAGCAGGCGATCGCGGTGTTGAGCCTGCATCGCCGCAGCGTCCAGCAAGGCAAGCCGCAGCAGCGGCGATCGGGCCATGTCGCGACGCAGGAGGAAACCGACGCGGTGCTGCTCAAGAAGATCGCGATGATCAAGCGCCAGCGGGCCATCGGCCGCGCGCGGCTGGACGGCGGCACCGATGCGGCGGGGGGCGCGTGAAGCTGGAGGCGACGCCCGCCGCGCGGCGTGAACGGTCGGATGCCATCTTTGCCGATATGGCCGAATTCACCCCCGGCCAGTGGCGGCGGCTGATGCGGTCGTTGAGCCAGGCGCAGAAGGAGGAACTGATCGCGCGCTGGTATGGCGCCGAAAACGACGGGCAGCGCGAACCGCCGGGCGACTGGCGCATCTGGCTGATCCAGGCGGGGCGCGGGTTCGGCAAGACGCGCGCGGGCGCCGAATGGGTGAGCGAGGTCGCGCGCGACAGGCCGGGGGCGCGGATCGCGCTGGTCGCGGCGACGATCGCCGACGGGCAGCGGGTGATGATCGAGGGGCCGAGCGGGCTGATCGCGGTGGCGCGGTCGCATGAGGCGCCGAGCTGGGCGCCGGGGCGGCGCGAATTGCGTTTCGACAGCGGGGCGGTGGCGATGCTCTATTCGGCCGAAGCCGGCGAGGAATTGCGCGGGCCCGAGCATCATGCGGCCTGGTGCGACGAACTCGCCAAATGGCGGCGCGGGACGGCGGTGTGGGACAATCTGATGCTCGGCATGCGGCTGGGCGAGCGCCCGCGCGTGGTCGTGACGACGACGCCGCAGACCAATGCCGCAATGCGGCGGGTGAAGGCGGCGACGGGTGTGACCGAGACGTCGGGGCGGACCGACGAGAACCCGCACCTGCCCGAGAGCTTCGTCGAGGCGATGCTGGCGAACTATGGCGGGACGCGGCTGGGGCGGCAGGAGTTGGGCGGCGAAATGCTCGCGGATGTCGAGGGGGCGCTGTGGAGCCGCGCGCTGGTCGAAGCGTGCCGGGTCGATGCCGATGCGGTCGGCAAGCCGGTGCGTGTCGTGATCGGGGTCGATCCGCCGGCGACGAGCGAAGGCGATGCGTGCGGGATCGTCGTCGCGGCGCTGCTGCGCGATCGCCGGCTGGCGGTGATCGAGGATGCGAGCGTCGAGAAGGTGTCGCCCGGCGTGTGGGCGCAGGCGGTCGCGGCGGCGGCGGCGCGCTGGGGCGCCGACCGGGTGGTCGCCGAGAGCAATATGGGCGGCGAGATGGTGACGGGCACGCTGCGGCAGGCCGATTGCACGCTCCCGGTGGTGCCGGTGCATGCGAGCGTCGGCAAGGCGCGGCGCGCTGAACCCGTCGCGCTCGCCTATGAGCGCGGGCAGGTGGTGCATGCGGGGGTGTTCGGCGACCTTGAGGACCAGCTTTGCGGGTTCCAGGTCGGCGGCGGCTATGCGGGGCCGGGGCGGTCGCCGGATCGGGCGGATGCGTGCGTGTGGGCTTTGGCGGAGTTGCTGCGCGGGGCCGGCGCGGCGGGGCCGGGGGTGCGGCGGGTTTGAATTGTATCGTGAGACGATACAATTCACTTGACGTTAATAGGATATGTCCTATCTGGCATGCATCATCCTAACAGGCATGATCCTGTTAGACAGGCCGGGGCTTCCAGTCCCGGCCTTTGTCGTTTATGCCTGACGAGATGCGGCGGGTAATAGTATATATTGACGGCTTTAACCTCTATCATGCGATAGACGCATTGCATAAGCCATGGCTGAAATGGGTCGATTTAAATGCGATCGGACTTTCTTTGCTCCGGCAAGGCGAAATTCTGAAGACGGTTAAGTACTTCTCCGCATATGCCACTTGGATGCCCCAGCGATATGCTCGACATCGCGATTATGTAAGCGCAATCGCTGCGCATGGCGCTATCCCGCACATGGCAAAATTTAAAGCCAAACCGAGAAAGTGCCTCTCGTGCCAATCCACATGGATTGGTCACGAGGAAAAGGAAACCGACGTTCAAATAGCGGTGCATATGGTTTGCGACGCACTTCGGGGCGAAGCGGAGAGATTGATAGTCATTTCGGCAGATACCGATCTTTCTCCTGCCATTGCCGCCATCGCAAAGCTTGCTCCCCAATGCGAGGTCTTCGTTGCATCCCCACCCGGGCGATTCGCCAAGGGGAGAGGTCTGAAGCCAGGAATCGAAATTACGGCTGGTCGTTTGAACCGGTGTTTGCTGCCTGAGAAAATCTCAATGGGGGGCGGACGTGTAGTAAGCCGGCCGCCGAGCTACGCCCCGCCAACTTAGCCGGCGTTAAAGGTTCGGCAGTCTCATCTGACGGAGAATCATATGAACTGGTTTGGCCGCAAGGCCGCGCAGCATGCTGCGCGGCCCGCTTTGTCGCGTGTCTATGGATCGTGGAGCGCGCCCGCGCCGCTGTCGTTCGAGGCGCAGGTGCGCGAGGGATATCTGGCTAACCCGATCGTCCAGCGCTCGGTGCGGCTGGTCGCCGAGGCGGTCGGCGGGGCGGCGGTCGAGGCGAGCGATCCGGCGCTGGCGGCGCTGGTCGCCGCGACCTCGGGCGGGCAGGGGCTGCTCGAGACGCTGGCGGCGCAGCTGCTGCTGCACGGCAATGGCTATGTGCAGATTTTGGCCGACGGCGCGGGGGCGCCGGCGGAGCTGTTTGCGCTGCGGCCCGAGCGGGTGACGGTCGAAGCCGACAGCCGCGGCTGGCCGGTCGCCTATCGCTACAAGGCCGGGGGCAGCGCGGCGGTGCTGGCGGCCGAGGATGGCGCGGGGCGGACCGCGGTCGTCCACCTGAAGGCGCCGCATCCGCTCGACGATCATTATGGCGCGGGGTGCCTGGGTGCGGCGGCGGCGGCGATCGCGGCACATAATGCCGCGACGGGGTGGAACCGCGCGCTGCTGGAGAATGCGGCGCGGCCCTCGGGGGCGCTGGTTCATGATCCGGGCGACAGGGGTGTGCCGCTGTCGGCCGAGCAGATCGAGCGATTGCGCGAGGAACTGGCCGAGGGCTTTGCCGGCGGGGCGAATGCGGGGCGGCCGTTGCTGCTCGAGGGCGGATTGCGCTGGCAGGCGCTGTCGCTGTCGCCCGCCGACATGGATTTCCTCGAGCTGAAGAACAGCGCGGCGCGCGAGATCGCGATGGCGTTCGGCGTGCCGCCGATGCTGCTCGGGCTGCCGGGCGACGCGACTTACGCCAATTACAAGGAGGCGAACCGGGCGCTGTGGCGGCTGACGGTGCTGCCGCTGGCGGGCAAAATATTGGCGGGTATCGCGCAGGGGCTGCGCGGCTGGTTTCCGGGTGCGGTGCTGCGCGTCGACCTGAACAAGGTGCCCGCGCTCGCCGAGGAGCGGATGATGTTGTGGCACGCGGTGTCGGGGGCGGACTGGCTGACCGGCGAGGAGAAGAAGGCGATGCTGGGGGTTTAGCGTCGCCCCCGCGAAGGCGGGGGCCGCCCGCAGCACAGCGCAAGGCCGACAACGGCCCCCGCCTTCGCGGGGGCGACGGGAGATTTCGACATGGATGAGGAAGAAGCGCTGGCGCGGTTGGTCGCGCTGGCGGGGACGGGTGCGCCCGACGTTGTCGGCGACGCGGCGGTGCTGCGCGCGGTGATCGAGGAGGCGAGCGAGTTGGGGGCGCGGCGGGCGCTGGCGCGGCTCGGGCTGTCCGACGAGGCGGCGCGCGGCGACATCGGCGACCTGCGCCAGCTGCTCGGCGCGTGGCGCGATGCCAAGAAAAGCGCGTGGAAGGCGGCGGTCGACTGGGCGGTGCGCGCGATGCTGGCGTTGCT
>NZ_LYVN01000200.1 GCF_001990265.1 Sphingopyxis sp. KK2
GGCAAAGGCGAGCCCCGCCGCGGGCAGATCGCCGCCGACCGCCTTGACCGCGGCGAGCACCGCGAGCGCGTTCGACACCCAATGCGCGCCCGCCTGCGCGATGTTGAAGCAGAGCAAGGCATCCTGGACCTGCGCGGTGACGAGCGAGCCGCCCTGCCCGTCGGGCAACCAGTCGACCGCGCGCACATCCGCGCCGGCGCCGAGGCCGAAGCTGACGACATGGCCGGCATGTTGTTCGGCCTTGGCGCGCAGCCGCGCATAATGCGGGCTGTCGAAGGGGACGATGGCGGTACCGCCGGGTTCGAGCCCTTCAAAAATCTCGCCCTTCGCGTCGGCAATCGCCTCTTCGCTGCCGAAAAATTCCATATGCGCGGGCGCGATGGTCGTGACGATCGCGACATGCGGGCGCACCATGCGGGTCAGCGCGGCGAGTTCGCCGGCGTGGTTCATCCCCATTTCGAACACGCCATAATCGGCAGTCGACGGCATGCGCGAAAGGCTGAGGGGCACGCCGACATGGTTATTGTAGCTTTTGACCGAGCGGTGCGCCTTGCCCGGGCGGAAGCGGTCGAGCGCGGCGAACAGCGCCTCCTTGGTCCCGGTCTTGCCCGCCGAGCCGGTGACGCCGATGATCCGTCCATGGCAGCGCGCACGCGACGCGGTGCCGAGCGCGTCCAGCGCCGCCGCGCTGTCGGCGACGCGGATATGCGGGTGGTCAATGGCGGTTTCGCAGACGATGCCCGCGGCACCCGCCGCAATCGCCTTGTCGATGAAGCGGTGGCCGTCGGTCTCCTCGCCCTTCATCGCGATGAAGAGGTCGCCGCTGGTCACCTCGCGCGAATCGAAGGCGACGCCGTGGACGGTGAAGTCGCCGCTCGCGGTGCCGCCCGTTGCGGCCGCGATGGCGCGGGCGGTCCACAGCGGGTTCATGCGGCACACTCGCGCGCGACAGTGACATCGTCGAAGGGGATGACGCGCATCGCATCGCCCCGGCCGACGATCTGGCCCTGTTCATGCCCCTTGCCCGCGATGCACACGATATCGTCGGCGCGCGCCTCGGCAATCGCGGCGGCGATCGCCGCGCGGCGGTCGCCGATGACCTGCGCGCCGGGCGCACCGACGGCGATCGCAGCGCGAATGTCGGCGGGATCTTCGCCGCGCGGATTGTCGTCGGTGATGATCGCGATATCGGCCTTGGCGGCGGCGACCTTGCCCATTTCGGGGCGTTTGTCGGTGTCGCGGTCGCCGCCGGCGCCGAAGACGAGGATCAGGCGGCCGGTCGCGTGCGGGCGCAGCGCGTCGAGCGCCGCCTCGATCGCGTCGGGGGTATGCGCATAATCGACATAGACCGGCGCGCCCGTGCGGGTGATCGCGGCGCGTTCGAGGCGCCCACGCACCGGCTGGAGCCGCGCGAGGTTGCCGAGCGTCTGCGCGACGTCGCCGCCCGTCGCGATGACGAGCCCCGCCGAGACGAGCGCATTGGCGACCTGATAGGCGCCGATCAGCGGCAGGGTCACTTTCTGTGCCACCGGGCCCGCCGCGATCACCAGCGACTGGCCGAGCTGCGTCGGCTCGCGCGAGACAAGGCGGAGGTCTTCGCCATGTTTGCCGACGGTCAGGATGCGTAGCCCGCGCTGTTTCGCTTCATATTCGGCGGCGGGCGACCAGATGTCGTCGTTCCAGATCACCGCGGTGCCGCCCGGCTCGACCACCTCGCGGAACAGCCGCATCTTGGCCGCCATATAGCTGTCCATATCGCCATGATAATCGAGATGATCGTGGCTGAGGTTGGTGAAGGCGGCGGCCTTTACCACCAGACCCTCGGTCCGATACTGGTCGAGCCCGTGGCTCGATGCCTCGAACGCCGCATGGGTTACCCCCTCGGCAGCGAGGCCCGACATGTTCGACAGGAAGGTGACGATATCGGGGGTGGTGAGCCCGGTCGAGGCGCTGTCGTTCGACGTCGTGATGCCGAGCGTGCCGATCGACGCCGCCTGGAACCCAGCCATGCGCCAGAGCTGGCGCGTCATTTCGACGGTCGAGGTCTTGCCGTTGGTGCCGGTCACCGCGACGCAGGTCGCGGGGAATTTGTGGAAGAAGCGCGCGGCGATATGCGCGAAGGCGCGGCGCGGGTTGGCGTCGGCGATATGCACCGCGCCCTCGACCTTCGCCTCGGGCCGCGCGACGACGGCGATCGCGCCGGCGGCGACCGCGGCGGCGATGAAATCCTCGCCATTGAACTTCTCGCCGACGAAGGCGCCGAAGATCGTGCCCGGCGCGACCTTGCGATGGTCGATCGCGAGCCCGGTGACGACGGGGTCGGCGTCCAACAGATCCTGTTTTTCGATCAGCGCCGCGAGACGCATTACTCGGCTTCCCCATTCTTCCAGAGCAGCGGGGTCAGTTCGGATACGTCGACATCGCGGCTTTCGTCGGGGAAGACGCCGAGCATCGGGCCGGCGCGCATCACAACCTTGCGGACCACCGGCGCGGCGGTCCAGCCGGCGGTGCGCTGGCCCGAGCTATAGGCATTGCCCTTGGGCTGGTCGATCATCGCGATGATGACATAGCGCGGATTGTCCATCGGGAAAGCGGCGGCGAAGGTCGCAACGACCGCGGTGCGGTTATAGCCGCCGATGCCGGGCTTTTCGGCGCTGCCCGTCTTTCCGCCGACGCGGAAGCCCGGCGCTTCGGCCTGCTTGCCGGTGCCGTCGGAGACGATCAGGCGCAGCAGCTGGCGCATGCGCGCGCTGGTCGATGCCTTGAACACGCGGCGGCCCTGCGGCGGTGCCTGATCGCCGAGCTTGAGCATCGTCGCGGGGCGATAGATGCCGCCGTTGACCAGCGCGGCATAGGCGCTGGCGAGGTGCAGCGGGGTCACCGCGATGCCATGGCCATAGCCGGTGGTCATCGTCGTGACGCGGCCCCAGTCGCGCGGCCACAGCGGGAAGGCGCGTTCCTTGAGTTCGATGCCCGGGCGCTTGTCGAAATCGAGGCTGCGGAACATCACCTCCATCTTTTCGCGGCCGAGTTCGTCGGCGATCTGCGCGGTGACGATGTTCGAGCTGTGGATCAGCGTTTCGGGGACATTGTACCAGCGTCCGGCGGGGTGGCTGTCGCGGATGCGGAAACCCGCGATCGCAAGCGGCTTGGTCGCGTCGTAGCGCCGCGCCATGCTGGTCACGGTGCCGGCATCGATCGCGGCGGCGACGGTCAGCGGCTTGAAGGTCGAGCCGAGCTCGTAGAGATTATAGGTCACCGCGTTGCGGCGCGTCGCGGGATCGCTGCCGGTCAGCTTGTTCGGGTTGAAGGTCGGCAGCGACGCCATGGCGAGCACTTCGCCGGTGTGAACGTCGAGAATGATACCCGCCCCGCCGAGCGCCTCGAGGTTCGTCACCGCCGAGCCGAGTTCGCTTTCGAGCACGCCCTGCACGCGCGCATCGACCGAGAGCGCGAGCGGCTGGCCGCGCGTCGCGGCGTCGGTGAGCCGGTCGTTGAACGCGCCCTCCATGCCCGTGACGCCCTGCCCCTCGGCATTGAGGAAACCGAGCGTATGCGCGGCGAGGCTGAGCTGCGGATAGAGACGCTCCTTCTCGCGCGGGAAGTCGAAGCCGATCTCGCCGATCGCGTTCACCGCCGCGACCTGATCGGGCAGCGCGCGGCGGCGAATATAGGTGGCGCGCGGGCCGGTCAGCTTGGCGAGAAATTCGGCGCGCGGCGTGTCGGGGAAGATTTTGGCCAGCTCGTCGGCGAGATATTCGCGGTCGTTGAGCAGCTTCGACGGCACGACGCGGATCGAATAGCCGTCGATCGTGCGCGCCAGCGGCACACCGTTGCGGTCGACGATATCGGCGCGCGCGGGGACGAAGGCCGAGGCGCCGCCACGCTGCGGCGTCGTGTCGAAGACGGCGAAATAGAGCAGGCGGAGCGAGACGAAGAAAATCGCCGCCATGAACAGCAGCATCAGGATCATCAGCCGCTGCTGCGCGGTGAGCAGCAGTTGCTGACGTACCCCGGCGGTACGGATGCGCGTCGGACGGACGACTACCGTGTTCATCGGCCCTTGCTGTCCCCTGCTTCGGCGGCCGCCGCACGCTTGAGGTCGGCGAGCGTCGATTCGGCGAGGAGTTGGTCCTCGATCATCTTCAATTGTTCGCGGCGGCGCGTCGGCGCCATCCGGGGGGCGACGTCGGACTGGACAGCGGCGACCTTGACCGGCGCGGGCTTCGCCGCGGCGGCGGCCGGTGCGTCTTCGGCGGGCTTCGCCTTTTCGGGCAGCGCGACGGGCGAGACCATCGCCATCAGCACCGGCGCGACGTCGTTGGCGCCCCGCGCGCGCGGCAGGCGGCCAACCGACGCGAGCTGGCGCTCGTTGGCGAGATACTGGCTGGCCGAGGGCGCCGAATAGCCGAAGGTGTCGGCGTTCCACTGTTCGAGCTGGCGCATCGAGGCGCGCACCGCGAGTTCGGATTCGAGGTAGCGGATATTGTCGCGGGTGCGGTTGATCTGCTGGTTGATCTGCGCGAGTTCGCTGCGCGTCGCCGCGACCTTCAGCGACATCGGGTAAAGTGCCATCGCGAAGAGAAGCACGAACAGGACCAGCCCGATCCCCTGCAATTTGCGTGCTGCCATCAACATGAGACCGCCTCCTTCGTCGTCGAATCGTCGGACCATGCGGGCGCGGCGGTGCGCACCGCGCTGCGCAATGTCGCCGAGCGCGCGCGCGGGTTGCGCGCCTCTTCGGCCTTTCCCGGGCGCACCTTGCGCGCCGGGGGCAGGAAAGTTGCGGCCCGCGCCGGAGGGGCTAACGCGGGCCGGTGGCGCGACCCGGCGGCATCGCCTCCGCTCCGTTCGCGCAGGAAATTCTTCACGATGCGGTCCTCGGTGCTGTGGAACGACACCACCGCGAGGCGGCCGCCGGGGCGCAGCAGCCGTTCGGCGGCGTCGAGGCCGGCCTTGAGCTCGTCGAGCTCGCCGTTGATGTGGATGCGGATCGCCTGGAAGCTGCGCGTCGCGGGATCCTTGGGCGCGCCCGGCGGGTGGCGGAGCGCCTTGCGGATCACCGTCGCGAGTTCGGCGGTACGGGTAAGCGGGCGCGCGGCCACGATCGCGCGCGCGACGCGGCGCGACTGGCGTTCGTCGCCATAATGGAAGAGCACGTCGGCGATCGCGCCCTCGTCGGCGCTGTTGAGCCAGTCGGCCGCGGTCTCGCCATCCTGCGCCATCGTCATGTTCAGCGGCCCGTCGTTCTGGAACGAAAAGCCGCGATCGGCGCGGTCGAGCTGCATCGACGAGACGCCGATGTCGAAGACGATACCGTCGACCGCGTCGATGC
>NZ_LYVN01000201.1 GCF_001990265.1 Sphingopyxis sp. KK2
CGCCGACCCCGACCGGCGTCACCCCCGCCGCCGCCTGCCCGTCGATCGCCGGCCCTGCGCTCGCCGACCTCGGCACGATCACCGGCCCGCAGGGCACCTGGCGCAACTGCGGCTTCCCCGCACGCTTTACCGCCTCGACCGCGATCCCCAAGGTCGCCGGCGTGATCTATTCGCTCCCCGGCCGCGTCGATGTCGGCACCGACCAGGGCGCGACCAGCACCAACACCGACGTCACGCTGACGATCGATCCGGGCGTCACCATCTTCGGCGCGACCGGCGTTTCCTATCTCGTCGTCAACCGCGGCAACCGCATCGACGCCGTCGGCACCCCGACGCAGCCGATCGTCTTCACCGGCCGCGGCAACGTCGTCGGTTCGGCCGATGACAATACCTCGCAGCTGTGGGGCGGTGTCGTCCTGCTCGGCCGTGCGCCGGTCACCGACTGCCTCGCGCCGGGCGCGACGCCGGGCACTGCGGCCTGCGAACGCGACACCGAAGGCACGTCGAACGCGCTCTATGGCGGCGCGCAGCCGGCCGACAATTCGGGCCGCATGTCCTATGTCCAGATCCGCTACTCGGGCTTCATCCTCAGCGCCGACAAGGAACTGCAGGGCCTGACCCCGTCGGGCACCGGTTCGGGCACGACGATCGAGAATATCCAGGTCCACAACAGCTCGGACGACGGCATCGAAGTGTTCGGCGGTCGCGTCAACATGCGCAACCTCGCGATCACCGGCGCCGAAGATGACGGCCTCGACACCGACGTCGGCTACAAGGGCAATGTCCAGTTCCTGCTCGCGGTCCAGCGCGCTGGCGGTAGCGTCGGCGACTCGATGCTCGAAATCGACTCGAACGGCAATGAAGACACGACCCCGCGCCAGAATGTCGCGCTGTCGAACTTCACCTTCATCCACCGCGCCAATGCGGCGGGCAACACCGCGTCGGTGCTGATCCGCGGCGGTGCCGACTATCGCCTGATGAACGGCCTGATCGTGGCGCCGGGCATCTCGTGCGTCCGCATCAACTCGGCGACGACGACGCAGACCACGGGGCCGGACGAAGCCGGGCCGCCGAAGTTCGACTCGGTCAACATGCAGTGCGGCGGCGCCAGCGCCTTCCTCGGCACCAGTGGCGTCACCAACGACCAGGTCGCGGCGATCTTCAACGGCGGCACGAACAACAGCGCGACCTATGTCCCGACGCTGTCGAACGTGTTCATCAACGGCGCCACCGAAACCGCCCGTCCGGCGTTCAACCCGGTGCCGATCAACGCCTTCTTCGTGAACGCGGGTTATGTCGGTGCGGTGCGCGATGCCGCCGACACGCGCTTCACCGGCTGGACCTGCAACAGCGCGACCGCGAGCTTCGGTTCGTCGAGCGCCGCTTGCACGCTCATCCCGGTCTGACGCGCCTTCGTACCTGAATTGGGGCGGGGCGCACCACAGAGGCGCGCCCCGCCCCGCTTATCATCTGAATCATAGGGGTTTTTAGGGCCATGACCAAACGGTCGATTTTCGCCAGCATGCTGCTCCTTTCGTCGGCTCTGGTCGCTCCGGCGGCCTTGGCACAGGATGCTGAACCCGCGGGTTCCAGCGTTGAGTCCACGCCGCCGACCGAAGACGTGGCCGAACCGGCAGCGGC
Source organism: Sphingopyxis sp. KK2 (assembly GCF_001990265.1). Lineage (GTDB taxonomy): Bacteria > Pseudomonadota > Alphaproteobacteria > Sphingomonadales > Sphingomonadaceae > Sphingopyxis. The sequence goes on from NZ_LYVN01000201.1 coordinate 1,642, forward strand.
TGAGGAAGAGGCTGACGTCTCGATCCCCGGCGGTGCCGACCAGGAAATCGTGGTCACCGGCCGCTATACCCCCAACGTCGTCCGCGCGACCCCCGAAGTCGTGTCGGTCCTTTCGTCGGCCGACATCGCCCGCACCGGCGAAGGCGATATCTCGGGCTCGCTGCAGCGCGTCACCGGCCTGTCGGTGGTCGGCGGCGGCTTCGTCTATGTCCGCGGCCTTGGCGACCGTTACTCGCTCGCGCTGCTCAACGGTTCGCCGCTGCCCAGCCCCGAACCGCTGAAGCGCGTCGTGCCGCTCGACATTTTCCCATCGAACGTCATCGATTCGACGCTCGTCCAGAAAAGCTATTCGGCGAACTTCCCCGGCGAGTTCGGCGGCGGCGTGATCAACCTCACCACCAAGTCGACCCCGCGCGAGAATTTCCTGACCTTCTCGGGCGGCATCGGCTGGGACAGCGAGACGACCAACGAACTCGGCTATACCTATTATGGCAGCGACACCGACTGGACCGGGTTTGACGACGGCACCCGCGACGTGCCCAAGTCGCTCGCGGCCGCCTTTGCCAGTGGCAAGCCGATCATCGAGGGCGCCGATTTCAGCCAGGACGATCTCGAAGCGATCGCGATGGACCTCGTCAATGCGCCGACGACGCTGCTGCAACAGAACAACCATATCCCGGTGAACTGGTCGGCCGGCGTCACCGGCGGCCTGTCGATCCCGATGGCCGACGGCGAACTCGGCATCATCGCCACCGCCGGCATCAGCAACAAGTGGCGCACGCGCGACACGCTGCAGCAGACCTCGGTCGAGGCCGACCTGTCGGGCGATCCGCAGACGAGCTACAACCGTGTCGTCACCGACAACCGCATCGTCGTCAACGGCCTGCTCGGGTTCGGGCTCGAGATCGGCGAGCACAAGCTGCGCTGGACCAATCTCTATATCCGCGACACTTTGAAGCAGGCGCGGCTTGCCGTCGGGACCGACCAGAACCAGGCCGGCCGCGACATCATGAAGCAGGACACGGCGTGGTACGAACGCCAGCTGATCAACAGCCAGTTCGTCGGCGAATTCCATTTCGACCGGCTCAAGCTCGACCTGCGCGGCGGCTATGCCAATTCGCAGCGCGAGGCGCCCTATGAGCGCAGCTTCACCTATGTCCGTACCAACCTGCCCACCGCGCAGGACCCGGTCGGCGACAAATATGTCAACGACCTCGGCGGCAACAAGGGCGACGCGACGATCGCCTTTTCGGACCTGAACGAGGATCTGTGGTCGGGCGGCGTCGACCTGTCGTACGAGATCGCCCCGCGCATCACGGGCACCGTCGGCTATGCCTATAGCGACACCAGCCGTACCTCGGTGCGCCGCGCCTTCCAGTATCGCGCGTCGAACCTGCCGATCGCGGTGCAGCAGCTGCGTCCCGACTATCTGCTCTCCGACGCATCGATCCAGCTCTATGACATCACCTTGCTCGAAACCTCGGCGCAGGACGGCACCGCGGCGTTCGACGCGGCGCTGACCACCCACGCGGGCTATGCGCAGGTGCAGGCCGAACTGATCGCGGGCGTCAACATCAATGCGGGCGTGCGCTATGAAGACGCCAAGCAGACGGTGTCCCCGATCGACCTGTTCAATTCGGGCGCGTCGTCGATCGTCGATACCAACCTCAACAACGATTATTGGCTGCCCGCAGTCACGCTGACCTGGGAAGTCGCGCCCGACATGCAGCTGCGCGTCAGCGGGTCGAAGACGATCGCGCGCCCGCAGTTCCGCGAACTGGTGGCGCAGGTCTATCAGGATCCCGAATCGAACCGTCTGTTCCGTGGTAACCCGTCGCTGACCGACAGCCGGCTGACGAACGCCGAGGCGCGTTACGAATGGTATTTCGCCAAGGATCAGCGCCTGACCGTCGCGGGCTTCTACAAGTCGATCGACAATCCGATCGAGGCCTATACCTCGATCTCGGACTCGTCGGTGAACACCAGCTATGCCAACGCCCCGAAGGCGACGCTCTATGGCGTCGAGTTCGAACTGCAGAAATATTTCCCGCTCGACACATTGTCGGATGCGCCCTTCTGGGCAAGCCGGCGCGTCGTGGCGATCGGCAACTATACCTATACCCAGTCGGACATTTCGGTCGGCGCGGGCGACACGACGACGATCAATGGCGTCGTGCAGGATGCGAGCAACTTCTTCTTCGACGGTTCGCCGCTCACCGGCCAGTCGGACCATTTGGTGAACGTCCAGATCGGTCTGGAGGATCAGGACAAATTGTCGCAGCAGACGCTGCTCCTGACCTATGCCAGCCCGCGCGTCACCAGCCGCGGTCCGTCGGGCCAGCCCGACCTGCGCGAAAAGCCGGGCATCCAGCTCGACTTCGTCGCACGCCAGGGCATCAACCTGCTGAACAAGGAAATCGAACTGAAGTTCGAGGCGCGCAACCTGACCGGCCGCACCTATCAGGAAGTGCAGGAGTTCGGCGATAACAAGATCTTCTTCAACCGTTACAAGCTTGGCCGCAGCTTCTCGCTGAGCGCCTCGCTGAAATTCTGAGGGTAAATCCTCCCTGCCGCGCAGCGGTGGGGAGGGGGGCCGCTCGCATGGCGAGTGGTGGAGGGGCCGCGAGCGGCGCGAGCCCCTCCGTCAGCCCTCCGGGCTGCCACCTCCCCATGCCTGCGGCACAGGGAGGATAGAAGCGGCGAACTGCCGCAGGCCGGACTCGCTCGACTGTCAAAAAACTGTAATCTTCCCGTCAGCTGATTGTCACCAATCGCCCCTAGGCGATTCGCGAGGCACCATGGTGATGCGGGGGTTCAACAGATTTTCATGGCGACGCTGATGTCCGGATCGGCCGTTCGGCTGCCGCGCGGATTGCCCGCCTGGCTGCGTGCCGGCCGGCGTTCGCCGCGCGCGATCTGGCCGATGCTCGTCGTCGGCCTGCTCGCCCTCCTGCTCGCGGTGCAGGTCGTGCGCCTGCTCTGGACGCTCGTCACACCGCTGTCGCCGCTTGGCGCCTGGCAGCCGCAAACCGCGGTGATCGCCTCGCCCGCCGAGCGCCGCGCGCTGTTCGCGAGCTTCGATCCGTTTTTCCGCACCGGTGCGCAGGGTCCCGCCTCGGCGACGGTGACCGCGCTCGGCCTCACGCTGTTCGGGATCAATATCAACGAAGCGACCGGCGGCGGTTCGGCGATCATTGCGGCCGAGGATGGCGTCCAGAACAGCTATGCCGTCGGCGACGAAATCGCGCCGGGGGTGAAGCTCGTCGGCGTCGCCTTCGACCATGTGCTGCTCGATCGCGGCGGCGCGCGCGAAAGCCTGTTCCTCGACCAGAGCGGCGCGGCGCCCGTCGCGACGCCCGTGAGCCTGCCCGCGCCGACCCCCGAGGTCGGCTCGGCGCCCGCCAATTCCAATGCCGTCGCGGGCGAATTGTCGCCCGCCGCGCTCAAGAGCGGAGTCGGCTTCGCGCCGCGCGCCGAGAATGGCAAGGTCACCGGCGTCGTCGTCCAGCCGCAGGGCGACGGGGCGACCTTCCGCGCCGCGGGACTGCGGCCCGGCGATGTCATTCGCGGGGTCAACGGCCGCCCGATCGGCTCGGCGGGCG
>NZ_LYVN01000202.1 GCF_001990265.1 Sphingopyxis sp. KK2
GGAAGGGGTTGTCAGCGCATCACTCAACGGCAACCAGCGCCCGAAATCACCCGCCCAGCACCGGCGCTCCGCCCGGCGCGACCATCCGTTCGCCGTCGATCACGATCGGACTCGCCACGCCATCGACGAAAGCCCCCTCGGGCCGGAAGCGCATCCCGCGCGCGATCACCTGCGGGTCAGCGAACACCCCGGCGAGGTCGTTGATCGGCCCCGCGGGCACATCCTCGGCCTCGAGCGCGAGCGACAGCGGCTGCGCCTCCCACGTCGCGATCTTCGCCGCAAGCAGCGGGATCAGCTCGGCCCGGTTCGCGAGCCGCGCCGCATTCGTCGAAAAACGCGCGTCCTCGGCCCATCCCGGCTCGCCAAGCACCGCGCACAGCTTGCGGAATTGGCCGTCGTTGCCGACCGCGATCACAAGCTGGCCATCGATGGTGGCGAAAGCCTGATAGGGCACGACATTGGCGTGGCCGTTGCCCATCCGCTTCGGCGACACCCCGCTCGCGAGATAGTTCGCCGCCTGATTGGCGAGCACGCCGACCTGGCAATCGAGCAGCGCCATATCGACATGCGCGCCCGCCCCTGTGACGTCACGGCGTCGCAGCGCCGCGAGGATCGCGACCGTCGAATACATCCCCGTGAAGATGTCGGCATAGGCGATCCCCGCCTTTTGCGGCGCGCCGTCGGGCTCGCCGGTCAGCGACATCGCACCGCCCATCGCCTGGATGATGAAATCATAGCCGGCGCGGTGCGCATAGGGGCCGGTCTGGCCGAAGCCGGTAATCGAACAGACGATCAAATTCGGGAAATCGGCGCGCAGCGTCGCGGGATCGAGCCCATATTTGGCAAGCCCCCCGAGCTTGTAGTTCTCGATCACCACATCGGCATCGGCGATCAGCGCGCGGACCTCGGCCTGTCCCGTCGCCGTCGCGATATCGATCGCCACCCCCGACTTGCCGCGATTGGTACTGTGATAATAGGCCGCGCCGAGATTCTCGCCATCGGCGCCCTTGATAAAGGGCGGGCCCCACAGCCGGGTATCGTCGCCGCTGCCCGGACGCTCGACCTTGACCACCTCGGCGCCCAGATCGGCGAGCAATTGCCCGCACCACGGCCCCGCGAGCACCCGCGCCAGTTCGACGACGCGGATGCCCTCTAGAGGCTTAGGCAAAGGCACTGATGCCCGTGATCGCGCGGCCGAGGATCAGCGCATGAACGTCGTGCGTGCCCTCATAGGTGTTCACCGTCTCGAGGTTCACCGCGTGACGTATGACATGATAGTCGGCCGAAATGCCGTTGCCGCCATGCATGTCGCGCGCCACACGGGCGATATCGAGCGCCTTGCCGCAGTTGTTGCGCTTCAAAAAGCTGATCATGTCGGGGGCGACATGCCCCTCATCGATCAGCCGCCCGACGCGCAGCGCCGCCTGCGTGCCAAGTGCGATTTCGGTGAGCATGTTCGCGAGCTTCAATTGCACGATCTGGTTCGCCGCGAGCGGACGCCCGAACTGCTTGCGCTCGAGCGTATAATTGCGCGCCGCCTCGTAGCAGAACTCCGCCGCGCCCATCGCGCCCCAGCCGATGCCGTAGCGCGCGCGGTTGAGGCAGCCGAACGGCCCCTTCAGCCCCGAGACATGCGGCAGCAGCGCATCCTCGCCGACTTCGACGCTATCCATCACGATCTCGCCGGTGATCGAGGCGCGCAAGCTCACCTTGCCCTCGATTTTCGGCGCCGACAGGCCCTTCATCCCCGTTTCGAGCACGAAACCGCGAATCGCGCCGTCATGCGCGTCGGACTTGGCCCATACGACGAAAACGTCGGCGATCGGCGCATTGGTGATCCACATCTTCGCGCCCTTGAGCCGGTAGCCGCCTTCGATCTTTTCGGCGCGGGTGCGCATGCCGCCGGGGTCGCTGCCCGCGTCGGGCTCGGTCAGCCCGAAACAGCCGACGAGTTCGCCCGAGGTCAGCCCAGGCAGATATTTGCGCTTCTGCTCCTCGCTGCCATAGGCGTTGATCGGATGGATCACGAGGCTGCTCTGCACCGAACAGGCCGACCGGTACCCCGAATCGATCCGCTCGACCTCGCGTGCGATCAGGCCGTAGCTGACGTAGCTGAGGCCCGCGCCGCCATATTCGGGGTCGATCGTCGCGCCGAGCAGGCCGAGTTGGCCCATTTCCGACATGATCTCGCGGTCGAAGCGCTCGTCGAGGAAGGCCGAGGTCACCCGCGGCAGCAATTCGCCCTCGGCATAGGCGCGCGCGGCGTCGCGGATCATCCGCTCCTCCTCGCTCAGCTGCGCGTCGAGCATCAGGGGATCGAGCGGGTCGAGCGCGACGACGCGCTGCGGATCGGCGAGGGCCATGGAACGGGGCTTTCTCTGTCACACGAGCGCCCCGGTCGGGACGCGCGCTAGGGGGCGGTCGCGGCCGGCGCTTTTCCGGCCATCGCGGCAGCGGGGCTGTCGCGCGGTTCCAATATCGCCGCGGTCTCGATCAGGTCAAGCGCGCGCCGCGCTTCGTGATAGCGCCGCGCGTCGATCAGCCATTCGCTCGCATTCGCCGCGCCGGGCATCGCCTCGACCTCGGCGATCGCCTTGTCGGCCATGCCGCTGGCGAGATAGCGGCGCGCGCGCTCGATCCGTTCGGACGCGCGCGGCGACTGGGTGCCGGCGGCGCGGACGACGAACAATTCGCTCATTTCGCGGCGGAAACCCGTCCACAGGCTGCCATTGTCGTTGTTGCGCCCGACCAGTTCGGGAGCGATCGCGTCGAGTTCGGCGCGCAATTGTTCGAGCGTGATCGGGTCGCGCGAAGTTTCGATGATCGTCTTGACCGCATTGGGCTGGTCGTCGCCGAAACGCAGCCGCAGCTGGGCGTCGAGATAGCCGAGCGACAGCCCGCGATCGAGCGCGCGGCGCACCGCGAAGGCGACGAGCAGCCCCTCGGCGCGCGAGGCATTGCCCGATGCCGAGGCGGCTTCGAGCGTGATCCGCGACAGGCGCTGTTCGAGTTCGGCGACGCGCCCCGACAGCGTGTCGGCGCCTTCGGCCGAGGTCGCGGCCGGCAGCGCGGCGATTCCCGCTGCCGGCGCGGGAGCCTCGCCCGCCCCCGCCACCGCAAGCGTGCCGCCGGGGGTCGCGGTTTCGATGACCTTGGTCGTCGGCAATGTGCCGCCGTCGGCGAGCCAGCGGTTCATCGCCCAGCCGCCGCCGATGATGCCGATCAGCAACAGCAGCAGCGCGGCGATCGCCAGGCTGCGGAAGGATGGCCCCTTGCTCGATGGCTCCGCGCCCAAATGGACGGGGGTCTCGCTGCTTTCGATTGCCATATGCCTCTTTCAAACGACCCTATTTTTGCGCCTTTTGGCACAAAGCATAAGCCGCTGTCACCATTGCCGCGTCGTCGGGGGTCGGCGTAACGGTAACGAAGGCCCAACCCTCACCCGCAGCTTTCGCCACCGCGGGACTGATCGCGACGAGCGACAATGCGCCGCGCCGCCCCTCGGTCAGCGCCGCGATCCGCGCCGCGCCGCGCGCCGAATGGGCGAGGAGGATGGCAGGACCATCGAAGATTCGCGCCCATCCAGCGGGCGGGTCGACGGGCTCGACCGCGTAGCAGGGCAGCGCGACCAGCCGCGCGCCCTTGGCGTCGAGATCGCTGCGATCGCGCCCGCAAAGCCACAATATCCGGGGTTTTTCCGATGACGTCATGGCGTCGACCAGCGCCTGCGCATCGCTGCTGCCGGTGACCGCGACGGTCAATCCGGCTGAGGTGGCGGCTGCAGCGGTCGCCAAACCGACGGCATGCACGGGCAGCGAGGCGAGCCTCGCCAGTTCGTCGCCCGCCAGCCGCACCGCCTGCGCGCTGGTCAGCAGCAAGGCGTCATAGTCGCCCGCATCGGGCGCGCGCCACGCGAGCGACCGCGCCGCAAACAAGGGCATCGCCTCGGCATCGAGCCCCAGCGCCCGGGCCCGCGCCACCGTCGCCGCATTGCCCGGCTCGGGCCGCGTGACGACGACCGTCATGGTCATGCAAAGAGGCGGCGCACCGCGTCGGGTGCCTCGCCGAGCAGGCGGTGCGCCAGCGTCGCGGCCGAATCGGCCCCGGAAACGAGGATATGGCCGACGACATGCGCCGCGCCGTCCTCCGAAAACAGTTCGGCATCGAGCCGCAACGCCCCATCGTCCTGGAACTGCGCATGCGCCGCCACCGGCGAGCGGCAATCGCCGCCGAGCGCCGCGAGGAAGTCGCGCTCGGCCATCACCGCGCGGTGCGTCGGGCCATGGTCGACCGCCACGAGCAGCGCGCGCACGGCATCGTCGTCGCTGCGGCACTCGATCCCGATCGCCCCCTGCGACGCGGCGGGGAGCAGCGTCGCGGCCTCCTGCACCGTGCCGATGTCGAACATCTCGAGCCGGTCGAGCCCAGCCGCCGCAAGCAGTGTCGCATCGGCGTCGCCCGCCGCCAGCTTCGCCAGCCGCGTCTGGACATTGCCGCGCAGCAGCACCGTCTCGATATCGCTGCGCAGCCGTTTCACCTGCGCGGCGCGGCGCGGGCTGCTCGTCCCCAGCCGCGCGCCCGTCGGCAGCGCAGAGATCGTCGTCGCCATGATCCCCTCGCGCACCACCAGCCGGTCGCGCGGGTCGGCGCGTTCGAGCATCGCAACGAGCGCGAAGCGCGAATCGCGCAGCGTCTCGACATCCTTCAGGCTGTGGACCGCGATATCGATCGTCCCCACGTCGAGCGCCGCGTCGAGTTCGCGCGTCCACAGCGCCTTGCCGCCGACCTCGGCGAGCGCGCGGTCCTGGATGCGGTCGCCGGTCGCGGTCATCGGCACAAGGACAAGCGCATCCGCCGCCAGCCCGTGCGCCGCCGTCAGCGCGGCTGCGGCCATATGCGCCTGCGCCATCGCCAGCGGCGAGGCGCGCGTGCCGATGCGCAAGGGGGTGTCGGGGGTCGGGAGCGGGATCGAAGCCATGCCGTGCTGCTAGCCTCCCTTGCCCTGCCCGCCAAGGGGCGCGTAAAGGGGCGCGCAACAATATGACTCTGATCCTCGGCCTCGAATCGAGCTGCGACGAAACCGCAGCGGCGCTCGTCGACAGCGACCGGCGCATCCTTGCGCATCGCGTCGCGGGGCAGGAAGAGGATCATGCGCCCTTCGGCGGCGTCGTTCCCGAGATTGCGGCGCGCGCGCATGT
>NZ_LYVN01000203.1 GCF_001990265.1 Sphingopyxis sp. KK2
GATCAGCAAGGTCCCGCCGATCGGCGTCACCGCGCCCAGCCATTTCGGCGCGCCGAGCGCCATCGCATAGAGCGTCACGGCAAAGATCGCCCCGCCCGCGAGCAGCAGCATCGCGGGTCCGCGCGCGACGCCCATGATCGCCAGCGCCGCGACCGCGTGGATCAGCTGGTACAGCCCGCCGGTGCGCAGCCATTCGGCCTGTTGCGGTCCCGCCGCGCCATGCGCGCCGAACGCCCCCGCCGCGACCGCCAAAGCCGCCGAAAGCGCCGCCAGCAACCCTATCGCCATATCTCACCTCGCATCCTTGATCGTGCCGCCCCGCATGGCGCCATGCGCCGCGCGTGACAAGCGCGATAAAATCGACTATGCGCGCCGCCAATCATGGCAACCAAAACCCTCCCCACCCAGCCGAAGGTCGGCATGGTCTCGCTCGGCTGTCCGAAAGCGCTCGTCGACAGCGAACGGATTCTGACCAAGCTGCGCGCCGACGGCTATGGCCTTTCGCCCGACTATGCCGGCGCCGACGTCGTGCTCGTCAACACCTGCGGCTTCCTCGACAGCGCCAAGGAAGAAAGCCTCGAGGCGATCGGCGAGGCGATGGCCGAGAATGGCCGCGTCATCGTCACCGGTTGCATGGGCAATGAGGCAGAAGTCATTCGCGCGCGCTTCCCCAACGTCCTCGCGGTCACCGGCGCGCATCAGTATGAGCAGGTCGTCGATGCGGTCCACGACGCCGCACCGCCGACGCAGGGCCCGTTCATCGACCTCGTGCCCGAGGGCGGGCTGAAACTGACGCCGCGGCACTATAGCTATCTCAAGATCTCCGAAGGCTGCAACCACAGCTGCTCCTTCTGCATCATTCCCGATCTGCGCGGCAAACTCGTCTCGCGGCGCATCGACGCGGTGCTGCGCGAGGCCGAAAAGCTTGTCGCCGCGGGGACGAAGGAATTGCTCGTCATCAGCCAGGATACCTCGGCTTATGGCGTCGACACCCGCCACGATCCGCGCCAGTGGAAGGGCCGCGAAGTCCGCGCGCACATGACCGACCTAGCGCGCGAACTCGGCCGGCTGCGCACCAGCGAAGACAAGGCCCCCTGGGTTCGCCTCCACTATGTCTATCCCTACCCCCATGTCGACGCGGTGATCCCGCTGATGGCCGAGGGCCTGCTGACGCCTTATCTCGACATTCCCTTCCAGCACGCGGCACCGAGCGTCCTCAAGCGCATGAAGCGCCCCGCGAACGAGGCAAAGGTGCTCGAACGGCTCAAAAACTGGCGCAACATCGCACCCGACATCGCGATCCGCTCGAGCTTTGTCGTTGGCTTCCCCGGCGAAACCGAGGCCGACTTTCAGTATCTCCTCGACTGGCTGGACGAAGCCCAACTAGACCGCGTCGGCGCCTTTCGCTTCGAACCCGTCGCGGGCGCGCAAGCCAATGCCCTCGACGACCAGGTCCCCGAAGAGGTCAAGGAAGAACGCTACCAGCGCATCATGGCGAAGACCGCCGCGATCAGCGCCGCCAAGCTCGAAGCCAAGATCGGCCGCACTCTGCCGGTGATCATCGACGAAGTCGGCGAAGCCGACGAGGACGGAAGCATCGGGGCAACGGGACGCAGCCAAGCCGACGCGCCCGAAATCGACGGCCATGTCTATCTGCGAGACGTCGCCGCGACGCTCAACGCCGGCGATATCGTCGATGTCGAAATCGAGGACGCCGACGAGCATGATCTGTTCGGGGTAGTCGCGTCGTCAGAAGGCTAGAAGATATGCCGCCCCTGGCCCGAGCTTACACGCTCAGGCCCAGATAGGCGGCGATGGCTGCTGCAAGCGTCGCTCCGGCGGCGTCACCAGTCACCCTCGCCGCTCCGGCTCCAACAAAGCCGAACGCCTTGCCCAGCCACGACCGGGTTTCACTTCCGATGCCTGCTGTCGTTTCGGTCGATTTATCCCGGTCGAGGGCATCCGTAAGCTGGGATATCTGAGCGGCCGAAATCCCCAATTCCGTGAGGGTGCGATTGAGGGTTTCGCGATCCCCTTTCAATACCGCAACGTCGGTTCTTCTCGCGCGCACTTGCTCGAAATAATCGATGCCGTCGCCCGGTCGCGCGTCACTGCCACGCTCGGGAAGAATATAGGAATCCTCGCCATAGCGGGACATTCTCTTGTTCACCCGCTCGACGTCCAAGCTATTGTCATGCTTGAATTTCATGACGTTGTCGTCGGACAATCGCTTCCTCTTGTGGATCACATTCGCCATCGACCGGTCGATTTTCTCGACCAGGCTCTTCAGATGTATGGGCTTTGTTACAACGATGGCGTTGGGAACTTTTTCCTCCGCACGGGAAACGGCGGCGGAGAATCCGGTGATGAATAGGATGTTGAAGATATTCCGGGCGCTGGCCGAAATGGCCTGGCAAAATTCGACGCCATCCATCGACGGCATGACGATATCCGATGCGACGACATGGATATGGTCGCCGGCCATATTGAAGGTCGCCAGACCCTGCAAACCGTTGGCTGCCGTATAGACATCATACCCACAACGCCGGATCGCACGGTCGAGATATTCTCGCATCACATCGTCGTCTTCGACGATCAGAACCGCGGGCCGATTGGGGCGTCTCATTATGTCGCGAAAGCCCCGCCTGCTGGATCGGACCGATCTGAACGAGCCGAAGGATTAGCTTCAACGCCTGAGGCAAGCAAGAAGGCACAAGTTCGAGCAGCAGGAGTGCGCATCCTTGTCGTCTCGTCGCCCACCGTCAGAAGCGGGACTATCGATGCCCGTCAGACCGCCGCCTTGCGCGTCTCGCGCAGCGCGGTGGGGCATGTCGCGTGGCAGGGCGCCTGATCGTGGCGCCCCGGTTCGTCACGCGGCTCGCCCACTGGCAGCAGCATCACCACATAGCCGTCCTGCGCGCCCGAACAGACGCGCACGAGCAGCCCGCCCGGTTCCGCGGCCGTCGGCGCGATGGTCGCCGCGAGCATCGCCAGCGCCGGGATCAGACGCAGCAGGCTGCGGCGGCGCGGCGCCCCCTCCTCCTCATCGTCGCGGACATCGACCTGCGTCATTTCGCCGCCGCCTGCCGCACCGCGATGAACGAGGCCGTCACGCCGGCGGGTGATTTCGGGCCGTGCGCGAGCACCCGGACGACGGTGCCGAGCAGCGACGGCACCTGGTCGATGCCGTCGGGCCAATCATAGCCCGGTCCGCCATGATAGTCGTAGCGCCATCCCTCGGTTGCGGTGCCCGCGATACCGAGGCCGATCAGCGCAAAGCCGCCCTCGGCCTTCTCCTCGCCGCTGATCGTCAGCGCATAGCCCGCGCCCATGTCGAGCCGGCCGCCGACCGCGCCGTCACTATCGACCGTGAAATCGAAAACGCCCTCGCCAAAGATCAGCGCGAGCGCTGCCTGCGCGTCGCTACCGACCAGCGCCGGGGTATTGACGAAGCTGCGATAGGTCCATTGGCCGGCCAACATCAAAAGGCTCCCGCAGCAGTGTGGCAGCGCCTCCATCGGGCGGCCGATGAAACATGATAGCGCAAAAGGGCATCGATCAAAAGTAATGATTAAGTGTCATTATTTGGTCATTTGCTAGACATTCATGGTAAACACTTTGGAAATCAAAGTATCTGTCAGCACCAAGTTGATTTCATCGCGAATCAACCTAATCTTCTGCAGATTGCGAATCGGGGACGCAAGAAAGCCTGCCGAAATAGCCATTGGCCCAACCCCGTCGGGAGAAGCATCGTGCAACAGACGGCTCCGAATATCCGCTATTCCATCTCCGACCTGCAAAAAGAATATGACAATGGCAACAAGGCGCCGCTCGAAAACCTGATGCGCGCGTGGAAGGGGATCAAGGAACTCGATCCGCAGGACCCCCGCTCCTTTTTCAATCTCGGCGGCTTTCATGGCGAGCCTTTTCGCGGGCCGGGCACGACCGATCCCGCCTGGTGGGGCGGCTATTGCCAGCATGGGACCGTGCTGTTCCCGACCTGGCATCGCGCCTATCTGCACCAGCTCGAAAAGGCGCTGCAGAGCATCGCGGGATGCGAGAGCGTCACCCTGCCCTTCTGGGACGAATGCAGCGACGATTCGCGGCTGAACGGCATTCCCCGCGCGCTGACCGACGAATTTTTCACCCTCGACGGCGAACAGATCGCCAATCCGCTGCGCTCCTTCGTGCTGCCGGTTGCGATCGAGGATCGGGTGTCGAACGACGGTTCGCTCTACAGCAAGCCGCTGGGCTATGAGACCGTTCGCTTCCCGCTGTCGGGACTGGTCGGGACCCCTGCGGACCAGGCCGCGACCGCGGCGCATAATGCGCAGTTCAGCAATTATGCCGACGCGGTGAAGCTGCTCGACATCAACATCTCGACCTGGCTCAACTTCGCTTTCGAGATCGACGGCCGCCCGCGCGGCGAGATCTATTCCAAATTCGTCGCCTGCCTCGACGCGCCCAATTACACGCTCTTCTCGAACACCACCTCGATGGGCGCCTGGAACAAGGCCAACCCGACGAACAAGGTCATGGCGCTGGAATCCCCCCATAATTTCATGCACCTCGCGGTCGGCGGCTACGACGTGCAGAACAACCCCAACCCCGACAACAATGCCGACAGCTCGCTGATCGCCGGCGCCAATGGCGACATGGGGGAGAATGATACGGCGGCGCTCGACCCGATCTTCTTCTTCCACCACTGCTTCATCGACTATGCCTTCTGGACCTGGCAGCGCCGCAACGGCTTCCAGACCGAATTCACCATCGATTCGAGCGATCCGGGCGCCAATTACAGCAGTGGTCCGCCGCCCGCCGGCGCCAACCCCGACGACATATTGTCGCTCGACACCCCGCTCGAGCCCTTCATCCAGCCCGACGGCTCGGGCTATTACACTTCGGCCGGTTGCATCGATATCGAGGGTCAACTCGGCTACAGCTACGGCCCCGGCTCGCTCGACAGCTATGCGACGCGCGCCGCGCCGACCCTGCTCGCAGCGGTCGCCGGCGCGCCGGGCCGCACCGTGCGGGTCGACGGCATCGACCGCTCGAAAATCCGCGGCTCCTTCATCATCGAGGCCTATGCAGAGGTCGACGGCGAACTGAAATCGCTCGGCCACGAACCCGTGCTCAGCCGC
>NZ_LYVN01000204.1 GCF_001990265.1 Sphingopyxis sp. KK2
CCCCCGAATGGATGAAGACGCTGGGCCGCGCGGTCCGCGATTTCTTCGACTGGTTGTCGCCGCTCGGTCAGCCTTTGCTGTGGATCGGCGGCATATTGCTGGCGCTGCTGCTGCTCTATCTGTTCGTCCCCGCCTTTGCCCAATGGGTCGACGACATCCGCTATCGCCGCAAGCGCAAGGCAATCGCCGACGAGGCCGAACAGGTCGGTCATGCCGAGGCGGGCGCGGCGCGCGTGCTGCTCGCCGAGGCCGACGAGCTGGCGGCGGCGGGCCGCTATTCGGAAGCCGTCCACCTGCTGCTCTATCGCAGCGTCGCCGACATCAGCGACCGGCGCCCCGGACTGGTCCAGCCGGCGATGACCTCGCGCGACCTCGCCGCCGCGACCGACCTGCCCGGCGTCGCGCGCGACGCGTTCAGCCGCATCGCGCGCGCGGTCGAGATCAGCCTGTTCGGCGGGCGCGCGATCGACGCGGGCGCGTGGCAACAATGCCGTGACGCCTATGCCGAGATGACCGTGCCGCGGAACTGGACGCGGGCATGAGCGGCACCGCCTCCGGCGAGAGCAGTTTCAACCCGCGGCTGATGGCCGGCATCGTCGTGCTGGGCATTATCGCCTTCATCGCGCTGTGGGCGCTGATCGCGCTCGGGCCGCAGATGAGCAGCGGCAACGACGGCAAGGGCCATGCGCTGTCGAAAGCCGCGCCGGGCTATGCCGCGATCGTCGACCTGGTCGAACGCGCGGGGGCGTCGGTCGAGGTGCGGCGCAGTACCAAGCCCTATGTCTATGACGATTATGAGCCGCTGATCGTCCTGACCCCGACGCACCAGACGCGGCCGGAGGAAATCGCCGAGCTGGTCGCCGGCGCCGGCGGCGCGCCGGTGCTGGTGGTGCTGCCCAAATGGATGGCCGGGCGCAATCGGGGCACCGACACCAAGCCGGGCTGGGTCAGCGGCGGTTACCCGATGCGGCCGCCATCGAAGCTGTTGCCCGCCGATCATTTCGGCAAGGTCGAGATCAGCGCCGACAAGGCGGCGGCGGCGCGTGCGCCGGCCTGGCTCGCCGGGCGCGACATCCTGCTCTCGCTGCCAGCCAACGTCCAGACGATCGCCGGCGACGAGCTCGAGACGCTGGCCGCGGCGCCGGGCGGGGGTGCGGTGCTGGCGCGCGCCAAATCGCATGATTATTATGTCCTCGCCGACCCCGACCTGATCAACAATTTCGCCTTTGCGACGCGCGATGGCGCGCGCGGCGCCGCGACGCTGGTCGACGGGATCGCCGAGGATGCCGACGCCGACGGGCTCGCCTTCGACGTGACGCTCAACGGGCTCGGCGGCGGCCGCTCGCTGCTGCGCTTCGCTTTCGTCCCGCCGTTCATCGGCATCACCCTGTGCCTGATCGCCGCCGGGCTGTTCGCCTTGTGGCAGGCATGGGCGCGCTTCGGCCCGGCGCTCAAGCCGCAGCGCGCGATCCCGGTGTCGAAGGCGGCGCTGATCGCGAACAGCGCCGATCTGATCAAGCAGGCGGGACGCGAGCTCGAAGGCGCGGGCGATTATGTCGCGAGCCTGCGCGCCGCGATCGCGCGGCGGCTCCACGCCCCCGCCGGACTCGACCCCGCGGCGACCGACAGCTGGATCGACCGGCATTTGCCGCCCGACGGCAACCTCTTCTCCGCGCTCGCCCGGCGGCTGCCGCTCGCGCGCAACAATCATGAATTCCTCGCAGACGCCCAGGCGCTGCACGACATCAGGAAGGACTTAATCCGTGACAGCTAATCCGACCGCCCAAGAAAATGGGGGCAAGGGCGTCGAAAGCGTGCAGGCGCTCGGCGCCGCGATCGACGCCGAGGTCGCCAAGGCGGTGTTCGGGCAGCAACCGCTGACCCGCATGGTGACGATCGCGTTGCTCGCGGGCGGTCATGTGCTGCTCGAAGGGCCGCCGGGAACCGCGAAGACCTTGCTCGCGCAGGCCTTTGCCCGCGCGACGGGGCTCGATTTCGGGCGTATCCAGTTCACCCCCGACCTGATGCCGGGCGATATCCTGGGGTCGAACCTGTTCAACTTCCAGACGTCGAGCTTCACGCTGACCAAGGGGCCGATCTTTACCGAGTTGCTGCTGGCCGACGAAATCAACCGTACCCCGCCGAAGACGCAGGCAGCGCTGCTCGAGGCGATGCAGGAGCGGCGGGTGACGATCAACGGCGAGCCGCATGTGATGAGCCCGCGCTTCACCGTGCTCGCGACGCAGAACCCGATCGAGCAGCAGGGCGTCTATCCGCTGCCCGAAGCGCAGCTCGACCGTTTCCTGTTCAAGCTGGTCGTCGATTATCCCGACGCCGCCGAGGAACGGCGCATCGTCGCCGAGCATGGCGGACGCTTCAAAAGCCCCGCGGTCGCCGATTTCGGAGTCAGCCAGGTCGCCGACGCCAAGGCGATCGGCGAGGCGATCGACATCATCTCGACCGTCCGGCTGGCCGACGAGATCGTCGATTATATCGTCCGCCTGATCCGCGCGACGCGCGAGAGCGCCGACCTCGAGTGCGGCGCGTCCCCACGCGCCGCATCGCTGCTCGCGCGCGCCGCGAGCGCGGCCGCGGCGCTCGACGGGCGCGACTATGTCATTCCCGACGATGTCCAGCGCCTCGCCGCGGGGGTGCTGCGCCACCGCGTGATCCTGTCGGCCGCCGCCGAGATCGAGGGCCGCAACGTCGAACAGATCGTCGCCGCGCTGCTCGAACGCGAGGAAGTGCCCCGGTGATCGAGAGCCACATGCTCCTATCCGCCCCTGCCGCGATTGCCCGGGGAAGTTCGCATGCAAGGAACGACGTGCAGCGCGGGTCGGGAACCCGTGCAAACGGCGTGACGCAGAATGCGGGCTTCCCCGGGCAACCCCTTCGGGGCGGGCGAATTTTGGCCGATTGCAGCGTTGCTCGTCGGTCACTATGCATTGGCATAACTCCCTCCTCGCGCCTCGCACTCGGCCAAAATTCGCTCCGTCGCGACAGGGGCGGATAGGAGCATGTGGCTCTACCCCACCCGGCTGACGATCTTGCTGCTGCTCGCGGGTGCGCCGGTCGCGCTCGTGCTCGGGCTGATGCGCCCCGAGCTGTGGCTCGTCGCGCCGGGATGGATCGGTTTCCTGGTTGCCTGCCTGCTGATCGACGGGCTGGCGGGCGCCAATCCGCGCAGCCTGGCGCTCGAGACGCGCGTTCCGCACCAGATCGGTGTCGGCGATGCGTTCGACCTGATGCTGATCGCGGCGAGCGAGCGCGGGGTACCGCGCCGGGCCGAAATCGCGCTGGCGGCCGACGAGCGGCTGGCGATCGGCGGGCGGCTGGCGGGCGAGATGCATGCCGCCGAGCGCGCCGAGGGCAAGCGCCAGGCACTGGTCGCGACGCTGGCGCTGAGCGCCTCGCGGCGCGGCAAGGCGGTGATCGACACCGCGTGGATCCGCTGGCGCGGCCCGCTCGGGCTGGTGTGGAAGCAGCGCAAGTTCGCGGTCGATAGCAGCATTGCGGTCGTCCCCAGCCTGCGCGCGGTGACCGAGGAAGGGCGCCGGTTGTTCCAGCGCAACAGCTGGTTCGGCCTTCGCCAGCAGCGCATCCGCGGCGAGGGCGCCGAGTTTGAGGCTTTGGCTGAGTATCAGGCGGGCATGGACCGGCGCGCGATCGACTGGAACGCATCGGCGCGGCACGTGAAATTGTTCGCCAAGGAATATCGCGTCGAGCGCGACAACCGTGTCGTGCTGGCGATCGACGCCGGGCGCACGATGGCCGAGCCCGTCGGGGGCATGCCGCGCGTCGACCGTGCGGTGTCGGCGGCGCTGCTGCTCGCCTATGTCGGGCTGAAGATGAACGACCGGGTCAGCCTCTTCTCCTTCGCCGCCAAGCCGCAGGCGATGACCCCCGCCTATATGCACACGCAGGATTTCCCGGCGCTGCAGCGTGCCGCGAGCCTGATCGACTATGCGCCGGTCGAGAGCAATTTCACGCTCGCGCTCACGACGCTGTCGGCACAGCTCAACCGCCGCTCGCTGATCGTGCTGTTCACCGAATTCACCGACGCGACGAGCGCCGACCTGATGATCCGCGCCGCCGGGCGGCTGGTAAAGAAGCATCGGCTGCTGTTCGTCGTGCTGAAGGACGAGGAGCTGGAAACCGAGGAACGCCGCCGCCCCGAAAGCGCCGCCGACATCACGCGATCGAACGTCGCCGCGGCGATGCTGCGCGACCGGCAGCTGGTGATCGCGCGGCTCCAGCGGCTGGGTGCCGACGTGCTCGAAGTGCCCGCCGATGCGATGACGGCGGGGGTTGTCGACGCCTATCTGGGCATCAAACGCGAGGGCAGCCTGTGATCCCCACCCATCCCGCCGCCGCGACGATCGACGCGCCCGCCTTCTCGACCAGCCGGTTCCGCGCCGAGCGCGAGGCCGACTGGATCGCCTTCGACGCGCTGCTGATGCGGCTGGAGAAAAAGGGCGCCAAGGGACTGTCGAGCGAGGAACTGCTCCAGCTGCCCGTCCTTTATCGTGCGACGCTGTCGTCGCTGTCGATCGCGCGCGCGACCAGCCTCGACAAGGCGCTGCTCGACCATCTCGAAGCGCTGTCGATGCGCGGCTATTTCCTGATCTATGGCGTGCGCCAGTCGCGGTTCGACCGGATGACCCGCTTTTTCGCGCGCGACTGGCCGTTGGCGGTGCAGGCGGTGTGGAAGGAAACGATCATCATCGCGCTGATCATCGTGCTGGGCGCGATAACGAGCTGGTCGCTCGTCACCAGCCAGCCCGACTGGTATTATAATTTCGTCGACGAAGGCATGTCGGGCGGGCGCGACCCGCGCGCGACGGTCGAGTTTCTGCAATCGACGATGGGGCATGGCAAGGCCGCGACCAAGGAGGACGGCAGCGGACTGCACGTCTTTGCGACCTTTTTGTTCACCCACAACAGCGGCGTGTCGATCATGTCTTTCGCGCTGGGCTTTGCCTTCGGCATCCCGACGATGATGCTCGAATTTTATCAGGGGATCAGTCTGGGAGCGATGATCGCGGTCTTCACCGGCAAGGGACTGGGTTATGATTTCGGCGGCTGGCTGTTCATCCACGGCACCACCGAATTGTTCGCCGCCGCGCTGTCGGGAGCGGCGG
>NZ_LYVN01000205.1 GCF_001990265.1 Sphingopyxis sp. KK2
AAATGCAGGTCGCCCGATGCGGCGATGAGGTCGTCGGTGAGTTCGCTGGCGAGCGCGCGGCGGTCGGGCGCGGCGTCGTAGTCGCCGGCGTCGAGATGGCGGCGCAGGATCGCGGCGATGGTCTTCGCCTTGTCGGGAAACACATAATTGGCCTCGAGCGTCGCGCCGAGCTGTTCGACCATAGCGCGCCGGTCGGCGGCGGTGAGCGGGGATTCCTCGGCAGCGGCGGGCGCCGCGAGCCATGCCGTCGTGGCGGCAAGGAGGATGGCCAAGCACCTGGTTTTCATTCGGTTTCACCTGCGAATCGATTTATACAATATATTGCGCAATATATTGTATAAATCGATTCGCAGGTGAAACCGAATGAAAACCAGGTGCTTGGCCATCCTCCTTGCCGCCACGACGGCATGGCTCGCGGCGCCCGCCGCTGCCGAGGAATCCCCGCTCACCGCCGCCGACCGGCGCGCTATGGTCGAACAGCTCGGCGCGACGCTCGAGGCCAATTATGTGTTTCCCGACAAGGCGAAGACCATCGCCGCGATCCTGCGCCGCCATCTCGACGCCGGCGACTACGACGCCGCGCCCGACCGCCGCGCGCTCGCCAGCGAACTCACCGACGACCTCATCGCCGCATCGGGCGACCTGCATTTTGCGGTCGGCGTCGATCCCGACTGGGTCGCCGACTATGCCGCGAAGCGCGACCCGGTGCGCGCCGCCGCGCTGCGCGAGGAAGAACGGCGCGACGAGGCGCGGAGCAATTTCGGCTTCACCGGCCTGCGCTACCTCGACGGCAATATCGCCTATGTCGACCTGTCGCACTTCGCCGACCCCGAACTCGGTTACGACGCGGCGGCGGCGGCGATGCGCTTCATCGAAAATGCCGACGCGGTGATCTACGACCTGCGCTACAATAATGGCGGCCACCTCGAAATGGCGCAGCTGCTCGCGAGCCAGCTCTTCCCCGGCGACAAGGATCAGGAGCTGTTCGATTACGACTATACGCTCGACGGCCGCCACGTCGCGCGCGGCCAATGGGTCCTCCCCGCGCTTCCCGCCAAACGCCTGACCGGCAAACCCGTCTATATCCTCACCGGCTCGACCAGCTTCTCGGCGGCCGAATGGTTCGCCTTCACGATGCAGAAGCTCGGCCGCGCGACCCTCGTCGGCGAACGCACCGCGGGCGGCGCGCATCCGGTCGACCGCAAGCCCGTCGGCACCGACTTCTTCCTCCAGGTCCCGATCGGCCAGATCCGCGACCCTGTCGACCGCAGCGATTTCGAGGGTCGGGGCGTGACCCCCGACCATCTCGTGCCCTCGGCCGACGCGCTCGCGCTCGCACAGCGCCTCGCGATCGCCGATCTCGCGAGGGCCGATCCCGCCAGACAGGCCGACGCCGACTGGTTCGCACCGACGCTCGCGCCGCGCCCCGCGCCGACGACCGCCGCGCTCAAGGCGATCGCCGGGCGCTACGAAGGGCGGCGGATCGACCTTGAGGGCGGCAAATTGCTTTACACCTGGCGCGAGCGGCTGCGGCTGACGCTCGAACCGCTCGGCGGCGACCTGCTGGCAATCGAGGGCGTGCGCGACTTCCGCTTTCGCATCAGCCGCAAAGGCGGCAAGATCGTCGCGCTCACCCGCATCAACCGCGACGGAACGACCACCGACTATGCCCGCCTCGACTGACCGCCCCGACGCCTTGGACGACATCAGCTTCCTCGGCCGCCTCAGCGAAGCCCTGAGCGCGCGGATCGAGGAGCAGACGCGCGAGCTGTTCGACGAGGCGGGCATCGTCATCCCGGTCAAATCCTGCTCGCTGCTCACCGCGCTGCGGCAGGCGGGCGAGGCGTCGGCCGCCGAACTCGCGCGCACGCTCGGCCAGTCGCACCAGCTCGTGATCCAGAAATGCCCCGCGCTGCTGCGCCTCGGCCTCGTCACCCAGCACGCCGACCCCGCCGACGCGCGGCGCAAATTGTTCCGGCTGACCGAAAGAGGCGCCGCGCAGATGACGCTGCTCGACAGCTATACCGCCAATATTTCCGCGGTGTACGCGCGCCTCTTCGAAGAGACCGGCGACGCGCACGCCATATTGCTGAAAACGCTCAAAGCGCTCGAAGCCCGTCCCTTGCGCGAGCGCGCGCGCGACTAGGTCAGAGCGCCCGGACCATCACCAGCGCATCGACGAACCCCAGCGCCGGATGCGCAAACGCGCCCGACAGCCGCCCGACGATTTCGAACCCCAGCGATTGCCAAAGACCGACCGCGCGCGCGTTGCTCGCGACGACGAAGTTGAACTGCATCGCCCGAAAGCCCCGCGCCTTCGCTTCCTCGAACGAATGCAGCGCCATTGCCCGCGCCACCCCGCGCCCGGTCGCCGCGGCGCCGGTCATATAGCCGCAGTTGCAGACATGTGCCCCGCCGCCGCCCTGATTGGCGCGCAGATAATAGGTGCCGAGCACGACGCCGTCCTCTTCGGCCACGAACACCGCCTTGTCCGCCCCGAACCAGTAAGCGAGCGCCGCCTCCTCGCTCATGTCGCGATCGAGCGTATAGGTCTCGCCCGCGCGGATCACGGGTTCGAGAATCGCCCAGATCGCTGCGCGGTCGGCGGGGGTCGCGGGTCGAATCAGCATGCCGGGCGCATCAACTGACCCACATCTGCATCTCTTCGTCGATTGCCCAACGATCATCTTCTTGTCGCTTGATCCACGCCATGTAGCCACCGCCGGCCAGTGGTCCATAGGTCGTCGATATATACATCAAGGCATGATTGCCGTCGTTGGACACCGCAGGCATCGAAAGGCGGACAATCGCAAAAGGATATCGCCCATTTACTGGCTCCGCCTTTTCGATCTGCATTTGGTCATGGATGATGTGCGAAGACTTCATCCATTGTTGGACATTCTCGCATTCCTCGACCGGCCGCAGCTCATCGACATCGGCAGATTTGACGATCAGCTCAAGCATGAATTCTTCCGCCGGATCGACCGGCCCGTCACGCCGTATATCGCGAACAATTTCCTCGGCGGCGGTTCGCGTCGTAGGCGTCGCCGCAGACGGGATCGAAACGGCAACCGGACCGACGATGCCTCGCTTCTTTTCTTGTAAAATCTGCAGCGCGACATGGCATGCCTCGTCGTCATAAGCCGTGCCCGTCGACGTGATCGCCACGGTGAAGAAGGCTATGCCCAGCGCCGTGAACAACACGATATAACGGCTGGATGCTTTCACCGGGTCGCATCCAGAAACGGCGCGACGATCGCGTCGGTTACCCGCAGCGGCCGCCCGCTCGCCTTGTCGAGCAGCGCCCACACGGTGCGCGCGCGGACATGCACCTTGCCGTCCGCGCCGGTGAATTCCATGAAGCGGTCGAACTTCGCGCCCTGCGGCTTGTCGGCGACCCAGGTCCGCGCGGTCACCGCCTCGCCCGGGCCAAGCGCGCGCAGATAATCGATCTCGTGCCGCACCACGACCCAGATATAGGCGTCTTTATGCGATTGCGGCGCCGCGGCGTCCCAATGGCCGGTCGCGACCTGCTGGATCCACTGCACCCACACCGCATTGTTGACATGGCCGAGTTCGTCGATGCTCTCGGGCGTGGCGACGAAATCGAGCGTGAACTCCCTCATGCGAGCTCGACGGTGGTCACCATATAGCCGGCCTCGCGCAGCGCCGTCACCAAACTGTCGAGATGCTCGCGGTCGCGCGCTTCGCATTCGATGTCGGTGATCAGCCCCTTCGCGGGCAGCGTCGTGAAGATGCGCTGGTGATAGATTTCGATGATATTGACCTGTTTCTCGTCGAACAGCTTCATCACCTTGAACAGCGCGCCGGGACGGTCCTGCAAGCGGATGCGCAGCCGCGCGATGCGGCCCGAGCGCGCGAGATCGCGTAGCAGCACATTGGCGAGCAGCCGCGTGTCGATATTGCCGCCGGTGAGCACCAGCCCGACCTTGCGGCCCCTGAACTCCTCGGGGTGCGCGAGCATCGCCGCGAGGCCCGCGGCGCCCGCGCCCTCGACCACCGTCTTTTCGATCTGCAGCAGCAGGCTCACCGCGCGCTCGAGATGGCGCTCGGCGACCAGCACGATATCGTCGTTGAGGTCGGCGACGAGCTTGCGGGTATAGCTGCCCGGCTCCTTCACCGCGATGCCCTCGGCAAGCGTATCGCCCTCGCACGCCATGTCGACGCCGTTCAAATTGGCATACATCGACGGGTAGAGCTCGGCCTGCACCCCGACGAGGCGCATGTCGTTCTTGATCCCGCGCGCCGCGGTGCCCATGCCGGCGAGCAGCCCGCCGCCGCCGATCGGCACGATCAGCGTGTCGATCTCGGGCACATCCTCGAGCATTTCGAGCGCCACCGTCCCCTGCCCCGCCGCGACATGCGGATGGTCGAAGGGATGGACGAAGGTCAGCCCGCGCTCGACCTCGAGCACGCGGGCATGCGCATAGGCGTCGTCGAACGTCTCGCCGTGCAGCACGATCGTCGCGCCATGGCTCGCGGTCTGCGACACCTTCACCTGCGGCGTCGTGCTCGGCATCACGATCGTCACCGGCACGCCGAGCCGCTTGCCATGATAGGCGAGGCCCTGCGCATGATTGCCCGCCGACGCCGCGATCGCGCCGCGCGCCTTCGCCTCGTCGCTGAGCAGCAGCAACGCGTTGAGCGCGCCGCGTTCCTTGTACGCGGCGGTGAATTGCAGATTTTCGAACTTCAGCCACACCTCGGCGCCGACCAGTTCGGACAGCGTCTGCGAATGGAGCGTCGGCGTCCGCACGACCGCGCCCTCAATTCGCCCCGCCGCCGCGCGCACATCGTCCAATGTGATCGCCGGAAGCTCGGCGGCGGAGGTCAGGGTGAGTTGATCGGTCATAACGACAGGCGCCCTAGCCCATCTGGCGCGCCGCGCAAACCATGGTTATGGGTCAACGCATGAGCGAACAGAAATTGCGCATCAGCTTCCTCGGCATCGGCGTCATGGGCGGGCCGATGGCGGGCCATCTCGCCAAGGCGGGGCACGACCTCACCGTCTATAACCGCACCCGCGCCAAGAGCGACGCCTGGGTCGCGCTCTATGGCGGGCGGGCGGTTGCCACCCCCGCCCGCCCGCCAT
>NZ_LYVN01000206.1 GCF_001990265.1 Sphingopyxis sp. KK2
TCACCGAACTCACCACGCGCGCGCGCGACGTGTTCCGGCTCGTCGTCGACGCCTATCTCGAAACCGGCCAGCCCGTCGGCTCGCGCACGCTGTCGAAGCTCGCCAGCCTCAACCTCTCGCCCGCCTCGATCCGCAACGTCATGCAGGACCTCGAGGAATTCGGCCTGCTCGCCAGTCCGCACACCAGCGCCGGCCGCCTGCCGACCGAACAGGGCCTCCGCCTCTTCGTCGACGGCATGATGCAGGTCGCCGAACCCAGCGCCGAGGACCGCGCGCAGATAGAGGCCAGCCTGTCCGACGCCGGTCCGATCGAAAGCGCGCTCGCGCAGGCGACCTCGGCGCTCTCGGGCCTCTCGGCCTGCGCCGGGCTCGTCCTCGTCCCCAAGCACGAGCGCGTGCTCAAGCAGCTCGCCTTCGTGCCGCTGTCGGCCAGCCAGTCGCTCGTCATACTCGTCGCGGGCGACGGGTCGGTCGAGAACCGCGTCATCGACCTGCCGCCGGGGCTCAGCCAGTCGGCGCTGGTCGAGGCAGGCAATTATATCAGTGCAACACTCAGCGGCCTGACGCTCACCGAAGCGATGGCGCGCGTGTGCCACGAGATCGAGGCCGAGCGCATCGCGATCGACCGCGCCGCACAGGATCTCGTCAGCCGCGGCCTCGCCATCTGGTCGTCGGACGGCGCCGACCGCCCGGTGCTGATCGTGCGAGGGCAGGCCAATCTGCTCGACGACAGCGCGGTCGGCGACCTCGACCGCGTCCGCCAGTTGCTCGACGAACTCGAAACGAAACAGGACATCGCGCAGCTGCTCGACAGCGCGCGCGAGGGCAGCGCGACCCGGATTTTCATCGGGTCGGAGAATAAATTATTCTCGCTTTCGGGCTCGTCCGTGATAGCGGCGCCCTATCGCGGCGCGGACGGGCGCGTAGTGGGTGTCGTGGGCGTGATCGGCCCCACGCGCTTGAACTATGCCCGGATCGTACCCATGGTGGATTTCACCGCACAATCGCTCTCCAGACTGATACGATAGGTTTATGACAAATACTGACAATGACACGCCCGTCGACGACGCGCTGACCCCCGAAAATGTCGCGGCCGAGGCCGATGCGACCGCGCCCACCGCCGGCGAGAATGACGAGATCGCAAAGCTCGCCGAACAGGTCGCCGCGGTGCAGCAGGATCTGCTCTACGCCCGCGCCGAGACGCAGAACGTTCGCCGCCGCGCCGAAAAGGAGGTCGCCGACGCGCACGCCTATGCCGCAACCAAATTCGCGCGCGACATCCTCTCGGTCGCCGACAATCTCGGCCGCGCGCTCGCCGCGCTCAGCGACGAACAGCGCGCCGACGAAGGCATCAAGCCGCTGATTACCGGCCTCGAGGCGACCGAGCGCGAATTGCTCGGCGTCTTCGAACGCAACGGCATCACGCGCATCGCCGCGATCGGCCTGCCGCTCGACCCGAACCAGCACCAGGCGATGCTCGAAATCCCGAGCGACAAGGAACCCGGCACGATCGTGCAGGAAATGCAGGCAGGCTATATGATGAAGGACCGCCTGCTGCGCCCCGCGATGGTCGGGGTGGCGAAGGCGGCGGGCTGACCCTCTTCCCCTCTCCCATCTAGGGAGAGGGTTGCGAAGACTTGGCAACTTGTTGCCTAGGCGAAGCTGGGTGAGGGGTCGAACCTCGCGCCCACAGCCCCTCACCCGCTGCGACTAGCGAATAAATTCGCAAGTCTCGCTGCCCTCTCCCTAAATGGGAGAGGGGCTACAATCTCAAGCCGCCTTGCGCATCTTCGCGAGCTTCTTCAGCACCATCTCGCGCTTCAGCCGCGACAGATGGTCGATGAAGAGAATGCCTTCCAGATGGTCGTGCTCGTGCTGGATGCACGTCGCCATCAACCCGGTCATGCGTTCGCTGTGGTGCTTGCCATCCTCGTCCTGCCAGTCGACGGTGACCTCGGCGGGGCGCGTCACATCGGCATATTGCTCGGGGACCGACAGGCAGCCCTCCTGATAGATGCTATGCTCCTCGCTCTCTTCGGAGAAGACGGGGTTGATGAAGACGCGCGGGGTACGGATCAGGCGCTTGCCTTCTTCATCCTCGGGATCGGGTTCCTGCAGATCGATCACCAGGATGCGTTTCGGCACCCCGACCTGGATCGCGGCGAGCCCGATACCGGGGGCGTCGTACATCGTCTCGAACATGTCGGCGATCAGCGTCTTCAGCTCGGCGTCGAACGTCTCGACGGGCTTCGAAATGACGCGCAGCCGCGGATCGGGGGTCTCTATGATGGGTAAAAGGGCCATGGCGTGCAGGTATGGTCGCGCAGGCGCGGGGTCAAGGGGTGAGAACGCTTCGCCAATTTGGACAGATTTAATCTGGCGTAACAGCGCCTCCTGCCTTATCTTATCGTCAAGGAGTTGCAACGTGTCCAAACAAGGCCAGCATGTGGTGCCAAACGGAAATGGATGGGCCGTAAGAAAAGCCGGTTCATCCAGAGTGACGAGCACTCATTCAACTCAGTCGGCCGCCGTCGACGAGGCGCGACGCATCGCGATCAACCAGCGTACCGAACTCTATATCCATGGGCAGGATGGTCGAATTCGCGAACGCAATTCCTATGGCAATGACCCACATCCGCCTAAAGGTTGAGCTTGCCCGCCAGCTTTGAAACGTCAGTCTTCATCAACTGTCCGTTTGATGAAGAGTATGCGCCCTTGCTGCAAGCCATCAGTTTCTGTGTCATCTATCTGGATCGTCATCCCCGGATCGCGCCCGAAAATGCCGACGGGGCAGCAACCCGCATAGATCGAATCCGCGATATCATTACCTCGTCGAAATACGGAATTCACGACCTTAGCCGGTGTCGATCGCTCGCCGCCAACGAATTTGCACGCATGAATATGCCATTCGAACTTGGCATGGATCATGGCGCGCAGCGCTTCGGCGTCGGCCCGTTGGCCAGCAAATCGATCCTGATTCTGGAACAAGATCGATACGACTACCAGAGGGCCCTATCCGACATCGCGGGCTGGGATATCGAGGCGCATCGTGGCGATTTCAGGGAAGCCATGCGGGCCGTTCGTGGCTGGCTGATCACTCACGCCGGCTCACCCAACATCGGGCTATCGGCGATCGTCGGCAAATATGTCGCGTTTCAGGAATGGTACTTCGAACGGGAATTGGCGAATGGCGCGACGGAGGAAGATATTACGCGCTATCCGACAATCACTCTTGTCAATGCAATGATGGAATGGCGGCAACTCGGCGAACCAACCGAACTCAATTAGCCGACCGGCCGCCTTGGCCGCAGCGCCTGTGCCAGCGTCCCCTCGTCGAGATAATCGAGCTCTCCTCCCACCGGCAAACCATGCGCGCTGCGAAAGGCGCACCGGAAGCCCCCGAGAGTCGATATTGATCACGGCAATGGCACCGCGGCTACGCAACCGGCCAGATCAAGCTCGCGCTCTTCCAGATGATAGGCGCCATGCAATCCGCCATCGGCGTCGGCCAGCGCATGCGGCGGCACGGCATGAGCTTTCCGCTCGCCAGCCCGTCCTGCGGGAGCAGGCACAAGGTCGAACTGGATCACCGACGTCACCCGGTTGCTCGAACGCGGTGGCCGACCTTCCTTTTTCGCCGCCGCGATCTCTTCGGCATAATAGCGCGGGCGGTAATAAAAATGACGATCCAGACTGGCGATCCGCGCGGCACAGGGCGTCGCCTGCAACGCCGCCTCGACGCGGTCCATTTCAGTCTCGGTCGGCTTGACCTCGCGCGCGGCACAGGCGGACAGGACGAGACAAAGCGACAGGGCAAGACGCAGCGTCATTTCCGTCGCCGCTTCGCCTTGGTCGCGCTTTCGCTGTCGGCATATTCGGGCGGGAGATCATATTTGCCAACACGATCATAATGGCGGTCGCTCCTCAGAGACACCTCCTTCAAATGGCGCACAAGGCGCCAGCCCGCGAAAATGTTCCAGCAGACGAACCAGCAGACGCAAATCGACCATATCCAGAACGCATGCTCAATTTTCAGAAACTGGCCCCAAAGAATGACGAGAACTGCGGGTAGAAACGCGGGCAAGAGGGCTGCTTCCGCAGCCGTTCCCGACTGTCTTACCTTCTGGTCCGTCCAGTTACGGACAGCCAACCAGATTTTTCGTCCCATATTCATCTAACTCACCGGCCGCCTTGCCCGCAGCGCCTGCGCCAGCGTCCCCTCATCGAGATAATCGAGCTCTCCCCCGACCGGCAGGCCATGCGCGAGCTGCGTCAGCCGCACCGGATAACCCTCCAGCCGCTCGGCCAGATAATGCGCCGTCGTCTGCCCCTCGAGCGTCGCGTTCATCGCGAGCACCACCTCGTCGATCCCGCCCGCCGCGACGCGCGCGACCAACGCATCGATGCTCAAATCCTGCGGCCGCACGCCTTCGAGCGCCGACAATCGCCCACCGAGCACATGATATTTGCCCGGGAACAGCCGCGACTTGTCGAGTGCCCACAGGTCCGACACCTCCTCGACGACGCACAGGCTGCGCGCATCGCGGCGCGGGTCGGCGCAGATCGCGCACGGGTCCTGCGTGTCGACATTGCCGCAAATGCCGCACGTCACCAGCCGCTCGGACACCGTCTGCAATGCCGCGAGCAAAGGCGCGAAGCTGCTCTCGCGCTTCTTCATCAGGTGCAGCACCGCGCGCCGCGCCGACCGCGGGCCGAGCCCCGGCAGGCGGGCGAGTTGCTGGACGAGGGCTTCGATTTCGGTGGAGGCCATGCGGTGGTGGTAGTCAGTGTGCATAACATGCACAATATCCCCTCTCCCGTCGGGAGAGGGTTGCGCAAGCTTGGCAGCTTGCTGCCTAGCTGGAGCTGGGTGAGGGGTTGCGCCCTCTCGATAGCACACATCCCCTCACCCAGCTTCGCCTAGCGAACAAGTTCGCAAGGCTTCGCAACCCTCTCCCGACGGGAGAGGGACTTGCGCGCTGCGCATCCCTCCGCCAAAGCCCCCCACCATGCGCATCGCCTTCATGGGAACGCCGCCCTTTGCGGTACCGACGCTCGCCGCGCTCCACGCGGCGGGGCATCAGATCGTGGCGGTCTACACCC
>NZ_LYVN01000207.1 GCF_001990265.1 Sphingopyxis sp. KK2
TGCTGATGGCGGCCTGTTCGGAGCCCGCCGCCGATCGCGCGCCGGCGCCCACGCCCGAGCCGACCGACAAGAGCGCCGACGCAACCGACAGCCTGCCGCCGCCGATCAAGCCGGTCGATATCCCGACCAAGGGCGGTGACGGATCGCCGATCGAGCTGGCGGCGCTGACCGAGGCCGACATCAGCGGCGCGAAATTGCCCGGCGAGCTGGCTTGCAGCTTTGCGGCCGACGCCGCGACGCCGCCGATCCTGCTGGCGAAGGGCAATGCCGCGTCGAGCGACCCCGCGCGCGGGGTCGCGAAGATCGGCGACACGGTCGAGCTTTTCGCCTCGCCCGGCGGGTTCGACGGCATGACCAAGGGCGCGCGCTTCACGGGCAAGGGGATGCAATTGCGCATCGCGCTCACCGGCCCGGTGCAGGGCGGAGGCGAATCGCCGCCGAGCCCGGCAACGCTGACCGCCGACCGCGCCGATGGCGCGGTGCGGGTGTTCGCCGGGGTCTGGACCTGCGGTCCCTGAACCGTTCCTCGGGCGCCGCTTGCGGCTGGTGCATGAAGGCCGCATAGAGGCGCGGGCGCGTCGGGGCGCCCGCGTCTGGGGGGACGATGATGGGCGACTGGCCGATCCTTCACGAATATGCGCCGAGCGGCAATTGCTACAAGATCAGGCTGACCGCCGCCCTGCTCGACTATCCGATCGAGCGGCGCGATTATGACATCATGCGGGGCGAGACACGCACCGCGGCGTTCCTGGCACAGGTCAACCCGAACGGGCGCATCCCGGTGCTGCAGGTCGGCGACAAATTCCTTCCCGAAAGCAACGCGGCCTGCGTGTGGCTCGCCGACGGCACGCATCTGGTCCCGCACGACCGCTTCGAGCGCGCCGACATGCTGCACTGGATGTTCTGGGAGCAATATAATCACGAGCCGAATGTCGCGACCCTGCGCTTCTGGATGAAATGGATCGGCGAAGCGAAGCTCAGCGACGTGCAGCGCGCGCTCGTGCCGGGCAAGCAGGAGGCGGGCGCGGCGGCACTGCGGCTGATGAACGATCATCTCGGCGCGCGCGACTGGCTGGTCGGCGCGGGGCTGACGCTCGCCGACATCGCGCTTTACGCTTACACCCATGTTGCCGAGGACAGCGGGCTGTTCGCGCTCGCCGATTATCCCGCGGTGCAGGACTGGATCGCGCGGGTCGAGGGCGAGCCGGGGTTCGTGGCGATGGGGGCCTGATTCCCGCTTACCTCCGCTACACGATCGGACTATCGCCCGCCGCATGATCGGGATTCGCTCTTCGACACCGGCCGATGGCGCGCGGGTGGTCGCCATCTGGGCGGCCGCCGTCGATGCGACGCATGATTTTCTGAGCGCCGAGGACCGCGTGGCGATCGGGGAGGAGGTCGCGGGCTTCCTGCCATCGGCGCCCTTGACGCTCGCGGTCGATGCCGAGGACCGACCGCTCGGCTTCATGCTGCTCGACGGGGGGCATATGGAGGCCTTGTTCATCGACCCCGCGCGCCGCGGGCAGGGCGTCGGGCGCCGACTGGTCGAGCAGGCGCTGGCGGCGCACCCGGTGCTGACGACCGACGTCAACGAACAGAATGGGCAGGCGGTCGGGTTTTATGCGCGGCTCGGCTTTGTGCCCACCGGCCGTTCGCAGTGCGACGGACAGGGGCGCCCCTATCCGCTCGTGCATCTCAGGTTCGGCTGAATCCGCAGACTTGCCCCTTTTTCGAAACCGGCATATAGCCGCTCCCAATGTCCGGCCGCCCCGCGAGGGGCGGCCCTTATTATTTTTGCCCCGCGCGGGGCCTTTGGAGAGCAGTCATGGCCAATGCCGATGCAACCCCGTTGATGCCGCACGCGACCGCCGCCTGGCTGGTCGACAACACCGGCCTCACCTTTGTCCAGATCGCCGAATATTGCGGCATCCATATCCTTGAGGTCCAGGCGATCGCCGACGAGACCGCCGCGACCAAATATACCGGCCGCGACCCGGTCCGCGCGCATGAGCTGTCGATGGAAGAGATCGAAAAGGGCCAGAACGACCCGAACTACAAGCTCAAGATGAGCAAGCAGGCGCAGGACACGATCCGCCGCACCCGCGGCCCGCGCTACACCCCGGTTTCGAAGCGCCAGGACAAGCCCGACGGCATCGCCTGGATCCTGAAGAACCACCCCGAGGTGTCGGACGGCGCGATCGGCAAGCTGATCGGTACCACCCGCAACACGATCGGCGCGATCCGCGACCGCAGCCACTGGAACAGCGCGAACATCGTCGCCAAGGACCCGGTGACGCTCGGCCTCTGCTCGCAGCGTGAACTCGACGCGCTGGTTGCCAAGGCCGCGAAGAAGGCGGGCATCGCCGCGCCGACCGACAACCGCTTCGAAGGCGACCGCGAGGCGCTGCTCGAGGAACTGCGCGCCGAACGCGTCGCCGCCGCCGAAGCGCGCGCCGCCGAGGAAGCCGCGAACGACGAAACGGCCGCCTGACGCATGTCGGGGGTCGACGACGAGGGTATCCCGGCGGCCAGCGGCTCGCCGGATGTCTCGCTGACCCAGGACGACAGTTTCACCGCGACGAGCCACGCCGGGCTGACCTATCCCTGGGGCGATGCCGCGCCGGGGGCGGGCGAGACGATCCGCATCGCGCCGGGGATCCGCTGGGCGCGCATCCCGATGCCGGGGTCGCTCGGCCATATCAACAGCTGGCTGCTCGACGACGTCACCGCCGACGGTAACGATGGCGTCGCGGTGGTCGACACCGGCGTGTGCCTGACCATCTGTTCGGATGCGTGGAAGGCGCTTTATGCCGGCGCGCTCAAGGATGTGCCGGTCACCCGCGTCATCGGCACCCACCTGCACCCCGACCATATCGGCCTCGCGGGCTGGATCGCGAAGAAGAAGGGCGTCCAGCTGTGGATGACGCGCGGCGAGATGCTCACCGCGCGGATGATCGTCGGTGACACCGGCGAGACGGTGCCCGAAGAGGCGCTCGCGCAATCGCGCGCGGCGGGCTGGGACGACGACCAGATCGAAGCGCAGAGGAACGGCGGCTGGGGCCGCTTTGCCATGGTCATGTACCCGCTGCCGCGTAGCTACACGCGGATCAAGGACGGCGATGTCCTGGGCATGGGGGCGCATAAATGGCGCGTCGTCGTCGGATCGGGGCACAGCCCCGAACATGCCTGCCTGTGGAACGAGCGCGAGGGCGTGCTGGTGTCTGGCGACCAGGTGCTGCCGCGGATCAGTTCGAACGTGTCGATCAACATCACCGAGCCCGAGGCCGATCCGCTGGGCGAATGGCTGGCGTCGATCGACAAGCTGATCGCGACGGTGCCGGGCGACGTGATCACCTGCCCCGCGCACGGCCAGCCGTTCAAGGGGCTGCACGTCCGGCTGATGGCGCTGCGCGACGAGCATCGCATGCGGCTCTACAACCTTGCCGAGGCGATCGCGAAGGCGCCGATGCGCGCGGTCGAGAGCTTTCCCTTGTTGTTCAACCGCCCGATCGGTCCCGAGCAGCTGGGCATGGCGACCGGCGAAGCGCTCGCGCATCTCAAGCGGCTCGAGGTCGAGGGGCGCGTCCAGCGCGAGGACCGCGACGGGGTGTGGTGGTACCACGGGGTCGCGTGAGCATGCGGCTTGCCGTGATGGCAGCGCTGCTGACGGTGGCGCCGCCCGCGATGGCGGCGCAGCCCGCCGCCGAAGCCAGCGCCGAAACCACCGACGAGATCGTCGTCACCGCGCGTCGCTCGGGTGCGCCGATGTGGACGATCGAGACGCGCGCCGGCGTGGTGATCCTCGTCGGCGAAATCCGCAATGTCCCGAAAGCGACGCCGTGGCGGCCCGAGCGGCTCGAAGGCGCGACCGAGCGCGCGCAGCGGGTGATCCTCGGCACCAAGGCGAAGGTGTCGCCGGGCGATATCTTCCGGCTGATCTTTACCGGCGGCAAGCTGACCAAATTGCCCAAGGGGCGCGTCGCCGCCGATTATCTCGACGCTGGCCAGCTTGCGCGGCTGGCGGCGCTCGAAACGAAATATGACCAGGATTATTCGCGGAAGAATTTCCTGATGACCGCGTTCGACCTGCTCGCGAAGCGCCTCGCCTTTAACCGCGATACCAGCGACGACGCGTCGGACATCGTGCGCAAGGCGGCGAACCGCGCGGATGTACCGGCGCAGCCGGTCGGCGAGGTGCGCGGCGAGGACATGCTCGACAATCTGTTCGCGGCGGCGCCCGAGACGCATATCGCGTGCCTCGATGCGGCGATGACCGCCGCCGAGGCCGGGCCCGATATCGTCGCCGCGCGCGGGCAGGCGTGGACCGAGTTCGACGTGCCTGCGGTGATGGCGAACCCGCTCGAACGCGCACTCTGCCGTTGCTGGCCGTGGACCAACGACGGTTTCGGTCCCGAACTGCGCCAGCAATGGGTCGGCGCGATCAATGCGGCGGCGGAAAAGCCCGGGGTGACGCTCGCGGTGGTGCCGCTGCTGGTGCTCGCCGAGGAGGATGGCGTGCTCGACCGGCTGCAGGAGCAGGGGCTGACGATCGCGGGACCCGCGTGGCGCGGGGCCGTCACTGCGGCCGGTTCATCACCCAACTGAACGCCATCGCATTGAAGATGGTATAGAGGCCGTAGAGCAGCAGGGCGGTGAACCAGTTGCGCGTCGCGATCGCCATCGCGCCGACGAGCAGCAGAAATTCGAAGACATAGGTGATATTCGGCCCGACCTTGTCGGCGAGCGGGCGGATCATCTGCTGGATCAGCGGATCGTCGCTTTCCATGAACGCGCGGTGCATCGCGAAATTGCCGATGCCGGCGCAGAAAATGGCGATGAGTGCGATCCACATAGCTTTGCAAATGGCGCGCGCAGGGTGGAAATGCCAGCGCCTTTTGGGGTAGGAGGGCGATGGAAGCGGCGCGATGCCGCGTCCCGATGATCGACCGAACCGGCACCTGCCCGCCCCAGCGAAGGACCCTTTCGATGCCCGCTCTCCCCCGCCTCGCGGCGCTTGCGCCGAT
>NZ_LYVN01000208.1 GCF_001990265.1 Sphingopyxis sp. KK2
CCTTCGACCTCGAGCTGCTGCGCCGGCGCGGCGGCGCCGCGGGCGGGCGCTGGCAAATGGAATGGCATCATGACAAACAAGTCTTCGGGGACCCGGCGCTATCTGGCGCTGTTCTTCCCGTGGCTGCCCGCCGAGCGGCTCTGCCGCACGGCGCCGCGGCCGCCTGACGCGCCGCTCGTCTTCGCCGAAAAGCAGCGCGGCGCGCTCCGCCTTGCGAGCGTCGATCGCGCCGCGCAGGCGGTCGGGCTCACCCCCGGCATGCCGCTCGCCGACGCGCGCGCGCGGGTGCCCGAACTGCTGGTAGTCCAGCATGATCCGGTCGCCGATGCCGCGTGGCTCGACCGGCTCGCCTTGGGGTGCAACCGCTATACGCCGTTGGTAGCAATCGACGCGCCCGATGGACTGATCCTCGATATCGCGGGCACCGACCATCTGCTCGGTGGCGAGGCCGAACTGATCGACGATCTGGAGATGCGGCTGTCGCGCCTCGGCATGCATGTGCGCATCGCGCTGGGTCCGACCGCCGACGCGGCGCGCGCGCTCGCGCGATACCAGACGCGTCCCGCCCCCGACGAGGACCAGGCGGTGCGCCGCCTGCCCGTCGCGGCGCTCGAACTCGAGCCCGAGGCGACGACCGCGCTGGTCCGCGCGGGATTGAAGACGATCGGCGACCTCGCGAGCCGGCCGATGGCGAATATCGCCGCGCGCTTCGGCGCCGACGCCGCCAATGCGCTGCGCCGCATCCTCGGCGACGCACCGAGCCCGCTCGACCCGCGCATCGCGCCTCCTCCTGTGGCGACCGAACGCCGCTTCGCCGAACCGCTCGGCAGCACGGCGCATGCGACGAAGGTGCTCGCCGAACTCCTAGACGAAGCCGCCACCCAGATGCGCGAGCGCGGCAAGGGCGGGCGTCATTTCCGCGCGACCTTCTTTCGCAGCGACGGACTCGCGCGGAGCATCGAGATCGAGACCGGGCATCCGACGCGCGACACCGCGCTCATCATGCGGCTGTTCGCCGAGCGCATGGATAGCCTCGCCGACCCGCTCGACCCCGGTTTCGGTTTCGACATGATCCGCCTCGCGGTGCCGCGGCTCGAAACGCTCGGCGCGACGCAATTGAAGCTTGAAGGCGGCGCGGTGCGCAGCGCGGCGATGGACGAACTGGTCGACCGAATGACGACGCGGCTCGGACGCGGGCGCGTCCGCCGCCTGCTCGCCGCCGACACGCATATCCCCGAACAGGCGCAGCTCGCGCTGCCCGCGATCGACGCCCAACCATCTTGGCCTCCGCCCGAACGCTGGCAGGCGCCCGAACCCGGCGAGCCGCCGACGCGGCCCTTCCATCTGTTCGACCCGCCGCAGCCAATCGAGGTGATCGCCGAGGTCCCCGACGGTCCGCCGCACCAGTTCCGCTGGCGGCGGCAGGCGCATGCGATACGCCGCTACGAAGGCCCCGAACGCATCGCCGCCGAATGGTGGCGCCGCCGCGACAATGCCGGACTGACGCGCGACTATTACCGCGTCGAGGATGCGCAAGGCCGCCGCTTCTGGCTGTTCCGCCACGGGCTCTACGACGAAAAGCCCGACCCGCGCTGGTATATCCACGGGGTGTTCGCATGAGCGCGGAACCCGCCCCCGAGCCTGGCTTCGCCGAGTTGGTCGCCGCGACCAACTACAGCTTCCTACGCGGTGCCTCGCACCCCGCCGACATGGTCGCCCGCGCACTAGACCTTGGCATGAGCGGTATCGGCATCGCCGACCGCAACAGCGTCGCGGGGGTGGTGCGCGCATGGGCCTTTCTGAAAGAATTGCAGGTCAAACACCCCGAAAGCGTCTCCGATTTCAAGCTCGCCGTCGGCGCCCGGCTCGTCTTTGCCGACGGCACCCCCGATATCGTCGCCTATCCGGTCAGCCGCCACGGCTGGGGCCGGCTGACGCGGCTGCTGTCGATCGGGAACCTGCGCGCGCAAAAAGGCGATTGTATCCTCAACCTCAAGGACCTGCTGGAGGATTGCAACGACCTGCTACTGATCGCGATGGCGGGCGACGAGGAATTGCTCCGAGCCCTCAAGTGCAAACGGCCCAAATCGGTCTGGCTCGCTGCCACCATGCAGCAGTCGGGCGCCGATGCCCGCCGGCTGGCCAAGCTTCAGCGCCTGTCGGTGGCGACCGGCGTCCCGCTGCTCGCGACCAACGATGCGCTTTACGCGACCGCCGCACAGCGGCCGTTGCACGACATCATCACCTGCATCCGCGAAGGGACGACGATCCGAAAGGCCGGCAAGCTGCTTCGCGCCAATGGCGAACGCCATCTGAAAGCGCCCGCCGAAATGAAGCGGCTGTTCGACGGCTATCCCAAGGCGATCGAGCAAAGCACGAAACTACTTGCGCGCATCGGTTTCGATCTTGAAGACCTGCGCTACGAATATCCGCACGAGCCGGTGCCACCCGGATGGAAGCCGTTCAACTATCTTCACCATCTGGTCAAGACCGCGGCGGAAACGCGTTACCAGACGCCCCTGCCCGCCAAGGTCCGCAAATTGCTCGCCGACGAGCTGCGGCTGATCAAGAAGCGACGTTACGTCTATTATTTCCTGACCGTCTACGATCTCGTCCGCCATGCCCGCGAACAGAACCCACCGATCCTGTGTCAAGGCCGGGGTTCGGCCGCCAATTCGATCGTCTGCTTCCTACTCGGCGTGACCTCGGTAGATCCGATGAAGCACGACCTGCTCTTCTCGCGCTTCGTTTCGGCCGAGCGCGACGAGCCCCCCGACATCGACGTCGATTTCGAGCACGAAAGGCGCGAGGAGGTCATCCAATATATCTATGATCGCTATACGCGCGACCGCGCCGCGATCGCCGCGACGGTCATCCATTATCGTCCGCGCAGCACGATCCGCGAGGTCGGAAAGGCGTTGGGGCTCAGCGAAGATGTGACGGCGCGGCTTGCCGATACGAGCTGGGGAAATTGGGGGAATGAAGTCCCGATCGAACGGCTGGTTCAAGCCGGGCTCGATCCGCATAATGGTGAAATCGAGCGGCTGCACCGCTTCGTCGCCGAATTGCTCGAGGCCCCGCGCCACCTGTCGCAGCACGTCGGCGGCTTCGTGCTCACCGAAGGGCGGCTCGACGAACTGGTCCCGATCCACAATGCCGCGATGGAGGACCGCACCTTCATCGAATGGGACAAGGACGATATCGACGCGCTCGGGCTGATGAAAGTCGACGTGCTCGCGCTCGGCATGCTGACCTGCATCCGCAAATGCTTCGACCTTATGCGCGAGCATGACCTGGGAAACCACAGTCTCGAAATCGACATCGATTGCGACGATCCCGAAGTCTACGGAATGCTGTGCAAGGGCGACAGCATCGGCGTGTTTCAGGTCGAGAGCCGCGCGCAGATCAACATGTTGCCGCGCCTGCGCCCGGAAGTCTTCTACGACCTGGTCGTGCAGGTCGCGATCGTCCGCCCCGGTCCGATCGAAGGCGACATGGTCCACCCCTATCTGCGGCGGCGGTGCGGCGAGGAAGCGGTCGAATTCCCCGAACCCGCATCGCCGCATCCTCCCGACGAATTGCACGACGTCTTGGGCAAGACCTTCGGTGTTCCGCTGTTCCAGGAACAGGCGATGAAGCTCGCAATGGTCGCGGCGGACTTCAGCCCCGAAGAAGCCAATGGCTTGCGCCGCGCCATGGCGACTTTCCGCAACGTCGGGACGATCGAGAATTTCCGCGAGAAGATGATCGGCGGTATGGTCCACCGGGGTTATAAGCAGGATTTCGCCGAACGCTGCTTCAAGCAGATCGAGGGGTTCGGCAGCTACGGCTTTCCCGAAAGCCATGCACAGTCCTTCGCGCGGCTCGTCTATGTCTCGTCGTGGATCAAGCATTATCACCCCGCCGTCTTCACCTGCGGCCTGCTCAATTCGCAGCCGATGGGCTTCTACGCGCCCGCGCAGCTCGTCCGCGATGCGCGCGAGCATGGGGTCGAGGTGCGCGAGGTCGACGTCAATTTCAGCGGCTGGGACAATAGCCTCGAACGACGCGACGATGGCGCGCTGGCGCTGCGGCTCGGCTTTCGGCAGGTCGACGGGTTTCGCGAGGCGTGGGCCGGGCAGATTGTCGAGGCACGCACCGCCCCCTTTGCCTCGGTCGAGGGACTTGCCCGCCGCGCGAACCTGCCCTCGCGCGCGTTGCGGCTGCTCGCCGAGGCCGATGCGTGCAATTCGATGGGGATCGAGCGGCGGCCGGCGCTGTGGGACGCGCGGCGGGTGCGGCAGGGGGTGTTGCCGCTGTTCGGCGCCGCCGAGGCCGACGAACTCGGCGCCGAGGATGACGCCATGCTGCCGCCGACACCGATGGTCGAGCATGTGCTGACCGATTACCAGACGACGCGATTGTCGCTGAAGGGGCATCCGATGGCGTTCCTGCGCGACGATTTCGCGCGCGAGGGGGTGTTGAGCGCGGCGGGGGTCGGCGCGGCGAAGAATGGCGCACTCGTCCGCACCGCCGGGGTGGTGCTGATCCGCCAGCGGCCGGGCAAGGGCAATGCGATCTTCATCACGCTCGAGGACGAGAGCGGGATCGTCAATGTGCTGCTGTGGGCGCGATTGTTCGAACGCTATCGGCGCGCCGTCATGGCCTCACGCCTGATGGAGGTCGCGGGTGAGGTGCAGCGGAGCAAGGAAGGTGTCATCCACCTGATGGCGAACCGCGTCGTCGATCGCACCGCGATGCTCGACACGCTGGGCGACGGGCGCAAGGTGCGCCCGCCCGACCTGCTGCGCGCCGATGTCGTCGCCAATCCGCAGCCGCCGCGCGGTTATCGCCATGGGCATCCGCGCGACGTCCGCATCCTGCCCGAGTCGCGCGATTTTCACTGATGGGCTTCAACGATGCGGCACCGGCCCGCTCCCCCACCCGGCCTCC
>NZ_LYVN01000209.1 GCF_001990265.1 Sphingopyxis sp. KK2
GCGGACCTCGCTGTCCTTGACCGTCCGCGACACGACGCGCCACGCGCCGCCACCGCTTCCGGGCCCGGCGACGGTCACCAGCCCGCCGACCGGCAACGCCAGCGCGGCCAGGTCGCCGCGCCACACCCGCGTCTCGCGCCCGTCGGCGACATCGGCGGCGATCCGCCGCGCCAGCGCCCGCGCGCCGCCGGCGGACAGCACCGCGGGCAGGTCGATCTTCTCTTCGCGCCGCCCCCCGCCCGCGACCAGCGCCGCCTGCTGGCCAAGCTGGTAATCGCGCTCGGGTTCATAATGGCGCAGCCGGATCGTCCCCGGCAGCGCCGCCAGCGGCGCGCGGCGCGTCTCGGCCCCGTCGGGTGCCGCCGGCACGCGCCGCGCCTCCGAAAAATCCGCGAGCGCCACCGGCGCGCCCGCAAGCGCGGTCGGTGCGAGCCGCCAGCCGCCGGGCGCACTCACCAGCCGCACATCATCGGCGTCGAGCAGCGGCGCCAGCGCCTCGCGCACCCGGTCGCCCGATGCCGCATAGCCCGAAAAGCCGGTCCGCCCGGCACAGCGCCCCGCCTCGCCGAGCAGCACCGCGCCGACCAGCCCGGCGTCGATCGTCCCGGCATCGGCTTCGACCTCGAAATTCAGCGCCGGGATGCGATTGCCGAACCGCGCCAGTTCCAGTTCCTCGAACACGGCATAGGACAGCCCGCGAAACGCGCTCGCCGCACCGATGCCCAGCGCCGATGCGATCAGCGGATCGACCGGCTGGTCCTCGCTGCCGTCGTACCAGCGAAAGATGCAACGCTCCTGGAACGTCCCGCTCGTCCCGCGCAACAAGTCGCCATCGGCCCAGATACGGCGGATCGCGCGGACCGGCCGCGACGACAGCGCGACCGCCAGCGACACCGAATAGCTGTACTCGGTCGTCGACGGCCGCCCCTTGCCGCCGCCATGCTTTTCGCGCCGCTCGATCAGGTCGGTCGCCCAGATCACGCTCCCTGCGACGCGCATCGTCCCGAACAGCTTCGGGATCTGCTGGCCATAGGTCGATGCCTGCACCTTCAGGTCGGCCAGCCGCGGTCCCTCGCGGCCCTTGGGCTTGAAGATTTCGGCGTCGATCTGCTGCCCGACCGCCGCCCCGATCGCCGCCCCCACCGGTCCGCCCAATATCCCGCCGACCACCGTCAGCACCAAGGTTGCCATGATTATGCTCCCGAAAACCGCCAGCGCGCCACCGCGGCCGCGTCGTCCAGCGGCGTCTCGACCACCCGCCGCAGCCCCGCCTCGACGCGGTCGCGTCCCCAGCCGCGCAGCGGATAGTCCGCCGGTCGCGCCAGCCGCACGCCGGCCGCCGCATAGGCCGCCCACACCAGCCCGACGCAATCGAGCCCCGTCGCGGGCGCGCATCCCTGCAACCGGAACCGCACCCCGACCATCGTCCGCGCCGCCGCAAAGGCGCGTGCGCCCAAAAGATCGTCGAGCGCATCATCCACCGGGATAGCGCGTCAGCAAATCATTGCCCGGCAGATGCGCCTCGCCGCGAAAATTCGCGGCGTTGGCAAAGCGGCTGCCGCAGGTCGCCAATTGCCGGTCGCACCCCTCGGTCAGCCGCACCCGCGCCGGCAGCGCGGGCAGCAATCCCGGCACCTCGGCGAGTTGCAGCACCGTCCCGTCGTCGGCGATCACCGGCGACGCCAGCCCGCACGCCGCGCCCTCGATCCACAGCAGTTCGCCGAACGCCAAAGTCCCGGCGGCAACCGGCGCATCGAGCGTCACCGCGCGCCCCTCGACCGCGACCACCCGCCGGACATGCGTGCGCGGCGACAGGTCGACCCGGCACGCCCGGTCGCCGAGCGCCGCGCGGCACGACGGCGAGGTCGCCGGGCACGCCGGCGCATCGAGCAGGCTCGTCACCCCGCGCAGCTCGGCCGTAAAGGCCGGCCCCTGCCGCTCGACCGCCCCCAGTTCGCCGCGTGCGACGGTGATCGGCGCCAGCCCGGGGTCGCTCCAGTCCGCCACCATCAATTCCAGCTGCGCGCCGTCCCAGCGCCCGGCGTCGAGGTCGGCCGCCGCGATCGCCGTGCTCGACACCGCGCCCTGCAGGTCCATCGTCTCGACCTCGAGGCTGTCGCTCGTCTCGAGCGCCGACGGCTTCATTCCCGGCGCTGCGCGATACGGCGTGCCACCGATAACGAGGTCGCGGTCGTGCGAAGTCAGCCCGACGACCACCCCGTCGCGCCGCGCGAGCCGCCAGCACCAGGCCAGCGTCACCAGTTCCTCGCGCAGCCAGTCGGGCGCTGCACTCACCATGGCGCGCGCACCTCGATCAGCGGCACATGCGCCATCTCGCCCGCGAGGAAGGTCGCGCGGCTCACCTCCAGCCGGTCCTCGGCGAAACGCACCGGCACGTCGAAGCGATAGCCCGCGCGCACCGCCGCACCTTCCGCCGGCGCCGCATCGAGCAGCACTTCGCCGGTATCGGTGACGACAAAGGCGCCGGTCTCGATCCCGGCGACCGACACCCGCACGCTGCCCGCGACCGGCAGGCGGATCGCGCGTATTTGCACGGCGTCGCCCGCGCCATAATGTTTGACCAGCGCGAACTGCCGCCGGCTCCCGTCGCCCACGCCGAGCAGTTGGTCGCCCGCTGCCGGCAGCCCGCCATCGATCGCCGAGCCATGGTCGAACGGATCGCGAAAGCGGAACGCGCGCGCCGCCCCGCGCCGGGCGCGAAAGAAATCGGTCAGCACCCGCACATCGGCCTCGGACCTTATCCCCGGCCCCGCATCATAGGTCATGCGCGCCTCGGCCCATTCGCTCGCGCGCTGTTCGTGGCCCGACGGCGCGCTCACGATCTGCGTCGAAAATTCGGTGACCGCCAGCGCCTCGCGCCCGATCGCCAGCGGGAAATCCACTGCATCGAAAGCCTGCACCTCATCCTCCCCCCCAAAATCGTTGAAGCCGAACCAGACGAACCCGTCGCGCGCGACCTGCGGCAGCGCCCAGACGAACGTGCGCGCCACCCCCGCGCGCACGCTCGCCCCGGCCGCCCCGGCGATCGCCGCCCATTGGTCGCGATCCTCCGCCCGCAGCACGAAACCCGAAAAATAATGCTGTTCGTCGATCGGATAGCCCAGCCTATCCACCATCGCCGCGCGCGCCGGCCCGGTTTCGGCGCCGCGTCCGCCGGTCACCCAGTCATAATCCTCGAGCTGCAGCACATCGAACGCCGGCGCCGCCCATCCGAGCGGCACATTCGCGCGCCGCAGTTCGGGCGCTTCGGGGTCGAGCACCGTCGGCAGGAAGACGAGCAAATGGCTCACCAGCCCGCCCGCCCCCGCTTCGTCGCGCGCCGCCGCGACCAGCGCCTCGGTCGAGCCTGCAAGCAGCGCGCCCAGCGCATCGAGCATCGTCCCCTGTCCCGCATCGAGCGGCGCGCGCACATCGGCAATCGCGACGCTCGCCCCGCCCAGCGCCGCACCCGCCGCCGCGTCATATCCGCAAATCCGGCCGCCCGGATTGACCCACCACCAGGGCTCACCGACCTGGAATTTCACCGCGAGATCCGCCGCCAGCGCGACCGCGACAAAGGCGCGCGCGACGATCTGCAAATAACCCATCGCCACCGCATTGGCGGGCGACAACAGGGTCGACGGCGGCACCCATCCGGTCAGCGCCGGCGCACCGGTGCCGTCGCGCTGCTTCCAGTCGTTCCAGCAATATTCATCGAAATATTCGTAGGATAGCGACCAGATGATCCCCAGCCCCGCGTCGCCGCACGCTTCGGCGAACCCCGCATGCCACGCCGCGCAGGGCGCATTGATCGCCCCGCCGACAAGGCTCGCATAAAAGCCCCCGCCCGACGCCTCGAGCCGCATATAATGGCTCATCCCGACATAATGGACGACGTCGCCACGATAGCCGAGCGCCACGATCTGCCGCACCACCCGCGCCGGGGTCAGGTGGTACACATCGTCATAGCCGTTGGTCATGCCCAGCCCATGCTCGGGCAGCATGGCATCGCCGATCGCGAGCACCGACCCCGATCCCGACACCGCGATGTCGCTCATCTCGGCCCAGCCCGCAGCCGGGTCCGCGAGCACGCCCTCGCTGCCGTCATAATCCGGCGGCACCAGCGACACGAACATCCGATCGATATCGCCCGCCCAAACGGGATCGGCCTCGCCGGGGAGCAGATAGCCGCCGTCGAGCGCATCGAAATCGAGGCTGACGATCGCATCCTCGCCCGTCCCCTCGGCATAGTTCCACAGCCGCACATACCAGGCGCGCGGACTCCCCCCGGCATCGCGCCCCTCGATCGTCAGCGTCGGCCCGTGCAGCGCGTCGAGCGGCTTGACCCCGCCCGACCGCCAGCGAAAGCGGAGCTGCGTGTGCCGGAAATCACGCCGGGTTTCATAAGACAGCAGCGGATGGTCCCACGCGTCCGCCGCGGCCCAGATCAGCCCCGCCAGATCCTGCTTCCGGTAACAGACCGTCTCGACGCGCAGCGCCTGCGGCCCGGTCGTCACCACGCTCGCCATCATCGGCCGCGCAAAATTCACCGTCCAGAAGCGCGGGTCGAAGCGCTTGATCCAACCCTTGCGATGATGCGGCTCGGCCGCCACCAGCGCCCAGCCCATCAGTCCGCCTCCACCGCGCGCCGCACCGCGCGCGCCAGTTGCCGCCCGGTCTGCGCCAGCCGCCCCGGTTCGCTCGCGGCCTGCCCCTGCACATTCACCGTGATCGCGATGTTGCGCACCGCGCCCGCCGCCGACGGCTCGATCCGCCCGCTCGCGGTCGGCACGAACAGCTCGGGGCCGCGCTCGCCGACGCGATAGGCGCGCCCCGCGCTCACCGGCCCGCCCGTCGCGCGCCCAGGCGCGCCGAACATCGCCTGCGCGATCGACATC
>NZ_LYVN01000210.1 GCF_001990265.1 Sphingopyxis sp. KK2
GGGCTGGTTCTCGGCCAGCCGGCCGAGCCAGCCGTCGCCCGGCAGTTCGCCCGCGGCGTGGATCGCCGCCTGGATCGCCTTGTCGCCCG
This sequence comes from Sphingopyxis sp. KK2, assembly GCF_001990265.1. GTDB lineage: Bacteria > Pseudomonadota > Alphaproteobacteria > Sphingomonadales > Sphingomonadaceae > Sphingopyxis. Next base: position 90 of record NZ_LYVN01000210.1, read on the forward strand.
CTTCGTCATAGCTCGCGACATCGGCGAGCCGCGCGGCGAGCCCGCGCCGCCGCCCGCGCGACTTGCCCTCGGGTCCGAGGATCCAGCGGCGGATCTCGATCGCTTCCTGCCCGGTCAGCGCGGCGGCAAACATGCTGTCGGCGGCGTCCCACAAATGATGGCCCTCGTCGAAGATCAGCCGTGTCATCGGCGCGCCGCCGCCGTCGCGCGGGCGCGCGGCCTGCACCATCGTCAGCGCATGGTTGGCGATCACGATGTCGGCCTGCGTCGCGGCGCGCGCCGATCGCTCGATGAAGCATTTGCGGAAATGCGGGCAGCCCGCATAGATGCACTCGCCGCGCCGGTCGGTGAGTGCGGTCGTGCCGTTGCGTCGAAACAAGGCGGGCAGCCAGCCGGGCAAGTCGCCGCCGACCATGTCGCCGTCGCGCGTATAGGCCGCCCAGCGCGCGACGAGCTGCGCGAGGATCGCGGCGCGGCCCGAAAAACCGCCCTGCAAGGCGTCTTCGAGGTTGAGCAGGCAGAGGTAGTTTTCGCGGCCCTTGCGCACGACCACCTTTTCGCGGTGCGTCGCGGGGTCGGGATAGAGCCGCTCGGTCTCGCGCGCCAATTGCCGTTGCAGCGCCTTGGTGAAGGTCGAGATGCACACCGCGCCCGCCGACTGGTCGATCCATTGTTTGGCGGGCGCGAGATAGCCGAGCGTCTTGCCGATCCCGGTCCCCGCCTCGGCGACGAGCATCTGCGGCGCGTCGCGGCGCTCGCGCGCGGCGAAGACGCCCGCGACGGCGCGCGCATAATCCTGTTGCCCCGGCCGCTGTTCGGCGCCGTCGCCGGTCAGCCGGTCGAGCCGCGCCGTGACATCGTCATCGTTGATCGTCACCTGTCGCGGCTGCCCGCGCGGGGACCCTTCCTCCCATTCGGGCAGGCGTGCGAACAGCCAGCGTTCGTCGCGCTCGGGCGCGGCCTGTCGCTGGATCAGCGCCGCCCAGGGCCAGCGCTGGCGCGCGAGCGCCTGCAGCCCGTGCCAGGCGCCCTCGCGTTCGGGCCAGTCGGGATCGTCGAGGCTCGCCAGCATTGCGGCGGCGGCCTGCGGCAGGAAGGCGGCGACCTCGGCCTCGGTCTTCGGCGGGTCCAGCCCCAGCGCGGCGGCCATCCCGGCGGGGGTCGGCACCGCGAAGCGCGCGGGATAGAGGAAGGCGAACAATTCGAGCAGGTCGAGCCCCGACAGGTCGGGATAACCCAGCCGGTCGCCGGTCAGCGGCGCGCCGAGCAGGATATGCGGGGTTCCCGCGACCGCCGCGATCGCCTCGCCGCGATCGACCCGCCGCGCGCGGCCCTGCGCATCGGCAAGCCAGATGCCGACATGGCTCGCGTGAATCGCGGGCAGGGGGAGGGGGGCGGCCATTGCCAAAGGGTAGGGACAAAAGAGGAACGCGGCAAGGCGGGGCGGTCGTATTTTAGGGCGCGAAACCGATCACCATATCGCCGCCCCCGACGCGAGCGCCGTGAGGCCGCAAACCGAAAAGGCGAGCATGACCACTCGCCAGACATTGTGCTGAACTCTGCTGATGTGGTCACCGCGCCGGATCAAGCTGACTTGGGGGCCGACGAGCCAAGTCACTGCCATGAAGAGCAGGAAGTTGAGTGCGATCAGCGGCCCGAGGGGCAGCGCCAGCCCGACATAGGCGACGACGAGCATCGATAGCGACGTCATCACCGCAAGGGTTGCTGCCATATTTATGGCGCGCCGGCCATATCGAGTCCGCATCGCCGCAAATTAGGGGCGCAGGAAGGACGAGGCAAGGCGCAGCAATATGGCGATGCCGCGACCGGTGTTTCGCCAGCCTCAGTTCAACCCGCGCCGTCCGAAGGTCGTCGGGCGCATGCTGCGAAACACCTGCGCCGGTTCGCTGGGCCAGGCGCCGCGGGCGCGGTCGAGGGCGTTGTAGAGCGGGCCGTCGGTGAGTTCGTAGGGAAAGCGCACGCCCATGCGGTCGACCTCGGCCCACATCACGACCGCATAGACCGTCTGGCCCGCATAATGGATTTCGCAGCGCGAGCGCACCGGCAGGATCACGCCGCCCTCGATCCGCGCGCCGCCTTCGGACAGGTCGGTGATGCGGCCCTCGACCATGTTGAGCACGCCGTTGACGACGACGTCGATCGACACGTTGGTGCGCATATGCTGGCGCGGGCTTTGCGGGGTGCTGCTGGTCATCATGGCCTTGAGGCTAGGCAAAGATGGTAAATTTTCCGGTAACGATGCCGCAGCTTCGGCGACTTGATCGATCATTCAAGTCGCGCTATCCTTGCCGCCCTCGAACGGGAGGAGCGGGCGATGCGAGGGACCATGATCGTAGCGATGCTGGTTGCGGCAACACCCGTCGCGGCGGCAGACGAAGCGCCGCCCCTCGCCGAGCTGTTCGCGCCGCTCGCCGGGCAATGCTGGACCGCCGAATTTCCGGGCGGCAAGGCGCGCGACACCCATTGCTATCGGCTGGTCGAGGGCGGCACCGCGATCGAGGACCGGCATATCGTCACGGGCGGCGCCGAACCCTATGGCGGGATCAGCCTCTATCGCCGAAACGCCGCCGACGGCACGATCCTCTATCATTATTTCGCCGGCGACGGCGGCTATAGCGCGGGCCGCGCGCTGCCCGTCGCGGGCGGTTTCGACTTTCCCGACGAGGAGTATGTCGGCCCCGCGGGCCAGGCGATGGCGATCCGCAACAGGCTGCGCTTCGTCGACGACGGCTATTCGGCCGCATCCGAGAAGCGCGAGGGCGAGGCGTGGACGCCGCTCTTTTCGATGAAATTTGCGTCGGTCGGCCCCGCGCCCGCGTCGGGCACGATCGCCTTCGACCATTTGCGGCTGTCGCGCGCGATCGTCCGCGACGCGCCCGAGGCCGGCGGTGACGTCGCGGCCTATGTGGCCATCGCCAATGTCGGCGCGGTGCCCGACCGGCTGCTCTCGGCGCGATGCACCTGCGCGGCGCGCGTCGAACTGCACCGGGTTACTCGCGCCGAGGGCAGGGCGTCGATGGACGATGCCTGGCCGCTCGACCTCGCCCCCGGCGCCCGCACCGAGGTCAAGCCGGGTACGCCGCTGCACCTGATGCTGATGGGCGTGAAGGCGCCGCTCGCCGCGGGCGGCAGCGTGCCGCTGATCCTCCAGTTCGAACGCGCGGGCGCGGTGCGCGTCGACTTCCATATCGTCGCCGACAGCGCCAAGGGCTGGGAGGGCTGACCCAGCTTGCCAGCGCGCGCGGGTGATGGTCTATCTCGGGCCATGATCCGCCCGATCCTCCTCTATGGCATAGCGCTCGCGGCGGCGGCCTTCCTGCTCGAATGGCTCAATTACAAACATGTCGTCCATCGCTGGTCGACCGAATTTTATGTCGCGTGCATCGCGGTGATCTGCGTCGCGCTCGGCATCTGGGTGGGGAACCGGCTCACCGCGCGGCCACGGCCGCCCTTTGCCCCCAATGACGCGGCGATCGCGGCGCTGGGCCTCAGCGCGCGCGAATATGAGGTGCTCGAACTGCTCGCGGCGGGCGACGCCAACAAGGTCATCGCGCGCAAGCTCGCCATCTCGCCGAACACGGTGAAGACGCATGTCGCGCGCGTCTATGAAAAGCTCGAGGTCGCGAGCCGCACGCAGGCGGTGCAGCGCGCGCAGGCGCTCGACATCCTGCCGTAAAATCGGGCGAAAACGCGCCAATCACCCCTTTGGGCGATAGATTTCGGCCGTTGTCCGGGCCCATCCCGCATGGCATTCACCATCTGGGGAGAAGAAGACATGGGCAGGATCATCGCGGTTTACGGCGCCATCGCGGGCGTCATCGTCGTCATCGGCATGCAGATCAGCATCGCGGTCGTCACCGACCATGGCACCATGGGCATGGTCGCCGGCTATCTGTCGATGCTGCTGGGGATGATCTTCGTGTTTGTCGGGGTGAAACGCTATCGCGACGTCGAGCGCGGCGGGGTGATCTCTTTCGGCAAGGCGCTGTCGGTCGGGCTCGGCATCTCCTTCGTCGCGGCGCTTTTCTATGTGCTGAGCTGGGAGGTCTATATGTGGCAGACCGGCGGTAGCTTCATGGCCGAATATATCGCCAGCCAGGTCGAGGCGATGCGCGCCGCGGGCAAGTCGGCGGCCGAGATCGCGAAATTCTCCACCGAGATGAACGTAATGGCCGAGCAGTACAAGAATCCGGCGTTCCGCATGGCGCTGACCTTCGTCGAGATATTGCCCGTCGCGCTGCTGGTGTCGCTCGTTTCGGCGGCGCTGCTGCGCAAGAGCAGCTTCCTGCCCGCGACGCAGCCGCGCGGCTGACCGGCACGCGGCAGGACATGGTGTTTCTGTCCCATATCGGGATAGAAATGCCATGTTTAAGCGCGCGGAAACCACGCGGATTACCACCCGGTTAAGCGCGCGCTCCCTAGGCGGCCGCAGCTTTTCGAGGGGGAATTCACCATGCCGCTTTCGCTTGGATCGATCACCGGGGTGCTCGCGCCCGTGCTGCGTCCGGTCACGCAGGCCGTGCCGGCGAACAGCGCGCCGACTCCGGTCCCGGTCGCCGTACCTGTGCCAGTGCCCGCTGCACCGATCGCCAGCAGCCCCGCCGCGTCGACCCCGGTCGCCGAGGCGCTCGTCGTGCTGGCACCGTCGCTCGCCGATCTTGGTCTGGCCCCCGACGCGCCGGTTCCCGGACAGCTGTCGGCCGAGCAGCCCGCCGCCGCCGA
>NZ_LYVN01000211.1 GCF_001990265.1 Sphingopyxis sp. KK2
GTTGCGGCACCGCGGCGCGCGGCGCGGGCGGCGGGGGCGCGGGCTGGCTCTGGATCACCGGCGGCGGCGTGTAGCTGGTGCCGGGGACCGAGGCGGGCAGGCTGGCGGTCTTGACCGGCGAGGGGGCGGGCTTGGCGGCCGGCGGTGCGGCGGCGTTGACCGCGGCGAGACGTTCGCGCTGTTCGCTCTTTTCCATCTCGGGGATCATCGCGAGCCCCGCCTGGCGCTGGTCGAGCGGGATCAGATTGTCGAGCTGCGCCAGGCGCGCCGAGGCGATGCCGAGTCCGGCGTCGCTCGCGCGCTTGGTCAGCGCATAGGCGCGCGGCCAGTCCTGCGCGGCGAGGTCGCCGTTGAACATCGCGGTGCCGAGGACATATTGCGCGCGCGGTTCGCCGCGCGCCGCCGAGCGCAGGATATGCGGCATCGCTTCCTGGCGGCGGTTGGCGGTGAAGAGGACGAGGCCGAGATTGTCCTCGGCCTGGAGATGTCCCTGTTTCGAGGCGCGGCGATACCAGTCCTCGGCCTGCACGAGGTCGGCGGGGACGCCGCGGCCGAGCTTATAGGCCTGACCGAGGTTGAATTGCGCGTCGGCATCGCCCGCGAGCGCGAGCGGGCGCCAGATCGCCACCGCCTGCTGGTAATTGCCGCCCTCCCAAAAATCGACGCCATCCTTGACGCTGGGCGCCGCGGCGGCGGGCGTGGCCGGCGCGGGTGCCGCGAGAACGGGCGCCGACAGCGCCGCCGACAGCAAGGGCAGGCTGAGCCATCGGGCGGTGCGGAATAAACGCATGACAATCTCCACTGACGTGCGAGGCCCGGACCCGGGCGATCGACAGTCCCCGGCCCCGCGCTAGGAGGCAATGGCTAACAGCCCGTTAGCGACGCGTCGACCAGAGTGTTTCTGATCCGATACGGCACAACTTTATCTTAAGCCTCGATTTACCATGCTGTCCAACGGACCGTTTACCCTCTTTTTCACATCGTTAACCCAATCTTAGGCCCCCGCATGGCATTCCACCCCCAATTCGTAGTCACATTAGGGGGACAGCTGTGCGCGTTTTGGCATTGGCTTCACAAAAAGGCGGGTCGGGCAAGACGACATTGTCGGGGCACCTTGCGGTGCAGGCTCAGCTCGCCGGTGCAGGGCCCGTCGTCCTGATCGACATCGATCCGCAGGGCTCGCTCGCCGACTGGTGGAACGAACGCGAGACCGACCTGCCGGCTTTCGCCCAGACCACGGTCGCGCGGCTCGCCTCCGACCTCGAAATCCTGCGCCAGCAGGGCTTCAAGCTCGCCGTCATCGACACCCCGCCCGCGATCACCATGGCGATCCAGAGCGTCATCGGGGTCGCCGAACTGATCGTCGTCCCGACGCGCCCCAGCCCGCATGACCTGCGCGCCGTCGGCGCCACCGTCGACCTGTGCGAACGCGCCGGCAAGCCGCTGGTGTTCGTCGTCAACGGCGCGACGCCGAAGGCCAAGATCACCAGCGAGGCCGCGGTCGCGCTGTCGCAGCACGGCACCGTCGCGCCGATCACGCTGCACCACCGCACCGATTATGCCGCGTCGATGATCGACGGCCGCACGGTGATGGAAGTCGATCCCAACGGCCGTTCGGCCGACGAAATCCGCCAGTTGTGGCAATATATGAACGACCGGCTCGAAAAGAATTTCCGGCGCACCGTGTTCAGCGGCGCGTCGATGCCCTCTCCGCAAGGCGGCTATGGCGCCGTCCGCCCGATGGGCGGTGGTTTCGGCCGCCGCATCGCCGGCCAGTAAGGGGAGATGCAAGCCATGGGCGAACCCAAACCCCTCGCATCGCTGAGCGCCGGACTGCTCGCCCGCAAGGGTGCCGCACGGCCCGCCATGCGCCGCCAGCCGCTCGGCAGCGGCCCGGTTCCGGTCAACACCGTCGGTTACGACGACCTCGGCTGGAACGACATGGGCTATGACGTCGACCCGGTGCAGTCGAGCGAACCCGCGCATATGATCGACCTGAAGCCGCTGCTGAGCGGATCGGTGCCCGAGCATAATGTCGAGGCCGAACATGCGGTCGAAGAGAGCGCCGGCCATGAAGTCGTCGACTGGCTCGGCGATCATCAGGCAGAAGAGCGCGAGGAAGAGGCGTTCGTCCCCTTCGTGCCCGTCGTGCCCGAAATCGTCCGCCAGCAGGAATCGCTGAGCGACCGCGTCGCCGCCGTGGCGGCCAAGGTCGAGGCGCGTCCGGTCGAAAAACATGTCGTCGAAACCAAGACGCCGAAGGCCCCGCGGACGCTGCGCGCCCGCGAAAAGGCGGCCTTCACGCTGCGCCTCGATGCCGAACGCCATCTGCGGCTGCGGCTGGCGAGCGCGGTCACCAACCGGTCGGCGCAGGTCATCCTGACCGACCTGCTCGACGACTTCCTGTCGTCGCTGCCCGAAATCGACGCGATGGCGAGCCGCCTGCCGGCCGCGCGCCCGTCGCGCCAGACGATGAAGCCTTCGGGCGAGTAAGGGGGACCTGTCATGAACCGCAACCTGCTGATGAAGCTTGCCGTTTCGGGCTTCGTGCTCGGCCTGACCACCACCGGCTGCAGTATGGGCAAGATGGCGAATGCGCCGTCGAACACGCTCGGCAAGCCCGAAACCGCCATGAAATCGGCCTCGCAGGCGCGCACCGCGCTCGAAGCCGGCAAGACGAGCAAGGCCGTGAGCCTCGCCGAAGCCGCCGTTTCGGCGAGCCCGCGCGACGGCAGCTATCGCGCGCTGCTCGGCCAGGCTTATCTGAGCGACGGGCGTTTCGCCTCGGCCTCGGCCGCGCTGACCGAAGCGATGGAACTCGGCGTCACCGACAGCAACACCGTGCTCGCGCTGACCTTGTCCTATATCGCGCAGAACAAGGGCAAGGAAGCGATGGGGCTGCTCAACGCCTATCGCGACACGCTGCCGGCTGCCGACACGGGCCTCGCGCTCGCGCTGGCGGGCGACAATGAATCGGCGATCTATGTGCTGACCGAGGCCGCGCGTGCCGAGGGCGCCAGCGCCCGCACCCGCCAGAATCTCGCGCTCGCTTTTGCCCTGTCGGGCCGCTGGGCGCAGGCGCGCATCCTCGCGTCGCAGGATTTGTCGCTCGAAAAGCTCGAGGGGCGGATGGCCGAATGGTCGCAACTCGCCAAGGAAGAAAACAGCGCGGTTCGCGTCGCGAGCCTGATCGGGGTCAAGGCGCAGGCCGACGCCGGCATGCCGGTGCGCCTCGCGCTCGCCAATTTCGCCGACACGCAGATGGCCGCCGCCGATGCGCCGGTCGAGCTTGCCAGCGCCGACCCGGCGCCGGTCGATGCTTTTGCGCCGCCGCCGCCCGCGGTTGCGGTCGCGGCTTCGGACATCCGTACGGTCGAACTGCCGATGCCGCAGCGCGACGCCAATGGCGTCGTGCCGGTCACCGAACTGCCGTCGCCCGCCGTCGCATCGCCGGTGATCCTGGCCGATGCCGCGCCCTATCGCGCCGCGCCGCGCGTCGCGGGCGAAACCGAGGCGAAGCGCCCGTTCCATCAGGAAGCGCGCGAACTGGCGAGCAAATTCGTGCCGCAGCTCGCCTTCGACGCGAAGAAGCCCAGTGGCTGGGCGGTGCAGCTCGGCGCCTATGACAGCCTGGGCATCGCCAAGGAAAAATGGGGCGGTCTGAAGAAGCGCAACGCGATGCTGGCGAATTTCCCGGCGTCGAGCCACGCCGCGACCGTCAAGGGCCGCACCTTCTATCGCCTGACCGTCAACGGCATCAAGACGCGCGCCGACGCGAACATGCTGTGTTCGCAGCTGCGCGCCGACGGCCAGCCGTGCTTCATCCGCGAAATGGGCGGCAGCGAGAGCATCCAGTGGGCCGCGCGCGGCACCCCGGTGCGGCTGGCGTCGCGCTGACGGACAACACCCGGTTTCGGGGGAGATGAGGGGCGCAGCCGCAAGGCTGCGTCCCTTTTTCTTTGGTCCGAGTGGCTAGCGGGTACGATGCTCGTCGGTGGGGGGCAGTCGCCGATGTTGGACGCAGGTGCTTAGGTGCGGCAGAAAGCGACCGAAAATGAACGTCGCCCCCGCGCAGGCGGGGGCCGCTGTCGGTTTACGGAATGGTGCAGTGCAAGGCTGCTAGCGGCCCCCGCCTACGCGGGGGCGACGATTTTGGGAACGTCCGCTCACCACCCCAAAGCAGACCTCAGCTCGCCGATGCCGCCGGCAGGCGCGCGAGCATGCCGACGAGTTGCGCCTGGCTCGCCGCGCCGGTCTTGCGGAACACGCCTTTCAGGAGGAAGCGCGCGGCGTTGAGGCTGATCGCGCGCTGGGCGGCATAATCCTGCACCGACTGTCCGGCGCCGAGCGCGACCGCGAGGCGCGCCTCGGACGGGGTGAGGCCGAACCATTGCGCGACGCGGTTGACCTCGACCACCGGGGTTTCGCCGGGCGCGCTGCCCAGCGTGACGATGAGCGAGGCGCCGTGCCGGACGCCGCCGATCTGCGGCGCCGATTGCCGGGTGATGCGCGCGACGAGCACCGGGCATTCCTTGCCCCCCTTGCCGAGCGCCTGAAAGGCGAGGCCGGTCGGGGCGGGGCTGCGCACGAGGTCGAGCAGGATTTTCTGGCTGGCGGGGTGGGTGAAGGCGAAGCGATCGCCGGCAAGGCGGATGACGCCGGCGCGTTCATAGACGGCGGCGTCCGGCACGGCGCCTCGCT
>NZ_LYVN01000212.1 GCF_001990265.1 Sphingopyxis sp. KK2
GTCGATCCTGACGCGCGGCTTCGGCGGCGGCGATGGCGGCGGGGAAGACGATGGCGGTGACGACAATGGCGGAGCCGTCGGACGGATCGGCGCGGCCGGCAATCGCCTTGTCGCGCTCGATGCCGCGGCCGGCGGCGGGACGACGCTGATTACGCGCGGAACCGTCGAAGGCGGGCTCGCCGCGATCGACGCGGTGACCGAAAGCGGGCAGGCGTTCAACCTGACCAACGAGGGAACGATCCGCAATCGCTCAGGCGCGTCGGCCGATCTCGCGATCCAGGCGGTCGGCGGGCCGGTCGACATTCTCAACAACGGCACGCTGCTCGGTACGATCCGCCTCGATGCCGGAATCGTGGCTCCCGAGCTGGAACCCGAGCCGGAACCCGAACCCGAACCCGAACCCGAACCCGAGGAACCGCAGCGCGAACTGCGTGTTGCCGCGCGCGACGCCTTTGTCATCGCCGAGGTGCCCGATATCGAGGCGAGCCACCGCTTCACCAATGCGGGTGTCTGGAACAGCATTGGCGGGGTCAATGTGTTCGGCGGAGTCGATGACGTGCTCATCAACGTGGCGGGTGGACGCCTGATCGGCGGCACCTCGGCTGCGGCTGCCGAGACGACGAGCTATTCGGGGCTCGAAACGCTGACCAACCGGGGGACGATCACGATGGTTGACGGCGGGATCGGCGATATCGTGCAGACCAGCGGCGATGCGAGCTTCGCTGCCGGGTCGGTGCTGGCGGTCGATGCGGGGGGCAGCGGCTCCGACCGCTTCGTCGCCGGCGGTGTCACGACGATCGAGGCGGGCGCGCGGCTGCAAGTCAGCAATCCGCAGCCGGCGGTGCTCGGCACACGCTACACCGTCCTCGAATCGGCGGGCGGGGTGACCGGCAGCTTTACTTTCGCCGACCAGCTGCTCTCCAACTTTCTCGGCTATCGCCAGGGTCGCACCGATACGACGATCTTCATCGAACTCGCCAAGCTGCGCGCCTTTGCCGCGGCGGGCGCGACGCCGAACCAGATCGCGGTCGGCACCGCGCTCGATGCGCAGGCGGTGACCGATCCGCTCGCCGCAGCCGTTTTGCTGCTGCCGACCGATGCGGCGGCGCAAGCGGCGTTCGATGGCTTGTCGGGTGAAATCCACCCGAGCCTGCGCACCGCGATGATCGAGGACAGCCGCCTGCCGCGTAACGCGGTGCTTGAACGGCTCGACGCCCGCACCGGCGGCGCGATGTGGGGCCAGATGTTCGGCAATTGGGGCGATAGCGACGGCGCTAACGGCACCGCCGACCTCGACCGCGAGACGATCGGCGGCGTTCTCGGCGCCGATTTCGCGGTCGGCGAAAGCGCGATGATCGGCGTTGCCGGCTCCTATCTCGAAACCGACGTCGATATCCGGGCCCGCAGCAGCAGCGCCAAGCTCAAGAGCTGGCATGTGCTGGGCTATGCCGGCGTCGAGTTCGGCGGTGCGGCGCTCAAGGTCGGCGGCGGCTATGCCTCGGCGAGCATCGACACCGACCGCAGCGTCGCTTTCCCGGGGATCGGCCAGCGCCTCGTCGCCTCCTATGACGGTTCGGTCCTCCATGGCTTCGCCGACCTTGGTTATCGCCTGCCGCTCGGCGGCGGCCATGTCGAACCCTTTGCCCAGATCGTCGCGATCCGCGTCGCTACCGACGCTTTCACCGAAACGGGGGGAAGTGCGGCGGTTGCGGGCGCCAAGACGGACGAGAATGCGACCCTCTCGACTCTTGGCGCCCGCTTCTCGACCGCGACGTCGGGTGCGTTCTCGGTCGGCGGTACGGTGGGTTGGCAGCATGGGTTCGGCGACCTGACCCCGGCGACCACGATGCGTTTCGCCACCGGACCCGGCTTCGTCGTCATCGGTACGCCGCGTTCGCGCGATGCCGGTGTCGCGACGATCGACGGGCGGCTCCGCCTGAGCGACGCGGCGCAGATCACCGTCAGCTATGACGGTGTGATCGGGTCGGCAGGGCAGGATCACAGCATCAAGGCTGGGCTGCGGATCGCCTTCTGACTCCGGCCCGGTCCCCGTCTGGCGGCGGGGACCGGGTTTGGATTGCGCGCCCTGTTGCAGTGCGGCATAGCCAAGTCACCGTGTTTCCAGTCGAATCCATCTATGATGCGGCCGCCGACGAGCGGCTTTTCCCCGATCTGCTGCGGCGGATCGGCGATCATTTCGGCGCGCAGGCGGGTTTCCTCGGCTGGATGGGGGGCAGCAGCAGCGCGGGGTTCCAGGCCGAATATGGCAACGACCCCGCCTATCTGGCCTCCTACGTCGAAACCTATGCGGCGCTCGACATCCTGCGCCCGGCGTTGATGGAGACGCCCGAAGGCGAACCGCGTCCCGCCTATCCGTTGCTCCAATTGCCCGATGTGCAGGCGAGCCGCTTCTACCGCGAATATATCGTGCCGCAGCGTATCGTCGACAATCTGGCGACCAATTTGATCAAGCGTGACGACATGTTCGCGACGATCGCGATCCTGCGCACCGGCGACGTCGCGCCTTTTTCGGGCGAGGATATCGCCGCGATGCGCGCGCTGGTGCCGCATCTGCGCCGCGCGGTGATCCTGTCGAGCCACCGCATCCGTCAAGCCGATCTGATGGCGGCGTATCGCGAAGTCGCACAGGGCGCGCGCGACGGGCTGGTAATGCTCGGCGATGCGGGCGAGATCCTCGACCTCGGCCCCGAGATCGAACGGATGACCGGCTTTGCCTCGATTGAGGCGGCGCGGCGGTCGGCTTTTGCGAAGGCGCTGGCGCGCGCCGCCGAAGCGGGGACGCCGCTATTGCGCGAATTCAGCTTCGGTCGCCGCAAGGCGCGGCTGCTCCTCGCTTCGCAACCGCTGTCGCGCAACCGCTATGGCGACGTCAGCGAAGGGCGCGGCGCGGCGCATGCGGTAAGCGTGACCGAGGTCGACCGGCGCTGGGGCTTTGCCTATGGCGCGATGGCCGAGGCGCATGGGCTGACCGCGGGCGAAGCGAAGGTGCTCGAGGATGTGCTGGCGCATGGCGAGATGATCGGCACGTCGAAGCGGTTGGGCATCGCCCGCGCCACCGCGCGCAGCCATTTGCACAAGATCTACGCCAAGACGGGGACATCCGGTTTCCCTGACCTCTGCCTGTTCGCGCATCGCTTCATCGTCGCCGCGCGCTGACGCCTAAACAGATGATGGATGCCGGCCCCGGCCGCGCATGATAGCCCCCGCCGATCCTTGGCGTCCGCCAGCGCAGGAAGGGATGGGTGGCATCATGATTTCGTTCGGCGCGTTCCAGCGCGGCGCGACCGGCCGGTGACGGCGGGCAGCAAGGCGCCGCCCGACCGGATCGACGGCTGGAAATCGATCGGCGCGCATTTCGGCCGCGATCGCACGACCGCGATCCGCTGGGCGCGCGAGCGCGACCTGCCGGTGCATCGCATCCCGGGCGGCAAGACCGCGACCGTCTATGCGCTGCGGCACGAACTCGATCGCTGGGCGCAGGGCAAAGCCGAAGACGAAGCGGCGCCGGTCTTGCCGGTTCGGCGCCAGCCGTGGAAGGCGGCCGCTGCAGCGCTGGTTGGGCTGGGCGCCGTCGGTACGGCTTGGCTCGCGATGCCATGGATCATCCCGCCCGCACCTGCCGGAATGCCGCCGGCGCTCACGCTGCCGCGCGACGCAGCGGTTGCCGACCGCTTTCTGAAAGGCCGCGATCTGCTCGCCGACCGCGAGGCGGCCGCGATCGAAAAGGCGATCGACCTGCTCCGCGACGTGACGCGTCGCGACCCCGGCTACGGGCCCGGCTATGCCGCGCTCGCCGAAGCGTTGTTGCTGTCGCGCGAATTCGGCACGCGCAGTGATCGGCAGGCTTTTTCCGAAGCGCGCAGCGCCGCCGCCGATGCGCTGCGGCTGGCGCCGACGCTCGCCACCGCGCAGCGCGTCAACGGGTTCATCGCCTATTGGCGCGACCGTGATTTTGCCGCGGCGCGGCGCTATTTCGAAAAGGCGATCGCGCTGGCGCCCGGCGATGCCACCGGCCATTTCTGGTACGGCAATATCCTTGCCGACCATGGCGATAGCGACGAGGCGCTCAAACATCTGCGCCAAGCGCAGACGATGATGCCGGGGTCGGTCCCGATCCAGACCGACCTTGCCTGGGCGCTGTGGTCTGCGGGCGAGCGCGATGCGGCGCTCGCCGCGCTCGAAGACCTCGCGCGCCGCCATCCCGATTTTGCCGTGATCCATGATTGCCTCGCGGTGATCCACCTCTCCGACGGCGATTATGCGGCCTATGTCGGGGCGCAGGCGCGGGTGGCCGAGCTTCGGCAGAACGAACTGCTGCGCCAGCGCACCGCGGCGCTCGCGAAGGCGCTGGAGGTGGGATCCGATGCCGCGCCGAAATTGTTGCTCGACTTTGCCGACGCCGACATGGCGGACGGAGAAAGCCGGACCGCTGCGTGGAGCGCCTTTGTCGCGTCGGTGGCACGCGACCGCGCCCGGTTGATGGCGACCCTGCGCGCCGCCGAGGCGCGGCGTGAGCGATGGGGCGACGCCGGGTTGGTGCGCGCGATCCGGGGCCGCTGGGCGGGCGATGCGCCGGTCGAAAGCGCGCTGGCGCGTCTGACCGCAGGATAATTCGCTTGGTCGCGGCGGTGCGGCGCGCCTAGG
>NZ_LYVN01000213.1 GCF_001990265.1 Sphingopyxis sp. KK2
CGCCCGACAATGACTGGGCGCGCGAGTGGAACCATCTCGCGGCGGCGGGGCAGGTGATGGCGTTCGGGGTGCCGGGTTTCTTCGCGCCGCGCTGGCCGCCGCCTGCGCTCGCCGAACGGCAGACGCCGGGGGCGGTGAGCTATTACGACACCGCGCCGCTGGTGGCGACGCTCGACCGGCTGGTCGACTGGGACCGGCTGAACGACGGGCATGTCCGGCTGTCGGTCGGCGCGGTGGCGGTCGAGACGGGGAATTTCCGCTATTTCGACACCAAGAGCGAGCGCATCGACGCGCGGCATATCCTCGCGTCGGGCGCGTTACCGCCGGGGCTGCCGCCGGTCGAGATCGACGGGAGCTGGTATTGGGACGGCGGCCTCGTGTCGAACACCCCGCTCGAGCATGTCGTCGAGGCGGCGGACGAGGATATGCTGGTGTTCCAGGTCGACCTGTTCCCGGCGCGCGGCGAGCGGCCGCACGACCTGGAAGAAGCCTGGTCGCGCGAGAAGGATATCCGCTATTCGAGCCGGACGCGGCGGATTTCGGACGGGTTGGTGCGGCGGCGCAAGGAGCATCGGGCGATCGACCGGATGTTGGCTAAGTTGCCGCCTGACGTGAGGGCGCTGCCCGAGGTGAAGGCGGTCGAGCGGATGGTCGATTGCAAGGCGCTGAATGTTGTGCAGCTGGTGCATAACCCCTTGAAATGGCAGACGGGTGCCCGCGATTTCGAATTCTCGCGCGCGGCGGTCGAGGCCAATTGGGCGCAGGGCCGCGAGGCGGTCGAGGCGGCGATGAAGGACGGTCATCTGCTCGCCGAAAGTATCGCCGAGGGCCGGTCGGAAAGCTTCGCGGTGCAATCGGGCGGCCTCGTCCCGAAGAAGGCGACTGAAAATACAGGGTAAAATCTCCCCCCAACAAAGGACAAGATCATGCATCTTCAAGGCAAGACCGCGCTCGTCACCGGCTCGACGTCGGGCATCGGGCTGGGCATCGCCAAGGCGCTCGCGGCGGCGGGCGCGAACATCATCATCAACGGCTTCGGCGACGCCGACGCGATCGAGGCCGAACGCGCCGCGCTCGCGGTGCTGAACGGCGGCAAGGCGGTCTATGACGGCGCCGACCTGACCAAGCCCGACGCGATCGCGGAGATGTTCGCGCGCGCCGACAAGGATCTGGGCGGGGTCGACATCCTGGTGAACAATGCCGGCATGCAGTTCGTCGCGCCGATCGAGGATTTCCCGCCCGAGAAATGGGACATGATCATCGCGCTGAACCTGACCGCGTCGTTCCACACGATCCGCCACGCGGTGCCCGGCATGCGCAAGAAGGGGTGGGGGCGGATCATCGGCACCGCGTCGGCGCACTCGCTCGTCGCGAGCCCGTTCAAATCGGCCTATGTCACCGCGAAGCATGGCCTCGCGGGGCTGACCAAGACCGTCGCGCTCGAGGTCGCCGATGCGGGGATCACGGTGAACTGCATCAGCCCGGGCTATGTCTGGACGCCGCTGGTCGAGAACCAGATTCCCGACACGATGAAGGCGCGCAAGATGACGCGCGAACAGGTCATCAACGACGTGCTGCTCGCGGGGCAGCCGACGAAGAAATTCGTGACGGTCGAACAGGTCGCGGCGCTGGCGGCGTTTCTGACGCGCGACGAGGCGGAGAATATCACCGGTGCGAATCTGAGCGTCGATGGCGGGTGGACGGCGGCTTAGAGCTCCTTCTCCCACTGGGAGAAGGATACGCAGCCTTGCGCCGCAGGCGCTAGGCGGAGTTGGATGAGGGTGTCGGCGGTCGCGGGCATCCGCAGGCGGCGATCCCCTCACCCAGCTTCGACTAGGCAGCAAGCTGCCAAGCCTTCGCAACCCTCTCCCGACGGGAGAGGGGGCATGGCCTTGAGCATTTTCCTTCGCACCCCTAAGGTTAACCACGAACCGGACTGGAGAGACGGATATGCGGGGTCGCCAAATTTTCATCATCGCGGCGCTGGCGTTGCCGGCGCTCGCCGCGTGCAAGTCGGTGCAGGCGGTGCCGTCGATGCCGCCGTCGGCGGCCGACGTGCCCGCCGAGGAGGGCTGGCGCGCGACCGCGACCGACCAGGACAAGGCGCGCATCCGCGGCTGGTATTCGAGCTGGGAGGCCGCGCTGTCCGACGCGCGTGCGAAGGGTTTCGGGGCGCAGGTCGACCGCGAGGGCATCTTGCTGCACCCGACCGCGGCGCTGCCAAATCCGCACTTGCCCGCGGGCGATTATCGATGCCGGACGATCAAGGTCGGGGCGAAGAGCGGCGGTACTTTGGGCTATATCGCCTATGGCTGGTTCCGCTGCCGCGTGTCGGCCGAACAAGGGATTTCGAGCCTGGTCAAGTTGTCGGGGTCGCAGCGCCCCGTCGGGCTGATCTTTCCCGACAATCTGACGCGGCAGGTCTTCCTCGGCACGCTCGAACTCGGCGACGAGAAGCTCGCGGTCAATTATGGCAGCGACCGGATGCGCGACATGGCGGGGCTGGTCGAGCGGATCGGCGACAATCGCTGGCGGCTGGTGCTGCCCGCCCCGGCCTATGAGAGTTTGCTCGACGTGATCGAACTGGTGCCCGACACCGCGAAATGATTTGAAGACAGGGGATTAAGATGCGGATTTTGTTGGCGGGCGTTGCGGCCCTTGCTTTGTCGATGCCCGCGGCGGCGCAGCAGGCCGACCCGGCGATCCAGGCCGAGATCAAGAAGGATATGCCGTCGCTGATGGCGATCTATGCCGATCTGCACGCCAACCCCGAACTCAGCTTCATGGAGGTGCGATCGGCGGGCATCCTCGCCGCCGAGGCGCGCAAGCTGGGCTTCAAGGTCACCGAAAAGGTCGGCGGCACCGGCATCGTCGCGGTGATGGAGAACGGCCCCGGCCCGGTCGTGCTGCTACGCGCCGACATGGACGGGCTGCCGGTGATCGAACAGACCGGGCTGCCCGGCGCGTCGAAGGTCCGCGTGACCACGAAGGAAGGCGTCGAAACCGGCGTGATGCATGCGTGCGGGCACGACACGCATATGACCGCCTGGGTCGGCGTCGCGCGGCGCATGGCCGCGAACAAGGCCAAATGGTCGGGCACGCTGGTGATGATCGGCCAGCCCGCCGAGGAACGCGGCGCGGGCGCGCGGATGATGCTCGAGGACGGGCTCTATACGCGCTTTCCCAAGCCGCAATATGCCCTCGCGTTCCATGACGCGGCGCAGTTTCCGGCGGGGCAGATCGGCTATACGCCGGGCTATGCGCTCGCCAATGTCGACAGCGTCGATATCCTGGTGAAGGGGGTCGGCGGGCACGGCGCCTATCCGCAGACGACGAAGGACCCGATCGTGCTGGCGAGCCGCATCGTCGGCGCGCTGCAGACGCTCGTGTCGCGCGAGATCAGCCCGCTCGACAGCGCGGTGGTGACCGTCGGCAGCTTCCACGCGGGTGCCAAGCACAACATCATCTCGGACGAGGCGAAGCTGCAACTGACGGTGCGCAGCTATTCGGACGAGGTGCGCAATCACCTGCTCGACGGCATCGCGCGCATCGCGAAGGGCGAGGCGATCGCGGCGGGCATGCCCGAGGACCGGATGCCGGTGGTGACGGTGCAGCGCGACGAATATACGCCCGCGACGTTCAACACGGTCGATTTTACCGAGGAAATGGCGGCGTATCTGAAAAGGCAGTTCGGCGAGGCGCGCGTGACCAAGATGCCACCGGTGATGGGCGGCGAGGATTTCAGCCGCTATTCGCGCGACGCGAACAAGGATGTGAAGAGCCTGATCATCTGGGTCGGCGGCGTCCCGCGCGCCGAATATGAAGCGGCGAAGAAGGAAGGCCGGACGCTGCCGAGCCTGCACTCGCCCTTCTGGGCGCCCGAGGCGGACACGGTGATCTCGACCGCGACCGAGGCGCTGACGGGGATGGCGATGAAGCTGATGGGGAAGTGAGGA
Source organism: Sphingopyxis sp. KK2 (assembly GCF_001990265.1). GTDB lineage: Bacteria > Pseudomonadota > Alphaproteobacteria > Sphingomonadales > Sphingomonadaceae > Sphingopyxis. The sequence continues at coordinate 3,957 of NZ_LYVN01000213.1, forward strand.
CACGAGCCCATCGCCGATTGGAAGACTGCAAGGCGTCGCCAATAGGCTCCCGCCACCCCGGCGGTGAAACACGGAGCCTGTCTTGCTTCTTTGAACGCAAATTCATTGCAAGCACTCCCGGCAAGTGCGACTATCCGCCATTGAACCACGTGATTTCCGACCGATAATTTGATCGGTTGGCCATTGATCGGGAGGCAGGATGTACCAGTCTGCCAAGCGTTCGACCTTGCGAGCCACGCGCCGCGCTGCGCCTGCGGTGACGCCGAGGCTCGCCCAGTCGGGGCGACCCTTCGCGTCACTCTCCGGCATTCCGGCGCGGCCTGCCATACAGCGCAAGCTGGTGGTCGGTTCGGCCAATGATCCCGCCGAACTGGCCGCCGACCGGAGGGCGGATGCCGTGATGTCCATGGCGGAGCCGGCGCCCCGCGCCGCGGCGCAGGCCGGCAGCACGGCCGCTGCCGACACCATCCGGCGAAAATGCCAGGAGTGCGGCGAGGACGAGAAGGACATCGTCCGGCGCCAGCCCATGTCCGGCGCCGCCGCACCGGCGGCCGCGCCGCCAG
>NZ_LYVN01000214.1 GCF_001990265.1 Sphingopyxis sp. KK2
CAAGCGGGAGGGGAGATCAACATCCGCGCCTCACCCCAAACCTCGCGCTCACCCCGGCGGCATCAGATACACCTCGACCCGGCGGTTCTCCTTTGCGTCCGCCGCCGTTCCCGCCAGCGGCTTCGCATCGCCCTGCCCGGCCCGCGCGATCGCCTTGGGGTCGATGCCCTTCAGCACCAACTCCTTCGCGATCGCATCGGCCATTGCCGTGCTGTCGGCCTGCGTCCCGCCGCCCGCTTCGACATGCCCCTCGACACGCACCGGCCCGCGGCATTCGCGCCATGCGAGCCAGGCGTTGCTGACCGTCAGGTTCCACAGTGGCGGCAGGTCGGTGCGTCCGGGGGTGAAGGTAAAGACATAGGGCTTGTCTGGGCGGCAGAAAGCAAGCTTGCCGGGCGCGGCGGGGCCGGCCGCCATCGGCACCGTTTCGGGATTGGCGGGCAAGGCTTCGGCAGGCGCCGTCGCTGTCGCCTTTTCCGTCGCGGGCGTATCAGCGCCCTCCCCGCCCGTTTGGCGGAACAGGAAAATCGCGCCGAGCAACAGCAGCAAGGCGAGTGCGCCAATCAAGCCATAGCGGCGCAGCATATCGCCGTCGGGTGCGCGGTCCGTAATGCGAGGCGATGGCGACGCGCTCTCTGGCGGCGGCGCGACCGACGGAGCGGTCTCGACCGTCTCCGCGCCGCCCGGACGCCGATCGAGCACCGCCAGCCTTTCTTTCGCGCGGTCGATCAGCGGATCGCCCGCATTGGCGGCGATCCAGCCGCGCCAGCGGCCGGGATCGGCCTCCTGCTCGCAATGGACATAATCGCCGAGGCCCGGGCGCCCGACGAGCCGGCCGATGCGGCCGACGACCTGGCGCCAGCCTTCGCCGGCCTGGAAGTCGCGATGGTCGAACAGGTCGATCGCCTGCACCGAGGCGAATTCGAGCGGCGGCAGGCAGTCGTCGAGGCGGATCGCGACAAGGCGATCCTTCTGCCGCCCCGTGCGCGCTTCGGCGCGGATCCAGTCGCTGTCGGCGGCGAGCTCGGACCAGAGCACCAGCACCGCGCCGGCGCCGCGTACCTCGCGCTCGATCTCGCGGTCGAAATCGGTACCGGGCTCGATCCGTCCGTCGAACCACACCGACAGTTTCAGGTCGACGAGCGCGTTGTAGATCGCGACGCAGCGGGCGCGTTCCTCGCGCTTGTAGCTGATGAAGACGTCGGTCATTGCGGGGGTCATTAAGCGCTTAATGCGTCAGCGCGTCATTTGCTCCACGTCATCGCCATTTCGACCGCAAAGGCGATAAAGGTCGTGGTCAGCCCGACGACGAACAGCCGATAGGCATAAGCGAGATAGCGATATTTGCGCCGCGCGAGCACGATGCCGTTCTGATATGTGTCGCGCAGCATCGTCTCGTACAGATCTTCCTCGGTCCGCAGCCGGGCCTTGACCGCGTCGATGAACTCATCCTCCTCCATCTGCGCGAAACGGCCGAAGAAGAGGATGTTACTGTGGTCCTTGCCGTCCTTGTAGACGATCGGCGGCGCCTTCCCCACGCGCGGCAGCACCGCCGAGATCGCGAGCAGCGCCGAGAGGAAGGAAAAGGTCGCGAGGATCGCGAGCGGGATCGCCAGCGCCCCCGCGCCCGCGCGCGCCTGCCCGATCGCGAGGGTGAAGACGACGAAGGTCGCCCCCATCAGGATCGACGCCTTCTGGTCCGCCATCTGCGACAGGTTCATCGTCAGCTGCTGGTTGGTGCGCACGAGGTGGACCGCGTTCGGCGGAAAGCTGATCGCGGGCGGCGGCGCTGCCGCCCCGGTCGGGTTCCTGGTCTCGCTGGCCTTGTCGTCCATCGGCTTGCCCCTGCCATGCCTCGTTGGTGCGACCCGCCCCAGCGATGGCACGTCCGTCCGGCGTGGGCAAGATGCTGCCCGAATCCCGCCGCATTCGCTTGCCAAGCAGTGGACAGCGCGGCATGCCCGCGCGCAACTTTCTTTCTTTAAGGGACGCACCCTATGAGCACCGCCCTCACCGACCAGATTCATGGCCTGATCGAGCCTTTCAACAAGAAGGGCGTCGAACTGACCGACGCCACCACCTTTGCCGGCGACCTCGAATGGGACAGCCTGACGGTGATGGATTTCGTCGCCGAGGTCGAGGACACCTTCGACATCATCATCAGCATGAACATGCAGGCCGAGATCGAAACCGTCGGCCAGCTGATCGCCGCGGTCGAAAAGCTGCAGGGCTGATCCGCCGATGACCGATCTTTTCAGCAAGCTCGACCCGCTGATCCAGCAGCGCGAGCAACTGCTCGCCACCGGCGTCACCGACCCGTTCAGCCTGGTGATGGAGCGCGTCGTGTCGCCGACCGTCGCGATCTGCAACGGACGCGAGACGATCCTGCTCGGCACCTATAATTATATGGGCATGACCTTCGATGAGGATGTCATCGCCGCGGGCAAGGAGGCGCTCGACAAGTTCGGCAGCGGCACCACCGGCAGCCGCGTGCTCAACGGCACCTATCAGGGCCACAAGGAGTGCGAGGACGCGCTCAAGGAATTTTACGCCATGGACCATGCCATGGTGTTCTCGACCGGATACCAGGCGAACCTCGGCATCATTTCGACGATCGCGGGCAAGGGCGACTATGTCATCCTCGACATCGACAGCCATGCGTCGATCTATGACGGCTGCGCGATGGGCAATGCCGAAATCGTCGCCTTCCGCCACAACGACGTCGAGGCGCTCGAAAAGCGCCTGAAGCGCCTCCCCCCCGAGGCTGGCAAGCTCGTCGTGCTCGAGGGCGTCTATTCGATGCTCGGCGATATCGCGCCGCTGAAAGAGATGATCCGCGTGTCGAAGGAAGCCGGCGCGATGGTGCTGGTCGACGAGGCGCATTCGATGGGATTCATCGGCGAGCATGGCCGCGGCGTCGCCGAGGCGCAGGGCGTCCTCGACGACGTCGACTTCGTCATCGGCACGTTCAGCAAGAGCGTCGGCACCGTCGGCGGCTTCTGCGTCTCGAACCATCCGAAGTTCGAAATCCTGCGGCTCGTCTGCCGCCCCTATGTGTTCACCGCCTCGCTGCCGCCGAGCGTCGTCGCGACCGCGGCGACGAGCATCCGCAAGCTGATGCACGGGTCGAACAAGCGCGCACATCTGTGGGAAAATTCCAAGACGCTGCACAAGGGGCTGCGCGATCTGGGTTTCACGCTCGGCACCGAGGAACCGCAGTCGGCGATCATCGCGGTCATCATGCCCGACCTCGAAAAGGGCGCGATGATGTGGGAAGCGCTGCTCGAGGAAGGGCTGTACGTCAATCTCGCGCGTCCGCCGGCGACCCCCGCAGGCATGACCTTGCTGCGCTGTTCGCTGTGCGCCGAGCATAGCAGCGACCAGGTCGTCGAGATCCTCGGCCGCTTCGAACGCGCCGGCAAGCGCGTCGGCATTATCGGCTGAGCCGCGCGGCAAGCGCGTCGGCATTATCGGCTGAACCGAGCGCACCCGCCGACCAGCGGACTCCTTTTCGGGGCGAGTTGATTCGGCGGGCGCTCTGCGACTCGTTCGCGGCTTTTCGAGTCGGCGCTTGTCCGGTACAAGGATCGCGTGTTCGAGCGGGATTATGACAGCGAAAGCGACGGCCGGCGGGAGCGTATCCGCTTCTGGCTGACGATCGGCGTCGGCGCGATCCTCGTCGGGGTGGTCGTCGCGCTCGTCCTGCTCGTCACCCGCGCCAACGACAATTACGACCGCTCGCTCGGCTGGCAGGCGCACAGCCTCGAGGTCATCTCGCAGACGCGCAGTCTCGACGCCGCGCTGGCACGATCCGAAGCCGCGCTCGGCCGCTTCGCCGTGGGCCTCCAGAAGGAGGACGGCCGCGTTTATCAGCAGCAATGGGGCGTCGCGCAGCAATATCTGACGCTGCTTCGCCGCAATGTGCGCGACAATCCCCGGGCAGCCGAGCTGGTCGCGCAGCTCACCATCGAGCTCGACCAGCGCGGGGCGCAGCTCGGCGACGCCGCACTCAGCGCCAACTACAACCAGACCGTCGCCGCCATCTCCAAATATAACGCCGCCGGCCATGACGCGGCGCTGATCCGGATCGACCGGCTGCTGACCCAGCTGATCCAGAACGAACGCGGCCTGCTCGCCGAACGCAACCGCCTGGCCGCCGCCGACCGCGACAACCTCAGCCAGGCGATCCTGCTCTTTTCGCTGCTCGGCGCCGCCGCGGCGATCATCGCCATTGCCGCGACCTTCTCGCTGATCCGCGCCGAAAGCGAACGGCGACTGGCGCGGCGCGAACAGCTGGAGGAGACCGACCGCGCGACCCAGCTCGAAACCGCCGTCGCCGACCGCACCGCCGAACTGGCGCAGGCGAACCGCGCGCTGCGCAACGAAATGGCCGAACGCGCGGTCGCCGAGGACCAGCTGCGGCAGGCGCAGAAGATGGAAGCGGTCGGCCAGCTCACCGGCGGCATCGCGCACGACTTCAACAATATGC
>NZ_LYVN01000215.1 GCF_001990265.1 Sphingopyxis sp. KK2
GGTCATGATGGGGGTGCGTGTAATCCCAACAGGCGGATAGCAAAACCCCTCCCGTAAACGGGAGGGGCAGTGAGACTTGGGCGCTCCGCGTCCTAGTCGCAGCGGGGAGGGTTTTGGCAACGCAACAGGCCGTCCCCCGACCCCTCCCGCAAGCGGGAGGGGAGATGTCGGCTTATGCCGGGATGCCGCTGATCGCCTTGATTTCCATGAAATCCTTGAGGCCGAACAACCCGCCTTCGCGGCCATTGCCCGATGCCTTGTAGCCGCCGAAGGGCGCGCCCGGCGCCGGACCCCAATTGTTCACCGCGACCATGCCGGCGCGCAGCTTCGGCGCGACGTCGGCGGCCTTGGCGGGGTCGCCCGAGATCACCGCCGACAGGCCATATTCGGTGTCGTTGGCGACCGCGATCGCTTCGTCGAGCGTGTCATAGGCCATGACCGTCGCGACCGGGCCGAAGACTTCCTCATTGGCGATGCGCATGTTCGGGGTGACGCCCGAGAAGACGGTCGGTTTGATATAATAGCCGCGGTTGACGTTGGCGGGCAGGCCGGTGCCGCCGGTTTCGAGCGTCGCGCCCTCGTCGATCGCCGACTGGATCAGGCCCTGGATCTTGTCGAACTGCGCCTTGTTGACGACGGGGCCGATATGGCCGCCCTCGGCGAGCGGGTCGCCGACCTGCGTGCCGTCGAACATCGCCTTGATGACGCCGATCGCCTCGGCCTCGCGTTCCTTCTGGACGAGGATGCGGGTCGGCGCGATGCAGCTCTGGCCGGTGTTGATCAGCACGCCCTGCACCGTCGGGGGCAGCACTGCGCCGAGGTCAGCGTCGGGCAGGACGAGGTTCGGCGACTTGCCGCCGAGTTCCTGATGGACGCGCTTCACGGTGTCGGCGGCGGCCTTCGCCACCAGGATGCCGGCGCGGGTCGAGCCGGTGAAGCTGACCATTTCGATACCGGGGTGCGACGAGATCGCGTTGCCGACGGTCGGGCCGTCACCCTGGATCAGGTTGAACACGCCCGGCGGGACGCCTGCGGCGTCGAGGATTTCGGCGAAGATCGTTGCGTTGCCGGGGCATTCCTCCGACGGCTTCAGCACCATGCAATTGCCGCCGGCGAGCGCAGGGGCGACCTTGAGCGCGATCTGGTTGAGCGGCCAGTTCCACGGCGTGATCATGCCGACGACGCCCATCGGTTCGTAGACGACGGTGTTCGGGCCGTGCTGTTCCCTGAACTGGAAGTCCTTGAGCGCCGCGATGGTGCCGAGGAAACCGCCGAGCCCGGCGGGCGCCTGCGCGGCGGCGGCGAAGCTGACGGGCGCGCCCATTTCGGCGGCCATCGACTTGGCGAGATCGGGGATGCGCTTCTTATATTCGGCGACGATGTTGTTCAGCAGCTCGAGCCGTTCCTCGCGCGTCGTCTGCGAGAAGGTCTTGAACGCTTCCTTCGCGGCTTCGACCGCGGCGTCGACGTCGGCGGCGGTGCCGAGCACGATCGTCGTCGTCGCTTCCTCGGTCGAGGGGCTGATGACCTGATGTTCCTTGCCGCCGATACTGTCGACCCACTGGCCGCCGATGTAATTTTGTTTCAGGTGCGTTTCGAAGCTGCTCATAATCTCTCTCCCATCGGCGGTTTCGGATACGTATCGGATTGCTACCTAATCACGGCGGCGAATGAATCAAGCGCGGTACGCGCGTTTTGACGCGCGCCTAGCGCTTTTCAGCAGCAAGGCGTGACATCAGGATGGCAGCGCGTGTCGCCTGCCGTTCGATGCTCGGCAGGTCGACCGCTTCGCCGGGGGCGTGGTCGCCAGTGCTGTACGGCCCGAGACCTGCGAGCCCGTCGACATCGGCGGCAACGAAACTGATGTCGCCCGCGCCGCGCTTCAAGGGATCAAGCGCCGCCATTTCGGCGAGGCCGAGGTCGCGGTTCACGCCGTTGAGCTTGGTCAGCAGCGCACGATTGCCGTCGGTCGGCGCCATCGGCGGGTAGCCGCCGGGGTCGAAGCTCAGTTTCGCGTCGGTCAGCGGTGCATGGTCGGCGACAATCGCCGCCATCTTTGCCTTCACGCGCGTCGCCTGTTCACCCGACAGCGTGCGCAGGTCGCCGCGCGCGATCGCGATCGGCGGAATGATATTGGTCTTGCCATTGGCGGTGGCGCGAATGCCGCCCGCGTCGAGCACCGCTTCCTGCCCGCCCGCGATCAGCCCGACGTTGAAGGTCAGATTGGGTTCGGGAAGCTCGGTGCGGAAGCGTGCGATGATGCGGGTGAGCTCATAGATCGCGCCGTCGCCCGCGGCGTTGCTGAAGATACCCGAGCTGTGCGCCGACTTGCCGGTGGCGGTGACGGTCCAGCTTTCGCTGCTCCGCCGCGCGACCGAACCCATATCGGCGCCATTGTCGCGGACGAGCCCTTCGAAATCGAGCGCGACGTCGCTGCGCTTGCCCGCCTCGATCAGGTCGGCGCGCGCCTTTTCGATCGGGTCGCCGGCGTCTTCCTCGTCGCCGGTCATATGGATTTCGATATTGGCGTCCTTGAGCGTGCCCGCCGCCTTCATTGCGCGCAGCGCCGCGACGATGACGACCATGCCGCCCTTGTCGTCGCCCGCGCCCGGACCTTCGCCCTTATCGCCCAGCCTCGTGAATTTCTGGAAGGGCGAATCGGGTTCGAATACGGTGTCGAGATGCGCGATGAGCAGCAGGCGCTTGGTGTCGGGTTTGCCCTTGTGGATCGCGATCAGGTGGCCGGCGCGCTTGGTTTCGGGGGTCGGTTTCCAGGTGACGGTGAAGCCCAAGGGTTCGAGTTCGGCGCGCATCATCACCGCGACCTTTTCGACGCCTTCGAGGTTGAGCGAGCCGCTGTTCTGGTTGACGAGCCTTTCGAGCAGCGCGATCGATCGCTCCTGCTCGGCGGCGACCGTCTTTGCCATCGCCGCCTCGGGCTTCGACAATTTCGCCTGCGCGGCGCAGGGCAGGGCGGCCGCGAGCAGCCCCAGCAGCATCCAGTGTTTCATGTCAGGCGTCTCCAATCTCGAACCGGGCCTCCGCCCGTCGGATCAGGCGGGCTGGACCATGAAAATGTCGCCGTCGAGATCGACGATGAACAAGTTACCGGCATTGTCTTCGCCAAAGGAGGCGATCTGGTCAATGGTGCCGGCGTCGGGAAGGAAGTCGGCGTTGCGCGTCGCGTAGCGCGACGAGGACAAGGTCTGTCCGGCGACGAGACTGGTGAAGGGGACCGACCAGATATTGCCCGAGATGAAATCGGCGAAGACATATTGGCCCTGCAGCGAGGTCACGGGGCCGCGATAGACATAGCCGCCGGTGATCGACTGGCCCTGGCGCGCGCCGCTGCCGTGCGAATATTCGGTAACGGGGTCGATCAGTCCCGCGGGAGCGGTGCCGCGATAGCTTTGCGTGCCTTCGCGGAATGGCCAGCCGAAATTGGCGCCCGGCTGCGTCGTCGACAGGAAATCGACTTCCTCGACCGCCCCTTGCCCGACGTCGCCGATGATCAACGTCGACTGGTGGAAGGAGGCGCGGAACGGGTTGCGCAGGCCCAGCGCATAGACATAACGGTCGCCGCCGCCCGACAGATAGGGATTGCCCGGCGCGGGGATGAAATATTGCGGGCTGGCGCCGGCGAACGGATCGGGATTGCGCGCGAGGCGCAGGATCTTGCCGAGCTGGCTGTTCGGATTTTGCGCATTGTTCGCAGGGTCGCCGGCGCCGCCGCCGTCCCCGACCCCGGCATAGATATAGCCGTCGGGGCCGAAGCCGATCCAGCCGCCATTGTGATTGCTGTTCGCCGAATGCGGGATGCTGAGTGCCGTGACATAGCCGAGCGACGGGTTGACGCCGCTGAGCGTGTAGCGCCGGATCTGTACCGCGCCATTGGGCGCCGTCGCCATCGCGAGCAGGTGGCGCGAGGTGGCATGATCGGGATAGACGGCGAGGCCGAGCAGCCCGCGTTCGCCGTCGGTGCTGATATCGGTGATGTCGAGAACCCGCGTCTTGCCGCCGTTCGCGGGGTCGAACAAAAAGACGTCGCCGCCCTTTTCGGCGACATAGACGCGGCTGTCGCCCGGGATGGCGGCGACGAACAGCGGCTGGTTGAAACCGGTACCGACGCGGCGGACCGCGATTCCTTCGGGGCTGTTGACCACACTGATGTTGAGCTGCTGCGTCGCGCTGCGGCTGCCGTCGCTGACGCGCAGGTTCACGACATAGATATTGTTGCCGTCGGCATCGCCGGGGAGGTCGAAGTCGGGCGCGGCGCTGAAGCTGAGCGCGCCCGCGGGGGTGATCGCGAAGAGTCCGGCGTCGGCGCCGCCGTCGATCGAGAAGGTCAGGCTGCCGCCGTCGGCGTCGGTCGCGCTCGCCTGATAGGCGGCGGTCATATTTTCGGTGACGGTGGCGGTCGTCGGCGAGG
>NZ_LYVN01000216.1 GCF_001990265.1 Sphingopyxis sp. KK2
CGCGTCGTCATCCTCGCACGCGGCGAAACCGTCGGCGCCATCCCCGAATATCGCGCCGCCTTTCCCGACCGTTCGCTCGACGCGCGCTTCTGGGGCGGCTTCGGCGCGACGCCGACGCTGCCGATCGTCGCGGGGACCGAGGCGAACCTGATCGACGGGCAGAATGGTGAAAATGTCTTCATCCATGAATTCGCGCACAGCGTCGCCGAAATGGCACTCGCCGCCGATCCCGCCTTCGCACGCGATCTCGCCGCCGCCTGGACGCACGCGCGCAAGGCCGGGCTGTGGGCGAAAACCTACGCCGGCTCGAGCCGCAACGAATATTGGGCCGAGGGGGTGCAAAGCTATTTCGACGTCAACCGCGAAGGCCCGCCCGGCGGCGACGGCGTCCACAACGACTGCAACACCCGCGCCGAACTGCGCCGGTGCGATCCGCAGCTCTTCGCGCTGATCGACCGCGTCTATGGCGGCGCGGCGCTGCGCGATGCGTGGGACTGAGCGCGCTTGCATCGCCGCGCCCAAACTGTATTATAAAAATAACACAGCAGGACAATCGCCATGCCCCTCTCGCTCCTCCTCGCCGCCGCGCTCGCGGCGCCCGCCCCCGCGCCGATGCCGACCGGCGACGCGCTCGACCGCGCGATCGCCGATCTCGACGGGCGCCTGTTCTGGGCGGTGTTCGAAGGGTGCGACGCCGCCGCGCTGCCCGACCTGCTCGCCGGCGATTTCCGCATGGTCCACGACAAGGGCGGGCTTGCCGAGCCCAGCCGCGACGCGATGGTCGCCGACGTCGCCAAAAGCTGCGCCGACCGCCGCCCCGGCGGCGCGCAGGCGGGCTATCGCAACCGCCGCCAGCTCGTCCCCGGATCGCACCATGTCCGCGCGATGGGCGACTGGGGCGCGCTCGAGGAGGGCGCGCATGTCTTTTTCGAATGGAATGCGGCGGGCGCCCGCTGGGACATGGTCGGCGGCGCCCATTATATGCATCTGTGGCAATGGATGCCGGCCGAGGGCCGCTTCCGCCTGTCGCAAAGCTACAGCTACGACCATGCCGGCGCGGCGCCCTATCCGCCCGCGCCCGTCGCCCCGGCCGCCGCGCTCAGCGCGCCATGAACGGGATCATGAAGGCGTCGGCGAGCACCCACATCCCCCAGAGCAGCAGCCCGATATAGAGGATCGGCGACAGGAACGCCGCGATGCCGAACACCAGCGTCCCCGCGAGCAACAGCACCATCGCGATGCCGCTGTTGTTATAGCCGAGATAGAAGCGGTGCGCCGCGATGCCGCCGAGGAAGAACCACAGCAGATACGCGACCACGATCGATTTCTCGTCGGGCCGCTCGAACCGGACGTTCGAAAAGGCGTAAAGGTCGCCATTATAGTCGGCCATCGCATTCCCCCGCTTGGCCGCGCCATCGGCGGCCGCTTCCCCGTCCCCCGCATCGCAGAAATTGCTGATTTATCCGTAAACGGCGCGCGCTTGACAGCAGCGCCCGCGCGGGGGCACCCGCGCTTGACAGTGGGGGCTGCGCGAGCGCACCCCGGTACGGGCGGCCGCGCCGCTCGGGAGAGACCTGACCGATGACCATGCGCCGCGCCGCCGCCCTGCTCCTGCCAGCCATGCTTCTGGTCACGCCGCCGCCCGTCGCCGCGACCTCGATCGTCGCGACCCCGCCGCACCGGACCGACCGCGCCTGCGCGCTCGCCGCCGATATCTTCGCCGGCCTCGTCGCCAATGCGAGCCCGCGCCCCAACGCGCTCCTCGCCGTCATCGTCACCACCGACGCGCTCGGCACCACGACATGGGAGGACAAGGACGCGCTCGCCGCCGAACTCGGCAGCCACAATGGCAAGCCCGACCGCGTCCCCCCGCGCCTGCTCTCGCTGCGCCGCATCGACGACGGCGGCGACAAGACGCAGGCGATCTATGTCGCAACGCTCGAACGCGACCGCTGGGAGCTGGAGCGCTATATGGGCGACGACGGCCTGCTCATGCCCGTCTACGAACCCGATCCGCATTATGAGGTGAGCACCGGCGCCTGGCTCGTCACCTTCCGCGGCAACCAGGTCACGACCTTGCGCGAGGCGGACGAACTCTGGCCGCTCGCCCGCGGCGACGCCGCGCTCGACTGCCGCGGCGCGACCAACCCCACCACCCTCGGTCGCCGATAATATACAGTTGCGAATCGAAAAATGCAGGCGTAACTTCCACTGTCTGGGCCTTCGCACAATAAAAAATAATAGAGACGCAATAGCGCGGTCATGGTTTCCGACCATGGCACCGCGCAATATTGGCGCCGCTTTACGGTGCGCGATTGGTGGGGGGACATATGGCTATTGCATTTCGCTCGATCGGAGCGCTTGCTTTCTTGGCGCTCGCGGGTTGCGCCGCGGTCGATGGCATGCCGTCGCCGGTGATGACGGTCCAACAGACCGATGCGATGGTGGCGCAATATCGGCCCGACGACGCGATCCGGCAGATGGGAAATATCGACCCGACCGACATCGGCGGCCGCAACACCTTTCGCAACCGCGTCATCGGCGCCTATCTCTTTGCGATCGACGCGCGCTATTTCGAATTTCAGCGCGGCCTGTCGCGGACCGGCAAGGTCAGCCATCTCGGCTTCGATGCACTGACGCTGGCGCTGACCGGCGCGGGGTCGATCTTCGACAACGCCGCCAGCGAACTCGCCGCCGTTGCGACCGCGACCGGCGGCGCGCGCGCCTCGTTCGACCGCGAACTTTTCGCCGACAAGACGCTGCCGATCCTCGTCTCGCTGATGGACAGCCGCCGGCTGCGGGTGCGCGCCGAAATCGTCCGCGGCATGTCGGAACCCGAGGGCGGCTATACGCTGGAGGAAGCGTTTTCGGACCTGATGCGCTACGAGGCGGCGGGCACCATCGACGGCGCGCTCGCCGACGCCGCCGAGGCCGCGGGCGAAAATGCCAAGGCGGCCAAATATGATTTCACCAAGGCCAAGGATCTGTGCGTCGTCGATGCGACCACCAACGCCAAGGCCGATGCGCTGATGCGCGAACTCGAACAGTTGGAAAAGGATGCGCAGGCGGACTCCAGCGTCGCGGTCGCCAAGCGCAAATCGATCCAGGACGCGGCCACCGCGCTCGGCATCGCGGCGCCCACCCCGCCGACCGATCCGACCACCGCGCTCAACATGCTCGCACTCGTCCGCGACGAACTCGAACTCCAGTGCAGCAGCAACGCGGTCGATGCTTTCCGCGCCAAATTGAAATCCGCAGGAGTCCCCTTGTCATGAGTGATACGATCATCCGGATGCACGCCGCCGACCTGCCCGGCATCGCCGAAGAAGCGCGTCGCCGCGAGCGGCTGCGCACGCTCGAAGCGCTGGAAACCAGCGACGGCAAGAATTACGCGGTCTATGACGACCCCACTTTTTCGCCCGACGGCGACATCGTCATTCTCGCCTTTCCCTCGGTCGACCCGGCGGGCAGCAGCAAGCTGTGCGACGGCCATCTCAAGATCGGCCCCAATATCCTGAAGGTGACCGCCTACCGGCTCCCCGCCGGATAGCGCGCCATCCGCCTTGCGGCTGAAGCAGCAAACCGCGGCGCGAAACAGGCCGATCGAGACCGGCCGCAACCGGCGCGCGCGCGCCGTCGCTCGGCAACGCTCGTCGTCGCCCTGCCCGGAAACAATGGCCCGCAGCGTTTCGTCGCAACGCAATCGTTAACGCCATTGACGCCTCGTTTGAATCCTGATTGTCACCGCTGATGGCGGACAGGGGGTCCGCCGTTTTGGGGGTTGCCTAAATGAAATCGAATCCGCTTGCGGGCGCCGTTGCGCTCGCCCTTGTCCTGCCTAGCTTCTCGCCTGCCTTTGCCCAGGACGCCACGGTCGCCGTGCCGCCCGTCGTCCCGACCGTGGTCGACGCCGCGCCCGTCGCCGCGCAGCCGCTTGCCGCGTCCAATGCGTCGCGCACGCTGCCGGCGAACACCGAAATCCTGCTCAGCATGAACGAGGAACTGACGACCAAGAAGAATGAAGAGGGCGACACCTTCTACATGACCGTCGTCCACAATGTGACCCACGACGGCTTTGTCGTGATCCCGAAGGGCTCGCGCGCCACGGGCGAGATCACCTGGCGCACCGGCAAGGGTGCCTTCGGCAAGTCGGGCAAGATGGAAATCGAGCTGCGCTACGTCGAAGTCGGCGGCAAGCGCATCCCGATCACCGGCACCTTCCGCCAGGAAGGCGAAGGCAACACCGTCGCGACCGTCGCCGGCGTCGTCGCGGTCGGTGTCTTCGCGGTGTTCATCACCGGCAAGTCGGGGCGCATTCCCGCCGGCCGCGAACTCAGCGTCCGCACCAAGGAAGAACTGGCCTTCGCGGTTCCCGCCACCCTGCCGACCGCGGCGCCCGCCGCGGTGATGGCCTCGGCCG
>NZ_LYVN01000217.1 GCF_001990265.1 Sphingopyxis sp. KK2
GGGCGAGCGTAGCGAGCGTCTGCCGGTGCAGATGCCCACCCCGCTGCGACTAGGGAGCAAGCTCCCAAGTCTCGCTGCCCCTCCCGCTTGCGGGAGGGGGTGTGAAGTCCGAAATGTCGCATCACACCAGCGCTTTCGCTTCGTCGTCCATCGTGCCGGTGACGTCGCTCGGCTGGAGGAGCATTTCGGTGTGGGCGGCGCCCGACGGGATCATCGGGAAGCAGTTGGCGAGCTGCGCGACGCGGCAGTCGACGATCACCGGTCCCGGCGTTTCGATCATCGCCTGGATGCCGGCGTCGAGTTCGCCAAGCGTGTCGATGCGCAGGCCCGTCCAGCCATAAGCATCGGCGAGCTTCACGAAATCGGGCAGGCTGTCCGAATAGCTGTTCGAATAGCGGCTTTCGTAGGTGAGTTCCTGCCACTGGCGGACCATGCCCATCCACTGGTTGTTGAGGATGAAGATCTTCACCGGCAGGCGGTACTGACTGACTGTGCCCATTTCCTGGATGTTCATCTGGAGCGAGGCTTCGCCCGCGATGCAGATGACGAGACGGTTCGGGTGCGCGATCTGCGCGCCGACCGCGGCGGGAAAGCCATAGCCCATGGTGCCGAGGCCGCCGCTGGTGAGCCAGCGATTGGGCGCCGAAAAGCCGAAATGCTGCGCCGCCCACATCTGGTGCTGGCCGACCTCGGTGGTGATGATCGGGTCCTTGCCGCGCGTCGCGTCGAACAAGGCCTTCACCGCGCGCTGCGGCATGATGTCGGCGCCGGCTTCCTTCTTTTCGGGGAAGTCGAGGCAGCGCGTCGCGCGCCAGCCGTCGACGCGGCGCCACCATTCGCCAAGGTCGCGCGGCTTGTGGCCTGCATCCTGCCAGGCGGCGATCAGCGCATCGAGCGCGCGGCCGGCATCGCCGACCACCGCGACGTCGATCGGCACGATCTTGTTGATCGAGCTGCGGTCGATGTCGATGTGGATCTTCTTCGCCTCGGGCGCGAAGGCGTCGAGGCGGCCGGTGACGCGGTCGTCGAAGCGCGCACCGACCGCGATGATCAGGTCGGCGCGGTTCATCGCCATATTGGCTTCATAGGTGCCGTGCATGCCGAGCATGCCGAGCCATTTGGGATCGTCGCACGGGAAGGCGCCGAGCCCCATCAGCGTCGAGGTGATCGGCGCGCCGGTGAGCGACACGAGCTGGCGCAGCGCGGCGCTGGCGTCGGGGCCGGCGTTGATCACGCCGCCGCCGGTGTAGAAGACCGGCCGTTCGGCCGCGGCGATCAGCGCGATCGCTTCGGCAATCGCGGCGGCGTCGGGCTCGACCTGCGGGCGATAGCTCTTGTGGTCGATGCGGTTGGGCACGCGGTAGGTGCCGGTCGCGACCTGGACATTCTTGGGAATGTCGATGACCACCGGGCCGGGACGGCCGTGGGTGGCGATATAGAAGGCCTCATGCATCACCGGCCCCAGTTTTTCGGGGTCCATCACCAGATAATTATGCTTGGTGCAGTGGCGCGTGATGCCGACGGTGTCGCATTCCTGAAAGGCGTCGGTACCGATCAAAGTCGTCGGAACCTGGCCGGTCAGCACGACCATCGGGATCGAATCCATCAGCGCGTCGGTGATGCCGGTGACGGCATTGGTCGCGCCGGGACCCGAGGTGACGAGCACGACGCCGGGCTTTCCGGTCGAGCGCGCATAACCCTCGGCGGCATGGGTCGCCGCCTGTTCGTGGCGGACGAGGATGTGCTTGATCGTCGGATGCTTGAAAAGGGCGTCATAGATCGGAAGGACCGCACCGCCCGGATAGCCGAACACCGTGTCGACCCCGAGGTCGACCAGCGCCTGAACCACCATGTCGGCACCACTCATTTCCGTCACGACAAACTTCCTTTCCTTCATGCGCGCACACGGCAAGCGGGGGGCTTGTGCGTTGCAGCAGGTCGGCGGGCAATAGGTATATGATTCTATCCTGTCAACAGCGTATCACGTAATATTATTGCGATTTTGTTGATATCATCGTTGTTTAATGATTCCGGGTGGCGCGGCCAGTCGGCGGGGGGCTGGTGGCGGAACCAGGTGAACTGGCGCTTGGCATATTGGCGCGTGGCCGCCTGCGCGAGCGCGAGCGCCTCGGCACGGCTGACTTCGCCGCGCAGATATTGCGCGATTTGCGGCACGCCGATCGCGCGCATCGCGGGGAGGTCGGGATCGAGGTCGCGTGCGAGCAGTGCCTCGACCTCCGCCAGCGCGCCGCCGGCGAACATCGCCTCGAGCCGCCGGTCGCAGCGGTCGCGCAGCCAGTCGCGCGGCGGCAGCAGCAGGAAGGGGGTGAGCGCGATCTCATCCGCGATGCCGCCGCTCGTCGCGGCCTGCCAGTCGGCGAGCGGGCGGCCGGTCGAGCGGATGACTTCGAGCGCGCGCGCGACGCGGGTGCTGTCGGCGGGATTGAGCCGCGCGGCGGCGGCGGGGTCGGCGCCGGCGAGCGCGGCATGCGCGTCGGCAACCTCCATCGCGCGCACCGCGTCGCGCACCGCGGGGTCGATCTCGGGCACCGGGGCGATGCCGAAGAGCAGGCTGCGCAGGTAAAGGCCGGTGCCGCCGGTGAGGATGGGAACCTTCCCCGCGGCATGCGCGTCCTTGATCGCCGCGCGTGCTTCGTCGGACCAGCGCGCGGCATTATGCGCCTCGGCGGCGTCGACATGGCCGAAGAGACGGTGGGGGATGCCCGCCATTTCCTCGTCCGTGGGGCGCGCCGAGAGGATGGCGAGGTCGGCATAGACCTGGCTGGCGTCGGCGTTGACGACGACGCCATTGCCAAGGTGGCGTGCAAGTGCCACGGCCAGCGCGCTCTTGCCGCTTGCGGTGGGTCCGGCGATAAGCGCGACGGGCGGCGGTGCCGCCGAAGAGAGGGAAGGTGATGCCATGTTCGTAGCCACGCTGATAGCAGCCGGGAAGCTGACCGACGAGGTGGTTCGCGAGGCGATCGACCGGCTCGACGCGACGGGACACGAAGTCGGCGCACCGCACTGGCTCGACGTCGGCGATGCCGCCGATATCGTCTTCCAGGGCAGCCTGGTCAGCGCGCGCGAGGAACTGGCGAAGATGGACCATGGCGCGCTCGACGTCGTCGTCCAGCCGCTGGGCGACCGCACCAAGAAACTGATTATCGCCGACATGGATTCGACGATGATCACCGTCGAATGCATCGACGAACTCGCCGATTATGCAGGGATCAAGGACCAGATCGCCGCGATCACGCAGCGCGCGATGCGCGGCGAACTCGATTTCCGCGCCGCGCTGTTCGAGCGCGTCGGGCTGCTCGGCGGGATGGCCGAGGGTGTGCTCGCCGAATGCCGGATGGAGCGGGTGCGACTGACGCGCGGCGCGCGCACGCTGGTGCAGACGATGAAGGCGCATGGCGCTTATTCGGTGCTGGTGTCGGGGGGCTTCACCGCCTTTGCCGACCCGGTGGGCGAGGCGATCGGCTTCGACAAGGTGATCGCGAATAATCTGGAGATTTCGGGCGGCAAATTGTCGGGCCGCGTGCTCGAGCCGATCGTCGACAGCGCCGCGAAGCTCGAGACGCTGGAGGCCGAGGCGGCGAAGCACGGCCTGCCGCTCGCCGAGACGCTGGCGGTCGGCGACGGCGCGAACGACATCCCGATGATCACCGCCGCGGGGCTGGGCATCGGATATCATCCGCATCCGTCGGCGGGCGAGGCCGCCGACGCCGCGATCCGGCATCACGACCTGACCGCGCTGCTCTGGGCGCAGGGCTATCCGCGGCGGTCGTGGGTGCTGGGGTAGTGGCGGGGCACCGCATCTATTCGATCAGCGTCGCGAGCGTGTACCCGCATTATGTCGCCAAGGCCGAAAAGAAGGGGCGGAGCAAGGCCGAGGTCGACGAGATTTTTCGCTGGCTGACCGGCTATGACCAGAAAGCGCTCGAGGGCGAACTGGCGGCGGGGACGAATTTCGAAGATTTCTTCGCGCAGGCGCCGAAGCTCAATCCCGCGCGCGAGCTGATCACCGGGGTGATCTGCGGCATCCGCGTCGAAAATGTCGAGGAGCCGTTGATGCGCGAGATCCGCTATCTCGACAAGCTGGTCGACGAGCTGGCGAAGGGCAAGAAGATGGAGAAGATCCTGCGCGGCTGAGGCAGCGGCGCGCATAGTGAAATCTCAATGCGGCGGGCGAAATTCGCTCTCGAATTCCTACGCGCGCCGGCTTTAATGCCATCGATCATGATGATCGATATCGCACCCCGGAAACCGAGCTTTTCTTCGCGGCGCCTGCTCGACCCGCGCTGGCCCGCGGTCGCGGCGGCGCTCGCGCATCTGCGCGCGGCGCGGCGGCGCAGCC
>NZ_LYVN01000218.1 GCF_001990265.1 Sphingopyxis sp. KK2
CGCCCAGTGGGTGCCGTCGCCGACCGCGCCGCCGATCGGGGTGCGCGGCCCCAGCGGGCAGACCTATGGCCCGCCGAACAAGGGCGGCTCGCCCATGGGCCGCGACACCGAACGCGTCGGCACTGCACCCAACGGCGAGCCGCTCTATGCCGCCGCCTGGTATCGCGAACCGAGCGACGACGAATTGCGCGGCTTCCTGTCGACCGCCGCCGGCCCCGGCTGGGGGCTGATCGCTTGCCGCACCGTCGCCGATTTCCGCGTCGAGGATTGCGTCGGGATCGACGAATATCCGAACGGGTCGCAGCTCAACCGCGCGATCCTCGCCGCCGCGTGGCAGTTCCGCGTCCGCCCGCCGCGCGTCGGCGGCAAGTCGATGGTCGGCGCCTGGGTCCGCATCCGTATCGATTACCGCATCGGGCGGCGCTAGCTTCGGACCGCGCCCCGCCCCAAGGCAGCTTTGCTTCGCACCTCCCGCGAAACATGCTAGCTTCGCGCCGGGCAAACAAACGGGGAGGTGACCGATGCGGGGTTCCGGACCATTGTGGGGGCTGCTCAATGCCGCCCGACGCGCCAATCTGGCCGATGACGGCGCCGAGCCGCCGATCGCCCTGCCCGACGGCATCACGCGCCGCCGCGTCCTCGCCGCGCTCGGCGCGACTGCGGCGCTGCCACTCGCCGGCTGCTTTGCACCATCGTCCGACAAGCCGGTCGGCCGCGTTGCGATCATCGGCGGCGGCCTCGCGGGCCTCGTCGCGCTCGACGCGCTCACCACCGCCGGGGTCGAGGCGCAGCTCTACGAGGCGCGCGGGCGGCTCGGCGGGCGCGTGCTGACCACGGATTTCTTTCGGGGATTCAATATCGAGGATGGCGGCAACCTCATCAACACCGACCATGCGGACATGCTCGCGCTCGCGAAGCGCTTCGCCACCCCGCTGATCGACCGCAAGCCGATGGCGGCGCACAGCCGCTATGTCGCCGACGGCCGCCTGCTCGGCGATGCCGAACTGATCGACGACTTGCGCGCCATCGCGGCGCAGATCGCCAAGGATGCCGCCGCGCTCGACGCCGATTACGACACTGTGGCCCCGAAACTCGACGCCATTTCGGTCACCGCCTATCTCGACCAATATGCCGCGCTGATGAAACCGCACGTCCGCGCGCTGCTCGACGCGACGATCCGCACCGAATTCGGCGCCGAACCCGGCGACGCTTCGGCGATCGAACTGCTCTTCAACCTGCCCGTCGTCGACGGCAAGCAGGCCGAGCTCATTTCGCTGAGCGACGAGCGGTTCATCCTCACCGGCGGCTCGTCGAGCGTCGTCAAGGCGCTCTCCGAACCGCTGATGGCCAAAATCTCGACCGGGCACGCGCTCGCATCGATCGCGAAGTCGGGCGACGCGCTCGACCTCAAATTCGCCAATGGCAAGGCCGATCGCGTCGACCGCGTCATCGTCACCGTCCCCGCGCCGCTGATGCGCACGATCGACTATGGCGGACTGCTGCCCAAGGAGTGGGCCGCGCTGGTCGCCGAGATCGACAGCGGCCGCAACGACAAGATCAACGCCGGCTATGCGACGCGCGTGTGGGAGGACAGGACCGGTCCCGCCGGCGCCGCCTGGGCGGTCGACACCAAGGGCCCCGGCGTCTTTTCCGAATTCTGGGACGCGAGTTCGGGCCAGCCGGGTCCGGCCGGGGTGCTTACCTGGTTCTTCGGCGGCGACCAGGTCGACGAACTGCAATCCGCGGCGCCCGAAACCACGCTGCGCCGCGCAGAAGACGCCGTTGCCCCCGCGGTGCCCGGCCTCAAGGCCACCAGCATGCGCCGCACCGCCTGGGTCAAGGATCCTTTTTCGCGCGGCGCCTATTCGACCTTCAAGCCCGGCCAGCTCACCCGCTTCGCGCCGCATTTCTGGCTCGAGGAGGATGGCAAGACGAGCCAGCAGGCCGTCGTCGGTCCGATCGTCTTTGCCGGCGAGCATCTGTCCGACGCCTTTCCCGGTTATATGAACGGCGGCGCGCAGACCGGCCGCCTCGCTGCCGAGGCGATATTGGCGGCGATGAAAGCGCCGTCCTGATATCGCTATCAATTCGGACGATTCATCAATTTTTTTGTCGATCGGACCTTGAACCGTCACAATTCGCGTGCATTATGGTGCGATGCACAACAAAAATCCGCTCTCTCCCCCGGTCGCCCGTTGATGGACGATACCCGCCTCAAACTGATGGAAGCCATCGCGCGTCGCCGCATGGTCACCGCGCAATATAATGGCAATATGATGCAGCTCGCGCCGCACCAGATGTTCGAACGTCGCGGCGACCTGTTCGTCAGCGCGCTCAACCTCAGCAAGAACTGGCGCTCGCCCGAGGACTGGAAGCTCGGCCATTACAAGCTCGACGGCCTCGCCGCGACCGAACTGCAGGACGCGGAATTCGAGCCCTTGCCTTCGTTCGAGGCCGCCGCGCCGCACGAGGACGACACGCTGCTGCTCGCGGTCTGACCAAAAAAAGGTTGGGCGAAAAAGGGCGGACCTCGCGGCCCGCCCTCTTCCTCCTTATTTCTCGATCACCATCGGCTGGTCCTTGGTCTTGACCAGCGACCAGATGATACCGCCTGCGATCAGCGCGACGGTCACCCCCAGGCTCACCAGCGGCGGGAACTTGTCGCCGCCGAGGATGAAATCGGCGACGAAGATCTTCGACCCGATGAACACCAGCACCAGTGCGAGCGCATATTTCAGGTAATGGAAGCGGTGGACCATCGCCGACAGCGCAAAATAGAGCGCGCGCAGGCCGAGGATCGCCATGATGTTCGACGTATAGACGATGAAGGTGTCGGTCGTGATCGCAAAGATCGCCGGCACGCTGTCGACCGCGAACACCAGGTCGGCAAGGTTGATCACGACCAGCGCGAGGAACAGCGGCGTCGCCGCCGTCACCAGCTTGCCGGTCTTGCCGTCGGGCTGCTTCACGAAGAATTTCTCGCCATGCAGCTCGTGCGTCAGCGGGATGTGCCGCGACAGCCATTTCACCACCGGATTGCCCTTCACGTCCATCGGCGTGTCGCTCGCGAAGAGCATCTTCACGCCGGTGAAGATCAGGAAAGCGGCGAAGATATACAGCACCCAGCCATATTCGGTGACCAGCGCCGCGCCGCCCGCGATCATGATGCCGCGCAGGACGATCACCGCGACGATGCCCCACAAAAGCGCGCGATACTGATATTTCGGCGGGATCGCGAAGGTCGTGAAGATCAGCGAGATGACGAAGATATTGTCGATCGACAGCGCCTTCTCGATGAAGAAGCCGGTATAATATTGCAGCCCCGCCTCGCCGCCCTTGGCGATCCAGACCCAGGCGCCGAACGCGAGCGCGATACTGATGTAGAAGGCCGAGAGCTTCAGGCTCTCGCCTATCCCCATCTCCTTATTCTCCTTGTTGAGCACCCCAAGGTCGAAGGCGGTGAGGACGACGACCAGCCCGATAAAGGCCAGCCAGAACCAGGCCGGGGTGCCCAGCCAGTCGGCGTATAGAAATTCCATTGTCTTTTCCCTGAACAGGCCGAGCGCGCCGCTCACAGGGAGCAGCGCGCGCGATCATTTATGTTGGTTGGTCAGCGCGCGAGCGCGGGCTGCATCTGCGCCGACAGGCGGCGCTTGACCGCGAGCTTCGCAGCTTTCAGCCGCAGCAAGCGAAAGGCATCGCCGCCGCGCCCGCGCGCTTCGCGGCGCAGGGCATCGTCGAGCTGCCGGTACAGCAGTGAAAGTCGGTAGAAACGCGTGGTATTGCGCATGTGGGGCCTCCTGATCGAGCAAGCTCAAAAAGACAGGTGACGCCGACGCCAAGACCCAAGATAGGGGGGGAGGTAGGCCCAAGCATCGGTGTCACCCGATGCGGTCCGACATCACGTGGCGGGAAAAATCCCGCCGACGCCAGAGGGGCCCGGCCCGCATGACTCTTATGTAGGGATGCGGGGGCTGGCTTTCAACCCCCCACCGCGCCATGCTGCGTCCACGACCCCGGGGGAGAGGCAGACATGTCCGTGCTGGTGGGCCGCGACGGCCCCGTTTTCATCGTCACGATCGACCGTCCGGCGAAGCGCAACGCCGTCGATCCCGCGACCGCCGATGCGCTGCGCAGTGCCTTCGCCGCCTTCGCCGACGACGACAGCGCGAGCGTCGCGATCCTCACCGGCAGCGGCGGGCAGTTCTGCGCGGGCTTCGACCTCGGCGCGGTCGGCCAGACCCGCTACGACCCCGACGGCCCCGGCCCGATGGGGCCGACACGGATGCTGCTCGAAAAGCCCGTGATCGCGGCGGTCGAGGGC
>NZ_LYVN01000219.1 GCF_001990265.1 Sphingopyxis sp. KK2
GAGCGCCGGCCGGAACCGCGCATCGCCGCTGTTCCCCGCCGCGATCGCCGCGTTGCGCACCATCCGCCCGCGCCCGATGCGCTTGATCGGCGACCCCGCGAACACCTGCCGGAACTCGGCATCGCCGAGCGCGAGCAAGTCGCCGAGCGACGGCGCGACGAGTTCGGCGCGCGGCAGGAACGCCTTGTTCCGCGCCGCGGCGTCGGCGAATTTGTTCCACGGGCACACCGCGAGGCAATCGTCGCAGCCATAGATGCGGTTGCCCATCGCGCGGCGAAATTCCTCGGGGATCGACCCCGCATGCTCGATCGTCAGATAGGAGATGCAGCGCCGCGCATCGAGCCGGTACGGCGCGGGAAAGGCCTGCGTCGGGCACGCGTCCTGGCATGCGGCGCAGCTGCCGCATGTATCGCACCCCGGCACCGCCGGCGCGAGGTCGAGCGTCGTATAGATCGCGCCGAGGAACAGCCAGCTGCCATGCTCGCGGCTGACCATGTTGGTATGCTTGCCCTGCCAGCCGAGCCCCGCCGCCGCCGACAGCGGCTTTTCCATCACCGGCGCGGTGTCGACGAACACCTTGACCTCGGCGCCCTCGGCCTCGGCCACCAGCCAGCGCGCGACATGTTTCAGCGCCTTCTTGACGACGTCATGATAGTCGGCGCCCTGCGCATAGACCGAAATCCGGCCGCGGTCGGGATGCGCCGCGAGGGCGAGCGGATCGACCTCGGGCGCATAGCTCATCCCCAGCGCGATCACCGACTTCACCTCGGGCCACAGCCCGCGCGGCGACCCGCGCTGCTCGGCGCGGCTTTCCATCCAGATCATCTCGCCATGGCTGCCGTCGGCGAGCCAGGCGTTGAGCCGCGCGGCGGTCAGCGGCGCCGCATCGGCGCGCGCGATGCCGAAGGCGACGAAGCCATGCTCGCGCGCCACGGCTTCGAGCCGCTGCTCGATCGTGCCAATGGGAGGGGGCAAGGCTTCGGCAACCATTGCCGCCCTATACGCGAGCCGGCTTTGCATGTCATAGGGGCGGCAGAGACATTTTGCAGGACCAGCTTTTGACCGATCTCGCCGTCGAGGCCCTTGGCCTCACCAAATATTATGAAGCGTTCAAGGCGGTCGACGACGTCAGCCTGCAGGTCCCGACGGGCAGCATCTATGGCGTGCTCGGCCCCAATGGCGCGGGCAAGACGACCAGCCTGCGCATGACATTGGGCATCATCGATCCCGACGCGGGGGCGAGCCGCCTGCTCGGCGGACACAAGCCGCAATCGGTGCGCCACCGCATCGGCTACCTGCCCGAGGAGCGCGGCCTCTATCCCGGCATGAAAGCGCGCGAGGCGATCGCCTTCATGGGCGCGCTGCGCGGGCTCGACTGGTCCGAAGGCCGCCGCCGCGCCGCGACCTTCATGACCGAACTCGGGCTCGAGCGCGTCATCGACGAAAAGATCCGCAAGATGTCGAAGGGCATGGCACAGATGGTCCAGCTCATCGGCTCGATCGTCCACGCCCCCGACCTCATCGTGCTCGACGAGCCCTTCTCGGGGCTCGACCCGGTCAACCAGGAACGGCTCGAAATGCTCGTCCGGCGCGAGCGCGACCGCGGTGCGACGATCCTCTTTTCGACCCACGTCATGGCGCATGCCGAACGGCTGTGCGACCGGCTCGCGATCATCGCGCGGTCGCAGCGGCGCTTCGAGGGGAGCGTCGACGACGCGCGCGCGCTGCTTCCCATGCAGGTCCGCTATACCCCGCGCGCCGAGGTCGGCGCCGATGCGGTCGCCGCGCTGCTCCCCGCCGGCGCCGAGCGGCGAGGCGAGGCCTGGCATTTTGCGATTCTGGACAAGGACGTCGAACCCCTGCTCTCGCGCATCACATCGAGCCATTTCGGCGTCACCGGCCTGTCGATCAGCCGCCCGGCGCTCCACGACGCCTTCGTCCATATCGTCCGCCAGGTCGACGCGGGCTTCACCGCCGATGCCGCCGTCGAAGCGAGTGAAGAGGTCAGCGCATGAACGCCTTCCTCAAGAATATGGTCGTCGTCGCGCGGCGCGATTTCCTCGCGATCGTCGCCACCCCGACTTTCCTGCTCTTCCTGCTCGCGCCCTTGTTCATGGTCGGCATGGGGCTCGCGGGCGGCATGGGCGCATCGCAGCTCGCCGACAGCGCGCGCGGCGCCGGCCGCCTCGTCGCGATCGTCGATGCGAAAGATATCGAGGCGCTGCGCGCGGTCGACGCGCGGCTGCGCACCGCAATGCCGCGCGAACCCGCGCTGCTCGAGCTGCGCGCCGCCAGCCCCGCGACCGAAGATCCGATCGCGATCGCGCGCGAAAAGGGCAGCGACACCTATGCGGTGCTCAGCGGCGCGCTCGAAACCCCGCGCATCGTCGAGCGCGAGCCGGGCAGCAGCTCGGGCCGCTATCTCGCGCTGCTCGCGGGCGAGGCGCTGCGCAGCCGCACCGCCGGCCCGCTGCCCGCCGTCACGCCGAAGTTCGAAAGCCTGTCGAGCGGGGGCACCAGCATTGCGGCGCAGCAGTCGCTCGGCTTCGGCGCGGTCTTCGTCATCTTCCTGCTCACCCTGCTCCTCGCCGGCCAGACGGTGAGCTCGCTCGCCGAGGAAAAGGGCAACAAGGTGATCGAGATCCTCGCCGCAGCGGTGCCGCTCGAAAGCGTCTTCCTCGGCAAATTACTGGGCTTTCTCGGCGTCGCGGTGCTGTTCATCGCCTTCTGGATGGTGATGGCGATCGGCGGCGGGCTCGTCGCCGTGACCCAGATGGATCCGGCCGCGATCGCCGCGGCGGGCGGCGCCAGCAAGGCGGCGGCAACGATGGCGGCCACCCCCGCGGTCGGCTGGCCCTTCTTCCTCGCGATCGGCTTCGCCTATTTCGTCATGTCCTTCCTGCTGCTCGGCGCCGTCTTCCTCGGCGTCGGCGCGCAGGCGGGCACGGTGCGCGAAATCCAGATGCTCAGCCTGCCGATCACCATCTTTCAGGTCGGCATGTTCAGCCTGTGCGCCGCCTCGGCGAGCGCGCCGGGCAGCGGGCTTGCGACCTTCGCGCAAATCTTCCCCTTCTCCTCGCCGCTCGCGATGGCGGCGCGCGCCGCGACCGACGATGCGATCGGCGTCCATCTGCTCGCGCTCGGCTGGCAGGCGATCTGGGTCGCGCTCGTCGTCTACCTTTCGGTCCGCCTTTTCCGCGCCGGCGTGCTCAGCGGCCGCAGCGACTGGCGCTTCTGGCGGCGGAAGAAGGGCCGGTAAGACACCTACGGAGAATGTCGGGAAGCGACCGTACTCGGTCATTCGCGCCTTTCGACACCAGTGACATTAGCAGACGCTCCGATTAGGCAGTCAATCGTCCTCTTCGACCCAAAAAATGAAAGCTGTAGCATCGTCGAAGCCGATGAGGCCTCCGTCTTGTATCACGTCAATCGGGGGTAGTGGTTCGCTGTTCCCTTGAAACAACAATTGGTGACGACGCCGATCCCATCCGCTTTCCGAGCATACCAGTTCATAGTGTTTCATGCGGCGCGTCTGCTGCCAAATCCCTTTGCTGAAAAATTTCGCATCCGGGCCTAGTGTCCGAAGGCATTCTGTAATTTCATCTTGAATGCCCACTGGAATTGTTCGCTCGCCGTGGTGAAGCGACTGTGTTGCAAAGAGCGTCAGCCAAATTGGTGCGTCCTTTGCCGAAAGCGGATGGAAATCCGCTTCCCGGCCTTGCGCATCCAACCCCACATTGGATGCAATCATTGCGATCGTGGAATCGCCTCTCGGCTTTGGCCCAGCCCATGACCTTCCTAGGCCGCCGATCGACCTAGTAGCTAATCTCTCCAACGTAAATTTGAGCCGAGATTGTGCCGTTACTTCCATGATCGGAAAGGAGCAAAATCTTGCGGTCTCTGTCAATGTCAGCTTTTCGGAGCGTGGAGTTCGAAAGCCGCCTGGCAGCTAGCCACCCCAAAGCCGCCACCCACCCCACATTGACAAAGCTGTAAATAGTGGCATTCTGCAACTGAATCGGCCGCGCCAGACGGCCGCGCAGAGGAGCAGCCCATGGCCACCCAAGTCCGTATCGCCCCCGAAATCGAAAATCCCCTCGATGTCTCGCGCGCCGAATATTGGAGCGAGGATCGCTGGCAGGAGCCGATGCGCCAGCTTCGTGCCGAATCGCCCATCTATCGCTGCGAGGATTCGAAATTCGGTCCCTATTGGTCGGTGACCACCTACAAGCCGATCCAGCATATCGAGGCGCTGCCGAAAATCTTCTCCTCGTCGTGGGAATATGGCGGCATTACCGTCGCCGGCGACGGTAATGCCG
>NZ_LYVN01000220.1 GCF_001990265.1 Sphingopyxis sp. KK2
CGTCGGCCCAGGCGGCAAGCCCCGCCTCGCAGCCGATCGACAGCGCGCGGCGCGGCCGCATCTGCGCCGCGACCGCATCGAGCACCGGCTCGACGAGCACGCGCCCCGCCTCCGCCGCACGCCCGCGTTCGCGCGGCGACAGCCGGGCGAGCAGGTCGGACAATCGCCCCGCCGACAGCTTCAGCGTCTCGACCATGTCGGCGCGGAACGCCGGATTGTCGGCGTGGCGCTCGGCATTGCGCGCCAGCAGCGCGAGCTGGCTCGCCAGATTCTTGATGTCGTGCATGATGAAGGCAAAGCGGCGGTTGAACTCGTCGAAGCGCCTGGCCTCCGACAAGGCCTGCTGGCTGTGCGATTCGGCGAGGTAGCTCGCCGCCTGCCGCCCCGCGATGCGCAGCACGTCGAGATCCTCCCAGTCGAGCGCGCGCGACACCGGCGGGCGGTGCAGCACGACGACCGCGATCATGCGCTGGAAATGCAGCACCGGCACGACCACCCAAGCCCGCGGGTCGGCGATCAGCCAGTCGGGAAGCGCGAGGTCCTGCCCGCCCGCCACCGTGGTGGCGCCGCGGCGCACCGCGTCGAGGTCGGCGATATGGCCGGTGTCCTGCAGCATGAACGCCGAGCGCAGCGACAGCATCGCATCGGCCTCGACCTCGGCCTCCCAATGCCAGCGATCGGCGACGCGATAATTGCCCTGCGCGTCGGGCAGCATCAGCAGCGCACCCGGGCTACCGGTCAGTTCGGCAAGCGCCTTCGCAACGCGGCGATAGAGGTCGCCCTCCCCCTTGTCGCCGGCGCCGTCGCCCCCCGCGCCGTCGCCCGCGCGCGCCAGCGTCGCGGTGAAGCGCATCCATTCGGCGCGATAATCATAGCGATGCTCGAAGAAATGTTTCGAGATCATCACCGACAGCCACGCGCGCGCGCGCGCCGACGCGAGCAGCAGGCCGCCGGCACCAAGGCCGATGACCAGCGAGAGTCCCTGCGCCAGCTCGGCATAATTGCCGCCGCCCATCCGCGCGACCGCGCCCGCCAGCCCGATGAGCAGCAGATAGGCCGCGCCGCCGATCAGCAGCAGCGTGCGCGTCGCGGCGGTGCGCGACAGCCGCATCCGCTCGCGCCCGACGTCCATCGCCGCGACGACGAAGGTCGGCAGCACCATCAGCGCGACGACGGGCAGCAGCAGGATCAGCGTCGTTGCGAGCGACCCTGTCAGCGCGCCGATCAGCTGGATATTGAGTTCATAGGCCCAGAGCATCGCAAAGCCCGCCGCGACCGCGAGCACCGGCATGCGCAGCCCCGCACTGCCGTGGCGCACCCCGCTGTCGACGAGCAGCAGCCCGCCCGAGGCGACGATCATCGCGACCAGTTCGAGCCCCGGCCCCGCCCAGTCGGCCGACAGCCCGCCCTGGCGCAGCCACACGGCACCGCCGAACAGCAGCGCGACGAGGCAGAAGGTACCGAGCAGCCGCTGGATCAGCCGCAGCGGCCGCGACATCGGCGCCCGCGCGTTCCAGAAGGTCGCGCCAAGCCAGCCGAGCAGCGCGATGTTGCGCAGCGCGCGCCCGACCAGCGCCTCGGCCGATCCGGGGCCGAAGACATAGGAGGCCGCGCACCACAGCGTGATCGCCGCCGCCGCGCCGACCAGCCAGCCGAAGCTCGGCATCAGCACCGCCATGCGCTCGCGCGGCCGCGTCAGCAGCCACAATGTGACCCCGGCGGATCCGGCGAGCGCCAGCCCGCCAAGGATGCTCGAAAGATCGGCGAGTACGCCCATCGTCAGCGTGCGCCCTCAGGCCACAGCACGACGCGCACCGTCTGGAGCAGGATCAACAGGTCGAGGAAGGGCGAATAGTTTTTCGCGTAATAAAGGTCGTACTCGAGCTTCACCCGCGCATCCTCGACCGACGCGCCATAGGGATAATTGATCTGCGCCCAGCCGGTCAGCCCGGGCTTCACCATATGGCGCTCGGCATAATAGGGCAGCTCGCGCGTCAGTTCTTCGACGAAGCTCGGTCGTTCGGGGCGCGGCCCGACGAAGCTCATCTCGCCCTTCAGCACGCACCACAATTGCGGCAGTTCGTCGATGCGCAGCTTGCGGATGATGTTGCCGACGCGCGTGATCCGCGGGTCATTCTCGCTCGCCCACACCGCCTGCCCCGCCGCTTCGGCATCGGTGCGCATCGACCGGATCTTGACGATATTATAGGGTTCGCCGAACAGCCCGACGCGCGACTGGCGATAGAAAATCGGTCCCTTGCTGTCGAGCTTGACCGCGATCCCGCCGATGACGATCAGCGGCAGCCCGATCACCAGCACGGCCAGGCTGGCAAAGATGTCGAACAGCCGCTTGCTGACCTTGCCGATCCGCTGCCCCGCCGAAAATCCGTCCGAAAAGATCAGGAAGCTGGGGTTGGTCGTCGCAAGGTCGACGCGTCCCGTCTCGCGCTCGAGGAAGCTGGCCATGTCGTTGACATGCACCCCGGTGGTCTTGACGCGCAGCAGGTCGGCGAGCGGCAGCGATCCGCGCCGTTCCTCCATCGCCAGCACGACCTCGCCCGCGCCCAGCGCGACCGCATGGTCGGCCAGATTGGCAACCTTGGCGCGCGGCAGCGCGTCCGGAATCGCCTTTTCGCCGTCGGCCATCGCGACATAGCCGGTGATCGTCAGCCCGCTGCCCGGCTCGTCGGCCAGCGTCCGCAGCCGCACCGCGCGCGGCCCCGCCCCCAGGATCAGGATGCGCCGCCGGAACTGGTCGGCCCCCGCCGTCTGCGTTACCGCGAGCCGGATCAGGAACAGGAGCGCGATCGCGAACGCCATCGCATAGATGCTGTTCGCGCGCCACAGCGTCACGGTCGGCAGCGCAAAGCCCAGCAGCGACAGGAAAATCACCCCGAGCGAGATCGCCGCGAGCAGCCGCGCGGTGGCAAAGCCCATTGAGCGCAGCGCCTCGGTCCCGTACATGCCGACCGCCATCATCGCGAGCGAATTGGAGATCGCAAAGGTCAGCACCGGCAGCCAGCGGTCGCTGAAACTCCCCGCGTCGAACCCCGCCTGGTGCGCATAAAGATGCCACGCCCCCTCTGCCGACCCGAGCAGCGCGAAAAACTCGATCAGCGCCAGCCAGACGACCGCGTGCGGGACATAATGTTTGAACAATCGGAACATGGGATAAGCGCGCGCCCTTTCGGGGGCTTATCCTAATGCGCAGGCGTCAACTGTCGGTTAATTTTACACATGGTTCGTCGGTTGCGGCTAGCGGGAAACCAGCTGCTTAGAGCTGCGAAGCGAACGCCTATGGTATCGTCATCCCGGGCTTGACCCGGGACCCGCCTTCCTTCTTTCGCCGTCGGATCAAAGACAAGGCAGGCCCCGGGTCAAGCCCGGGGTGACGGGAAACGGGGCGTCCGCCTTCGCCCGATGACCCACCCCGTCACACAAACGACCCGCCCGCCATTCAAGGGGATGACCCCCGCGCTTCAACAGGTTAGACCCCTCGCATGACCTTGCAGATCCAACCCGTCATCCTGTGCGGCGGCGCCGGTACGCGGCTGTGGCCCGAATCGCGCGGCCAGCGTGCCAAGCAGTTCCTGCCGCTGACCGGTAGCGACAGCCTGTTCCAGCAAACGGTCGCACGCACCCCCGCTGGCGCGCATTTCCTGCCCCCCGTCATCCTCTGCGGCGACGGCCATGTCGCGACGGTGCGCGACCAGATGGGCGCGCACGAAGCGTCGCTGCTCGTCGAACCGATGCCGCGCAACACCGCCGCCGCGATCGCGCTCGCCGTCGCGCAGGCCGATGCCGACACGCTGCTGCTCGTCATGCCCAGCGACCATGTCATCGCCGATGTCCCCGCCTTCCACGCCGCGATCGCGAAGGCAGCGCGGCTCGCGCAGCAGGACTGGCTCGTCACCTTCGGCATCGCCCCGACGCACCCCGAAACCGGTTTCGGCTATATCGCCAGCGGCGCGGCGCTTGGCGAAGAGGGTTTCGCGGTCGACCGGTTCGTCGAAAAGCCGCCGCTCGAAGAGGCCGAACGCATGCTGCTCGCGGGCGGCTACAGCTGGAATGCCGGCATCTTCCTCTTCCGCGCCGGGCGAATGCGCGACGCGATGCTCACCCATTGCCGCGCGATTTTCGAGGCCGCCGACGATGCGCTCGCGGCGGGGCAGCGCGACGGCGACGCGCTCTATGCCGACGGCCCCAGGTTCGCGGCCGCGCCGTCGGATTCGATCGACTATGCCGTGATG
>NZ_LYVN01000221.1 GCF_001990265.1 Sphingopyxis sp. KK2
GTCGCGCGCGACGGGCTGGCCGATACCAATGTCAAGTCGATCGCTGCCGAAGCGGGGGTCAATCCGGGGCTGCTCCATTATCATTTCGCGAGCAAGGACGCGCTGCTCGAGGCCGCGGTGACCGCCGCGTCCGATGCCTATATCGCGGGGCTCGATGCCCTGATCGCGGCGCACCCGCGCGAAAAACTGCTCGATGCCTATATCGCCGACGCCGCCGCCAATCTCGACGCGCATCGTGACCTGTTTCGCGTTCGCCTCTCGCTCGGCGTGCGCGCGATGAACGATGCCGGGCTGGCGGCGCGGCTGGAGGCCGACAATGCCGAGGCGCGCGAGCGGCTGGCACGGATCTTTGCCGCGGGAGCCGGACGCAGCGCGCCCGCCGACATCGACCGGTTGCGCGCGCGGTTGAGCAAGGCGGGGTTCGAGGGGTTGATGCTCGCCTGGCTGTCGCAGCCCGATTTTCCCATGCGCGCCGCCTTTGACGAATGGGTCCGGGGCATGCGCGCGGGGCTGACCGGGCCCGCATAATCCCGTTTTTTCCGTCAGCCCTTGCGCGATGGCGCGTGCACGCTTATTTGGTTGGTCAACCAACCTAATATGGAGGTGCGAGCGATGCATATTGTCATGACCGGGGCGACATCGGGGTTCGGGGCCAATGCGGCGGCGCGGCTCGCGGCGGCCGGGCATCGGCTGACGATCGGTGCGCGTCGGCCCGAGGCGGTCGACGCAGCATGGGAGGCGCGGGCGCTGCCGCTCGATCTCGACGATTTCGCGTCGGTCGATCTTTTCGCCGACGCTTTGGCTGCGGGGCCGGCGATCGATGCGCTTGTCCTCAACGCCGGTTTGCAAACCGCGACGCTCGAAACCACCGCCGCCGGGCACGAACGGACCTTCGCGGTCAACCAGCTCGCGCATTTCCGGCTGCTGCACCGCCTGTTGCCGCATCTCGCGCCCGGCGCGCGGGTGATCCTGACCGGCAGCGGCACGCATGATCCCGCCGAAAAGACCCCGGTGACCCCGCCCGCGCACGCCAGGGCCGAATGGCTGGCCTTTCCCGATCGCGATCCGACGTTGCCCAAGAGCGCTCGTTCGCGGGCGTTCCGGGCCTATAGTTCGTCGAAGCTCGCCAATATCATGACTGCGCGCGAAGTCGCGCGGCGGCGGCCCGACCTGTCGGCGATGAGTTTCGACCCGGGCTATGTGCCGTGGACCGGGCTGGCGCGTGCGAGCGGGACGATCCTGTCGACGCTCGCGAGCCTGATCCTGCCGCTGCTGATGAAGAGCGACCGCAAGAGCAGTGTCGAACTGTCGGGCCAATATCTTGCCGAACTGGCGGCCGATCCGGCCTATGCGGCGGCGCAGGGCGATTATTGGTCGGTGCGGACGCCGGCGCTGGTCAGGATCGCGCCGTCGGAGCTGGCGCGCGACGATGCGGCCTGCGCGACCTTGTGGGACGATTGCGAGGCGTTGCTGGGGTTGGCGAAGGCCTAGCCCGGCCAATCCTCCCCGTTAGAGTGCCGGTTTTGATGGAATCAAAACCGGCACTCTAGATTCTTGTTTTTCCGTGATTTCCGAGTCGTGAAATGTTCCATTTCACTCGAAATCACTCTAGCGGGGAGGATGGCGCCGGATCACATCAGTGCGCGGTACAGCCCGAAGGCGCTGGTCGCGGTCAGCACGACACCGACGAGCGTCAGCATCAGCTTGACCGAGAAGCGCTTCGCCATGATCGCGCCGAGCGGTGCCGCGCACACGCCGCCGATCAGCAGGCCGAGCGTCGCGCCGGCGATGTCGGCAAAGCCCAGCTGGTAGATGAAGGTCGCCGAGACCGCGAGGGTCAGGAAGAATTCGACGCTGTTCACCGTGCCGACGACCTTGCGCGGTTCGGCGCCCTGGACAAGCAGGTTCGAGGTCACGACCGGACCCCAGCCGCCGCCGCCGGCGGCGTCGAGGAAGCCGCCGATCAGGCCGAGCGGCGCGACCACCGTCGGCTTCTGGATCTTGGGCGGATAGAGCAGGCCGCGAATGAGCAGCCAGATGCCGATCGCTACCAGATAGGCCAGCACGAAGGGCTTCACGATATCGGCGTGGAGCGAGGTCAGCACATAGGCGCCGAGCACGCCGCCGGTGACGCCGGGAATGAGCAGGCGCCAGAAAAGCGGCCATTCGATGTTGCGGTGGATCAGGTGGCTGATCCCCGACACCGCGGTGGTGAACACCTCGACGACATGGATGCGCGCCGACGCGGTCGCCGGGGGCACGCCCATCACCGCGACGAGCAGGGTGTTGCAGATGACGCCGAACGCCATGCCGAGCGCGCCGTCGACGAGCTGCGCGGCAAAGCCGATCAGGATGAACGGCCAGATGGCTGACAGGTCGAAGGCGAGTATCTCGTGCATTTAATTTCCCAACCCTTTTAGTTGACAACCTGCTGCCGTGATTCGTCAGATTGCGCCAGAGCAATTTTTCTGCCGCCGGTGAAGGGAATAGTTTCTACGCCCTGTCGAAGCTTGGCTTTGCAGACGGTCAGCTGGTGACGTCGTCGGGCAGATAATCGCGCACATAATCGATGAAGGCGCGCAGCTTGGGCATCACCTGCTTGCGGCTGGGGTAATAGAGGAAAAGCCCCGAGGTCGAACAGGCATAGTCGCCGAGCACCAGTTCGAGGTCGCCCGCCGCCACCTGCGCCTTGACCACCGGTTCGGCGGTCATGCCCATCGCGACCCCGGCATGGACCGCGACCATCATCGCGGTGAAGTCGTTGACGATCACCGGCCCGGTCACCCCGACCTCGATCTCGCGATTCCCTTTCTCGAAGGTCCAGGGCATCAGCGCGCCGCTGCCCATCCGCATCCGCACGCAGCGATGGCTGCGCAGTTCTTCGGGGGTTTCGGGGCGGCCGTGCTTTTCCAGATAGCCCGGGGTCGCGACCGCGACGAAGCGGAACGGCCCGGTGAGGCGCACCGCGATCATGTCGGCATCGAGCGCTTCGCCCATCCGCACCCCGGCGTCGAAGCCGCCGGCGCTGAGGTCGGCGAGCGCGTCCTCGGCGTAGATCTCGAGCTCGATCTCGGGATAGGTTTCGCAAAAGCCCGCGATGATCGGTTCGAACAGCGGCTGCACCGCGCCGCGCATCAAATTGATCCGCAGCCGTCCGGCGGGGCGGTTGCCGAGGTTGCGCGCCGCCTCATAGGCGTCGCCGAGCCCGGCATAGGCCGGCGCGGCGCGTTCGAGGAACATCTCGCCCGCCTGGGTCAGCCCGACGCTGCGCGTGGTGCGCATGAACAGCGGCGCGCCGACGCGCGCCTCGAGGCCCTTGATGATCTGGCTGATGGCGGAGGGGGAGACGCCGAGGTCGGAGGCCGCCGCAGAAAAGCTCCGCCGCTCCGCGACACGGAGGAAGGCTTCGATCCCGTCGAGCACCCCATGGGGGATTGTTAAATCCTGCTTCAAAGCACTTGCAGATTATAGAGGATTATCTATTGGCGCAAGCGCGACTAAAAAGGTTGCACAACGAAACGAAAGGAACCTCTCCCATGACCATTCAGCTCTCCGCTTTCCGCAGCTTCCCGACCGCACTGACGATCGTCGCCGCTTCGGCCCTCGCCTTCACCGGCCTCGTCGCCACCACCTCGCCCGCCTATGCCCAGTCGGCTGCCGACTATCGCTGCGCCGGCCTCGCCGACCAGGCGTCGACCGCCGCCGGCACCGCCGACGCCAGCAAGCAGGCGAACGCCAAGCGCTTCGTCGCGACCGGCAAGAAGCTTTGCGAAGCGGGCAACGAACGCGCCGCCGCCAAGCAGTTCCGCGCCGCGCTCAAGGTTGCCGGCGTTGCCGAAGTCCAGGGCGACAGCCAGATGGCGGCCGCCAACTAAGACAAGCCACAAAGACACCAATCTCCGATCCGTCCTCTCCCTCTCCCCGACGGATCCACCAACTGGGGCGGCACCTGATAACAGGGCCGCCCCGATTTATTTCTGCGCGGCTTTCCCTGTCATCGGGTCGAACCGGCCCTCTGGCATCCCCTCCCTTCGCGGGGCGGGGCGGGGTG
>NZ_LYVN01000222.1 GCF_001990265.1 Sphingopyxis sp. KK2
GGGCTGGACCGACCCCGCCGCGAGCGCGCCGAGATGCACGCTCCCTTCGGGTCCGCGCGCAATCTCGCGATCGACGACGACCGCGGCATCGGCGAAACCTTCGCGGCGCCTGGTGCCGACGACGCCGGCCTGGCCATAGGCTTCGAGCCGGAAGCGCCCGAGCAGCGGCACATCGCTCACGCCGCCGACGACCGTCGCCGCGAGCGCCGTACGCCCCTGACTGCCGAGCGCGACGCGCTGTTCGATCGCCGCATCGACCGGCCAATGCGCGACGGGCGCAAAGGCGAGGCCGAGGGCCAGTTCGCGCTGGCGCGGCTGCGCCAGCGCGATCGTAACGCGGCCATAAGCGCGCAGCCGCCCGCTGTCGCCGAAGCCATAAGCGATCCGCACCCCCGCCTGGCTGCCGCCAAGCTGGCTCGCGGCCGCGAGGCCGCCGCCCGGTGCCTTGCCCGATCCGGCGCGGACATAGGCCCAGCCGCCAAGCGACCATCCCGCCAGCTGGCGCTTCATCCAATAGGGCTGGCCGCTGCCCGGCGGCCCCGCATAGGGCAGCAATTCGGCCGGCACCCACGCCCGGCCGGCGACCGCCGCGCGCTCCTCGCCACCCGGCAGCGGAGGCAACAGGCGCGCGAGCATGGCGGATCGCAGCCCGCCGAGCGCGTCGCCCTTGGCGGGCGCCTCGGCAAAGTCCTGCGCCGACCGTGGCAGGAGGACGCCATGCGATGCATCACGAGCCATCGGCGCGGCCGACGCGGTGGGCAGGGTCCGCCGATCGGACGCCGCAACGACCGAAGCCCAGAGCGGATCGAAATCCGCACGTGCCTCCGCCGGCGCCGCCACGATCTCGATCGGCTGCATCGGCGCCGGCACGGTCCAGTGCGCCATCACGCGCACCACCGTCCAGCCGCCGAGCAGCAGCATCAGGAAACGCAGCGGCCGCGCGCCATTGCGCGGGCCGGTCGCGGTCGCCGCCTTCATCACCGGCGACGAACCGGCGTCGCCGACGCCATCAGCAGCAGGTCGCTTTCGCTCCGCCGCGTCTTGTCCCACACGACGCGGCCCGAGCGCAGCATGCGCCAATAATCGGCGAGCGCCTTTCGCGCCGCCATCATCGCCACGATATTGGCGACAAAGGCCCGCGGGACCGCGAGCAAGCCCTGCCGCCAGCCATAGGCGCGCGCGGCGAAATGGCCGCGCATGCCGAGCCGCCACAGCAGCAGCACCCCCGACATCCCCATCAGCAATGGCAGCAACGCCCCCGGCGGCCGTGCCTGCCAGCCGAGGAAATGGTGGCCCGCGATACAGATCGCGTTGGCGAGCAGCGCCGCATAAGCTGCGAGCAGGACGGCGGCGGCGAGCGGCGCTCGGCGATCGCGCCACAGCATCCAGCGCGCGGTCCAGGCGCCCCTTTCGGGGCCGCGCCAGCCGAGATGATCCCAGCCCGCGAGCGCAATGCCGGTGATCCATCGCGATTTCTGCCTGATCGCCCCCGACAAGGTGGCCGGGAACGGGCCGCGCGATACGATCCATTCGCCGTCTTCATCGATCGCCGCGACAAAGGCCGTGCTCAGTCCATGGGTGCCGACGAGGATCCCCATCTCATAATCTTCGGTCAGGCTGTCGGGACGAAAGGGAGACCCGCCGCGCTGCAGCGACAAAAAGGTCAGCGTGTTGCGGGTCAGCGCGCAGCCGACCCCCGCCGACGGCAGCGGCGCGCCGAGCCGGCCGCGCAGCACCATATCCTTGCCATGCGCCTCGGCGAATTCGTCGGCATAATGGCCCGCCACCCACTGCCGGCCGATTCCAAGCAGCGGCAGCACCGGAATCTGCACCATCGCATGGCGCGCCAGCCCGGCGCGATACAGCGCGAGTTCGCCGCGATGCACGACATCCTCGGCGTCGTGCAACACCACCCCCGCGAAGCGGATATTCTCGATCCGCTCGTCGGCGCCCATCGCGTCCCACAGCCGGTTGAGATTGTCGCCCTTGGTCGTCGGCCCGGCCCCTTCACCGATCACGAGGCGCAGGCGGGGGTCGGCCGCGATGAGCGGCGACACCGCGAACAGCGTGGCCACATCATTGGGATAGCAGCCGAGATAGAGCCGGAAATCCTCGCCCTGCCACGCGCTCAGCGTCCGGCGGATCATCGCCGGCAGCACATCGGCCTCTTCCCAGGCGGGAACGAAGACCGCGAGCGGCCCGATGACCTGCCCCTGCCGGCGCATGTCGGCAAGATAAGGCGTAGCTTCGTCACGCGAGCCTGTGACGAACCATAATATATCGAAAAGCAGGTCGTCGAAACCGATGAACAGGATACCGACCGATGCGAAGAGCAACAGTTCGTGACTGGCCGTCGCGGCCAGAATTTCCAATTCTGCGGTCGACAGCCCCACCATGCGCCTCGCCCCCATATGACGTCATGCCGCCAATAGTTTGGATGACTAGTAAAAACTGCGGCTTGCGTAAAGGGTGACGCCGCCGCCGTCCGGCGCTAGGACATAGGCTCCTCCCGAAGCGAAGGCCTCCTTTCATCCGATGACCCGTAGTTCGACCAGCCGCTCCGCCCTGCGCGATTTCCTCGAAAGCGAGAGCGCGGGCGGGATGTTGCTGATCTTCGCGGCAGCGCTCGCGATGCTCGTCGCCAACTCGGCGTTCGGCGAGAGCTATCGGCACATGATTCATGCCGTGACGGGGCCGACGCTGTCGGAGAAATTGGGTCCGATGACGGTCCACCTGTGGATCAACGACGGGCTGATGGCGATTTTCTTCCTGCTCGTTGGGCTCGAGATCAAGCGCGAGTTCGTCGACGGGCGTCTTGCGAGCTGGGACCGGCGACGCCTGCCCTTCATCGCCGCCGCCGCGGGCATGGCGGTCCCTGCGATCCTCTACATGGCCTTTGCCGGCGGCACGCCGGGGCTGGCGCAGGGCTGGGCGATCCCCGCCGCAACCGACATCGCCTTTGCGATGGGGGTGCTCGCGCTGCTCGGCAGGCGCGCGCCGACCTCGCTCAAATTGTTCCTCGTCACCGTCGCGATCGTCGACGACATGGGCGCGGTCGCGATCATCGCGCTTTTCTATACCGCCAAGATCAATCTCGTCGCACTCGCCGCGGCGGGCGCGGTGCTGGGGCTGATGTTCGCCTGCAACCGCTTCGGGGCCAAAAGCCTGATCGTCTATCTGCTGCTGTTCGCGCTGCTCTGGTATGCGATGCTGCTGTCGGGCGTGCATGCGACGATCGCGGGGGTGCTCGCGGCGATGGCGATCCCCTTCGAGCGTACCCCGGGCACGCCCGACAGCGCGACCTCGCCGCTCCACCGCCTCGAACATGCGCTGCATCCGTGGGTCGCCTTCGCGATCGTGCCGCTGTTCGGCTTCGCCAATGCCGGGGTCGACCTGTCGGGCCTCACGCTCGACCAGATCTTCGCGCCCCTGCCCCTCGGCATCGCGGCGGGGCTGTTCCTCGGCAAGCAGGTCGGCATTTTCGGCAGCGTGTGGCTGAGCGTCAAATTCGGCATCGCCGGCAAGCTGCGCGGCGCGACCTGGCTCCAGGTCTATGGCGTGTCGCTGCTGTGCGGCATCGGTTTCACGATGAGCCTGTTCATCGGCGGGCTCGCCTTCCCCGGCACCCCCTTGCTGATCGAGGAAGCCAAGATCGGAATTTTGATGGGGTCGCTGGTTGCGGCGATAACGGGTTATGCGGTACTGCGCCTCGCGCCGCTGCACCCGCAGCATGATGCGGTCGAAACCCGGTCCGATGACGAGATCATCGGCGACGGCGACGTCCGCGACACGTCGGAGCCGCTTCCCGCATGATCCATCGCCTGCGCCTGCCGCCCAAAGCCCTGTGCGCGGCCCTGCTTGCCGCCGCGACGCTGTCGGGCTGCTATGCGCTCGACCCCGAAATGAAGCGCGAGGTCGAAGCGCGCAAGGCCGATGGCAGCGCGGCGGTCGTTCCAACACCGGCGCCCGCGCCCGCCAAGTCGCCCGCCGCCGACGCTGCCGTCGCCGAGGTCGA
>NZ_LYVN01000223.1 GCF_001990265.1 Sphingopyxis sp. KK2
TTTGGCAACGCAACAGGCCCTCCCCCGACCCCTCCCGCAAGCGGGAGGGGAGTTCAGCGTCCGCTTCCCAACCCAAAGCCGCCTTCCGTGCGGCACCCTAGCAGGCTAGCGCTTGCCCCCGAACAATTGCCGCCCCGCGAGGTCGAGCATGATTTCCTCGCTGCCACCGCCGATCGCATTGACGCGCACCTCGCGGTAGATGCGCTCGACCTTGCTGCCGGTGATATAGGAGGCGCCGCCCAACACCTGCGCGGCCTCGCGCGCGACGGCCTCGAGCATCCGCGTCGCCTGGACCTTGAGCATCGCGAAGTCGGCGGGACGGTCCTTGCCGGACTTCACCTGCCAGGCGGCGAGGTCGACCCACGCCTGCGTCGTCTCGATCTGGCGTTCCATGTCGGCGAGCTTGATGCGGATCGACTGGTGGCCGACGAGCGGCTTGCCGAAGGTTTCGCGTTGCTGCGCCCATTCGGCGGCCTCGGCGAGCGCCACGCGTGCATAGGCGCAGCAGCCCATCGCCATGCCCAGCCGCTCGCTGTTGAAATTACGCATGATGCCGATGAAGCCGCCATTCTCGGCCCCGATCAGGTTGCTCGCGGGCACGCGCACGTCGCCAAAGTGAACGGCGGCGGTGTCGCTGCAGCGCCAGCCCATCTTGTCGAGCCTGGTCCGTTCGACCCCGGGGGCGTCCATCTCGATCAGCAGCAGCGAAATGCCCGCCGCGCCCGGCCCGCCGGTGCGCACCGCGCAGGTCAGCCAGTCGGCGCGCATGCCCGACGTGATGAACATCTTGCCGCCGTTGACGACATAATGATCGCCATCCTTCACGGCCGTGGTCTTGAGGTTGGCGACGTCGCTGCCGCCGCCCGCTTCGGTGATCCCGAGCGCGATGATCTTCTCGCCTGCGAGCACCGGCGGCGCGACGCGCCGCTTCAACTCCTCCGAGCCGAGCGCGAGGATCGGTGGCAGGCCGATGCCGTGCGTCATCAGCGAGGCGCCGAGCCCGCCCGCGCCGACCGCGGCGAGTTCCTCGGTGAGCACCAGCCCGTGGAAATTGTCGAAGCCTTCCGAATGACCGCCATATTCTTCGGGATAGCGCAGCCCGAGGATGCCCGCCTCGGCGGCCTTTCTGTGCAGTTCGCGCGGCAATTCGCCCTCGGCCTCCCAGCGGTCGATATGCGGCGCGACCTCGCGTTCGACGAAGCGCCGGACGCTCTGCGCCAACGCCTCATGGGTTTCGTCATAAAAAGGCGAGCGCGCGCGCCAGTCGTCGAAAGCTGTCATGGCGCGATGCTGCGCGGGGTTGACGTAAACGTCAAGGTGCGTTTGCCCGACCGCAAAACGGCATAGCCTATGCCTTCGCGCTATACGCGCCCTCTCGCTCTTGCACCGCCCGATCAACGCATTAGGGTCGCGCCTCATGACAAAGTCGCACCTGCTCGCCGGCCTCGCCGCCTTCGCCCTTGTTTCCACCCCCGCACTGGCCCAGAAAACGCCCGAGGCGATCGCCGAGGCGGCGCTCAAGAAGGCGCCGGTGTTTGACGGGCACAACGACGTCCCCTGGGAACTGCGCGGCAGCGTCGGCAACGTCATCAACGATTTCGACTTCAACGACACCACCAAGCCCAAGCCCGACGGGACGGTGATGCACACCGACATCCAGCGGCTGCGCAAGGGCCATGTCGGCGCGCAATTCTGGTCGGTCTATGTGCCGAGCAACACGAACGAGCAGCAGGCGGTGCAGCAGACGATCGAACAGGTCGACGTCGCGAAACGGCTGATCGCGCGCTACCCGAACGACCTCGGCTTCGCGCGGACCTCGGCCGAGCTCGAAAGCCAGATGAAGGCGGGCAAGGTCGCGGGCATGCTCGGCGCCGAGGGCGGCCAGTCGATCGGCTCGTCGCTGGCGGTGCTGCGCGAACTCTATGGCATGGGCGTGCGCTACATGACGCTGACGCACGGCAAGACCACGCCCTGGGCCGACAGCGCGACCGACGCGCCGCAGCACGACGGGCTCACCGATTTCGGCAAGCAGGTCGTGCGCGAGATGAACCGCCTCGGCATGATCGTCGATCTGAGCCACGTCAGCGAAGCGACGATGAAGGACGCGCTCGAAGTGTCGCACGCGCCGGTGATGTTCAGCCATTCGGGCGTGCGCGGGGTCAACGACCACCCGCGCAACGTCCCCGACTCGGTGCTGCCCGCGGTCAAGGCGAATGGCGGGGTCGTGATGGTCGTGCTCTACGCCGCCTTCCTCGACCCCAAGCTGCGCGAGCACGGCTTGTCGCGTACCGCCGAAAAGGCGCGGCTCGACGCGCGTTATGTCGGCGATCCCGATGCCGCCGCGGCGGCGCTCAAGGCGTGGGACGTGGCGAACCCCGCGCCGCAGACCCCGATCGGCCTTGCCGCCGACCATATCGACTATCTCAAACAGGCGATCGGCGTCGATCATATCGGCATCGGCGGCGACTATGACGGCATGGACGCGACTCCCGTGGGGCTCGAGGATGTCACCGGCTACCCGCGCCTGTTCGCCGAACTCGCGCGGCGCGGCTACACGCAGGCCGAGCTCGAGAAGATCTCGAGCGGCAACATGATGCGCGTGCTGAAGGCGGTCGAGGCCTATGCCGCGAGCCAGAAGGGCCAGCCGCCGATCGAGACCCCGGTGGCGAAATAGGGATCAGCGGCGGCGGAACGGCCAGTCGGTCGCGCCGCCCGCCCATAGCGCCCACCAGATGATCACCGGCTGCAGCGCGAGGCGCGGGCCATGGTACCACCAGCTGAGCGTCTCGCCGCCGATCGCGATATCGGCGAGCGCGTGGTGGAAATTCGCGGGCCAGACGCAGAGCGCATAGAGCGCGAGCCCCCAGCCCGCCGCCTTGCGCAGCCGCGGGATCATCAGCCCGACCGCGCCCGCGAGCTCGGCGATACCGGTTGCGGCGACGACTTCGGCAGGAAAAGGCACCCACGGCGGGGTGATCGCGAGGAAGGGGGCAGGGGTCGCGAGGTGGCGATAGCCCGCATAGGCATAAGCGAGGGCGAGCAGCCAGCGCAGCGCGGTCCGCGTGCGGCTTTCGGGCTTGCCTGCGCTCATGTTTTTTCGTCTAGTCCGGCCATGACGATCGCCCCTGCTGCCCGCCTGTTCCTCGCGCCGCTCGCCGCGCTTTTGCTGCTCGGCGCCGCACCGGGCAAGACGCCGACCCCGGGCTTCGCCGCCCCCGCCTTCACGCTCACCACCTTCGACAAGCGCAAGGTCACGCTCGCCGAGATGAAGGGCAAGGTCGTCGTGATCAACTATTGGGCGACCTGGTGTGCGCCGTGCAAGGCCGAAATGCCGATGATGCACCGCTATTTCAAAGCCAATCAGGCGCGCGGGCTCGAGATGTTCGGGGTTACGACCGAGGACAGCGTGTCGAAGACGCAGCTCAAGACGGTGAGCGCGCTGCTGTCCTATCCGCTGTCCAACCGGATGACGGGCAATTATGGCGCGATCGATAATGCGGTGCCGTCGACCTATATCATCGACCGCAAGGGCGTGGTCCGGCACGCGAAGAAGGGCGCCTATACCGAACGCGAGTTCAAGGCCGCACTCGAT
The DNA here is from genome assembly GCF_001990265.1 of Sphingopyxis sp. KK2. GTDB lineage: Bacteria > Pseudomonadota > Alphaproteobacteria > Sphingomonadales > Sphingomonadaceae > Sphingopyxis. Next base: position 3,593 of record NZ_LYVN01000223.1, read on the forward strand.
CCGCTGCTGGCGGAAAATCCCTGACCGAGCGAGGCGTGCCTACCGCCCGATCGCCGCGAGCATCGCCTCGACGCTGGTGAATTTCTCGCGCGGGTTGCCGTCGAGCGCGGCGGCAACCTCGGCGGCCTCGATCTTGCGCCAGTCGCGAAAGGTCACCGGCACGACGTCGCGGCTCGCGAGCAGCGCGTCGAGCCCGGGGCGCCCGGTCTTGCCCGCGCCGCGCCCGACATCCTCCAGCACCATCTCGGCGACGCGCGCGCCGTCGGGCTTGTTCGTGCCGATCGTCCCCGACGGCCCGCGCCGCGCCCAGCCGACGCAATAAAGCCCGGGCAGGATGCGCCCGTCATCATTGGCGAAGCGGCCGCGGCCATGTTCATAGGGCACGCCGGGGATCGGCGGGGTC
>NZ_LYVN01000224.1 GCF_001990265.1 Sphingopyxis sp. KK2
CGCGATATCGGCCATCACCGCCATCGCGACGCGCTTCAGATCCTCGAAACCCAGCTTGCCCGTCACGACCGCGCGCGTCAGCGCCGCTTCGATCCGCCGCCCCGCCGCATCGGCACCGCTCGCCAGCGGCCCTTCCAGCTCGGCGCGCATCGCCGCCACCTCGCGGCGGAACGCCCCCGTGTCGGCGCGCACCGTCACCAGCATCTCGTCGATCTCATCGGCCATCGGGAAAAGTCTCCATCATCGCGGCGAGCGCGGCGCGGTCCAGCGGCGCTCCGCCGTCGTCCACGTCCCACGCCGCCAGCGCCGTCGCGGCGTCCGCCGGGGTCGCCGCCCAGAACTGGTCGGGGGTCCAGCCGGCGACGCGCGCCATCACCCCCGCCAACCGCACGGCGGCGGCCGCAAATGTCGCGCTCATCGGCCCTGCAAGATCTGCCCGAGCAGCAGGCGCAGCGCCGGCGTCACATGGGCCAGCCCCTGCGCGACCACCGCCTCGCCGACCGCCTCGCGAGTCGGCGCATCGGGCCGCTCGCGCAGGCAATGCCAGAACAGCGCCGCCAGCTCGCCGAGCCCCAGCCGTCCCTCGGCGGCGCGCTCGACCAGCCCGAACAGCGGCCCCAGTTCGCCCTCGGCCGCGACCAATGCTGCAAAGCTCGGGCGCAGCACGAACGCCGTGTCGCCAACCTTCAGCTCGGCCTCGCCGCGCAGCATATTCGCTGCCCCGGTCACAGGCTCACCACCGGGCCGCTGCTCTCGAGGTTCAGCGTATATTGGCGCTCGCCATTATAGTCGCCGGCATAGTCGAGCCGCGTCACCAGGAAGCGCCCGACCATCTTCTCGCCGCTTTCGAAGCTCAGCTCATAATCGTCGATCGCCCCCGACAGGGCATGCCCGCGCAGCCGCGTCTCGGCGTCCGACCCGGTGAAAATCCCCGCCGCGCTGACCGAAACCGATCGCACCCCGGCGCCCGCCAGCAGTTCGCGCCACCCGCCGCTGTCCTTGGTCGTGACGTTCACCGCCTCGCCGTTCACCGCCATCTGCGTGGTGCGCAAACCGGCGACGGTCGCATAGGTCGGCGGCACCTCGCCGTCGCCGATCTTGAGCAAAAAGGCGCTCCCATTTTCGATTGCCATCGTCTAATCTCCTTGGCTCACAAGAACATCCGCAAACGGGGAGTCGCAGGATGCTGATCACTTCGATAATTTTGGCCGCCATGGCGCCCGTCTCGACCGCGCAGGTCGACACCACGCGCGCCGCTTTCACCAAATGCCTGCGCGACGACCTGCGAAAGTCGCTCGAGGCCAAGATGGGCGAAGCCGAATATGAAATGGCGGTGAAATCGGTCTGCTCGACCGAGCGCGACGCCTTCCGCGCGGCGGTCATCGCCTTCGGCCGCGCCGCCGGCGACAGCGAGAAGAACGCGACCGACGACGCCGACATGCAGATCGAGGATTATCACGCGAACTTCACCGACAAGTTCAAGGATTATAATTCGACCAACACGCTGCCGGGCGAAGACTGATCGCCGCGTTTTTTGCTGCACCCACGGGTGCAGCAAAATGACGCCTCCTTCTCCAGCGAGGAGGGGCTAGAGCGCCAGACAGCGGCACCGCACGACAACCTCGTGCCGCCACCCGCCATCCTTCGCAAAGCCGAAGCGCGTCCGCATCACCCGCGCGGACGCGATCCGCCATCCGTCGCCCGCGCCGCGCAGCCCGGTCACCAGCGCCTCGATCCGCGACGCGGCTGCATCGGCCGCCGCGTCGCCGACGCCGGCGAGGCTCAGCGTCACCCGCACCTCGCGCCCCGCAACATCCTTCGTCCCCCAGTCGCTTCCTTCGGCTGCGCCGACGCTGGCATAGGGCGCGCTCGCCCGCGCCGGCACGCCGTCGAAGATGCCATGCACCAGCGCAGCCAACTCGGCGTCGCCCGCCAATATCGCCAGCGCCCGGCTCCGCACGGCCCGCTCGGCGCTCATCGCCGCACCTCCACGCCAAGGCCGATCCGCCGCCACGGCTGCCACAGCGCCGCGATGATCGCCGGCACCTCGCGCCCGCCGCCGCCTTGCTCGGCGCGATCGCGCGCTATGTGCAGGTGCTGGATCATCCGCGCCAACCCCTGCCGTATCGCCTCGGGCACGCCATTCGCATCGGCGGCCAGCCCGGCGCGATAGGCGACGCGCAGCCGCGTTGCCGCGCCCGGCGCACCGACCCACAGCCGCGCTGCGCCGTCGCGGTCGATCTCCGCCCGCCAGGCCGCCGCATCCAATATCGTCTCGTCATCGCCGGCGAGCCCCGTCACCGTCTCGACTGCCACCACCGGCGCTTTCGCGAGCCGGATCGCGCCCGCGCGTATCGGCATCTCCTCGGTCACCATGCGCGCGATCAGCATCTGCCCGGTAAAGGCCTCGCACAAATCGACCGCGCTGCGCACCAGTCCGGCGACCAGCGCATCGTCCTGGCTCGCACCCAGTCGCAGCCACGCCTTCGCCTCGGCGACGCCCAGCGGCGCCGTCCCCTTGTCGATCCCGACGATCATCAGCGTTCCTCCACCCGCAGGGTCAGCGACCGTTCGTCGATCTGCCCGTCGCTCAGCGTCACCCGGTTGGTGACGCGATAGACCTCGCCCGCGACCCCGCCCTCGATCGTCGCCGCGCAGCGCAGCAGGTCGTGGCTCGCCGCCGACACGATGATCCCGCCGGCGCCCTCGGGCTCGACCGCCCAGCTCGCCGCGACGATCACCTGCTCGTCGACATAGGCATCGCCCCAATCGAACGCATAATCGATCCGCGCCCCCGGATCCTTGATCACCAGCATGAATAATCTCCCGCCCTCAGTCCGGTTTGCCATCCCGCCGCACCACCACGCGCCGCTCACCCGCCTGCGACCCCGCGCGCCGCCCCCGCTCACCGCTGCGCGCCGCATCGACCCGCGGCCCCGGATATTCGCTCGCCAGGTCGCGCGGCCCCGCGTCGCTCAGCGCCGCCGCACCCAGCGCCCGCGCGCCGATCATGCCGCCGGCTCCGCCGCCAGCCCAGCAAGCAGGAACAGCGCCAGCTGGTCGCTCCTCACCCCGAAACGGTCGTGCGCGACGCCCTCGGCATCGATCCAATGGTCGAAGCATAAAAAGCCGTAGGGCGTGCGCCCCGGCCGCCCGTCGGCGCCGATCGGGTCGACCAAGCCTTCGCCCGCCATGATGTCCCACACCGCCTGCGCGCGAACCCCGAAATGCCGCCGCGCCGCCTCGGCGCCCTTCGCCGCGATCGCGTCGTGCCACTGGAAAAAGCCGAGCTCGCCCAATATCCGCCGCGCCGCGCGCCTCTCGGCCGCGCTCGCCGCGCCGTGCCAGAGCTTCTCGCGCGCGTCCGACGTGTTGATCGTCCCCGTCGCGGCATAGACTGTCGACCAGCGAAAACCGCTCAACCCCAAAGTCTGGAGGTTGTCCGCCCCGGGGCGAAAGCGTCCCGCGGTGTCGAGCACCGCCGACCGGTCGAGCAGCGCGGCATTCGACACGCTGAACTTCAGATCGGTCTGCCCGCCGTGCGTCGCGGGCATCGTCGCCGCGATCTGCGCGCGCACCCCCGCGCCGCTCACCGATCCGTCGCTGGTGCGGAAATTGATCGCCGCGAACGCCGCATTCGCGGTCCAGCCCGCCACGCCCGTCTGCGTGTCGGCGATCTCGACGGCCACCGGCGCGCTGCCGTCGACCGCCGAACTCGCCTTCACCACCAGCCTTTGCCCCGGCGCCTCGTCGCCGATCCCCAGATTGCCTGCGCACACGAAGCCGCCGCCGCTGCGCTGGTG
>NZ_LYVN01000225.1 GCF_001990265.1 Sphingopyxis sp. KK2
TCGCCGCGCTGACCCCCGCCGACGATCTCGTTTTCCGCCACGGCACCGACGCGCCGACCTTGCGCATCGACGGCATGACCGTCGCGTCGAGTTAGTCGGTCGTGCCGCACCGCAACCTCGAGGCCGTGATCGCGGCGACCCGCGAGGTCGGCGATATGGCGATGGCGCGCTGGCGCGGCGAGGGCAAGGCGGTCGACGTCCAGTATAAGTCGCCGAACAACCCGGTCAGCGACGTCGACCTCGCGGTCGATGCGCGGCTGAAGGCGGTGCTCGGCGCGATGGTGCCCGAGGCGGGCTGGCTGTCCGAGGAGACCGCCGACAACAGAGACCGGCTGTCGTGCCGCGCGATGTGGTGCGTCGACCCGATCGACGGCACCCGCGACTTCATCCGCGGCCGCCCCGGCTGGGCGGTGTCGGTGGCTCTCGTCGTCGACGGCGCCCCCGAATTCGGCGTCCTCTATGCCCCCGCGCTCGACGAGCTGTGGGTCGCGCAGCGCGGCCAGGGCGCCCAGCTCAACGGCGAGACGCTGCACGCGAGCGAGCGCTGCGAATTTGCCGGATCGCGCGTCCCCGCCGATGCGCTGCCACGCGTCGACAGCGACCTCGTCATCGTCACCAAGCCGAACAGCATCGCGCTGCGCATGGCGCTCGTCGCCGATGACCGCGCCGACCTCGTCGCGACGCTGCGCTGGGGGTTCGAATGGGACGTCGCCGCCGCCGCGCTGATCGCGACCGAGGCCGGCGCGACCGTCACCGATGCCTTCGGCGATCCCCTGCTGTTCAACACCCCGCGCGCGCAGGCCTTCGGCGTCATCGCCTGCGCCCCCGGAATCCACCGGGCCGTCGTCGACCGCTTGCACGATCGCGCGGTGGCGCTTACAACCAAGTCCTAGGGCGGTTTCGCCCCGCCGTTTCCGCGTCGCGGAAACCCCATCGGCGCGCCGCAGTTCGCTTGACAATTCGGGCGACTCACCCTACTTGCGCCTTCCATTCCGACAGCCTGACCGGACGGCGAAGCGCAGCTGCGTATTCGTGGTCCGTTTTTTGCGTTGGAAATCAGACGCTTTGAGATGGGGCCGTGGCCAGCGGCCCTGTGGAGCAGGAGAAAGTTACCAATGGCACGTATCGCGGGCGTCAACCTGCCCACCAACAAGCGCGTGATCATCGCGCTCACCTACATCCACGGCATCGGCCGCAAGACCGCCGTCGACATCGCCGACAAGCTGGGCATCGACCACACGCGCCGCGTCCAGGACCTCAGCGACGCCGAGATCCTGCAGATCCGCGAAACGCTCGACGCCGACCACACGGTCGAGGGTGATCTTCGCCGCACCACGGCGATGAACATCAAGCGCCTGATGGACCTCGCCTGCTATCGCGGCCTGCGTCATCGCAAGGGACTTCCGGTCCGCGGCCAGCGCACGCACACCAATGCGCGCACCCGCAAGGGCAAGGCCAAGCCGATCGCCGGCAAGAAGAAGTAAGGTCGAGCGCGCCCTTTCGGCGCGCTTCCTTGCTTTCCCTGCCGGGGCAGCGGCCTCCCGCCCGCCACCGGCCATTCAGGATTAGGTTAGGATTATATCATGGCTCGTGAACCGCAGCGTCTTCGTCGGCGCGAACGCAAGAACATCTCGTCGGGCGTCGCCCACGTCAACGCCACCTTCAACAACACGATGATCACCATCACCGACGCGCAGGGCAATGCGATTGCCTGGTCGAGCGCCGGCATGATGGGCTTCAAGGGCAGCCGCAAGTCGACCCCGTACGCCGCCCAGGTGTGCGCCGAAGACGCCGGCAAGAAGGCCGCCGAACATGGCGTCCGCACCCTCGAAGTCGAAGTCAAGGGCCCGGGTGCGGGCCGCGAGTCGGCGCTCCGCGCGCTGCAGGCGGTCGGTTTCCACATCACCTCGATCCGCGATGTGACCCCGATCCCGCACAATGGCGTCCGCCCGGCCAAGCGCCGCCGCGTCTGACGTCCTTTCGGGCGCGTCCCGCCGGGACGCCGCCCGTTTCAAATCCTCGCTGGACGGTCAGTCGACCCCTGCCCGTCCCGCCCAAAGCAAAGGGAAGTCCATGACTGTCAATATCCGGAACTGGCAGGAATTGAAGAAGCCCAGCAACCTGGAAATCAAGGCCGGCAGCGACGGCAAGCGCAAGGCGACCTTCGTCGCCGAGCCGCTTGAGCGCGGTTTCGGCCTGACGCTCGGCAACGCGCTGCGCCGCGTGCTGCTGTCGTCGCTCCAGGGTGCGGCCATCACGTCGATCAAGATCGAGAACGTCCTGCACGAGTTCTCGAGCCTCGCCGGCGTGCGCGAAGATGTCACCGACATCGTCCTCAACGTGAAGCAGATCGCCCTCAAGATGGAAGGCGAAGGCCCGAAGCGGCTCCAGCTTTCGGCCACCGGTCCCGCGACCGTCAAGGCCGGCGACATCATGGTGTCGGGCGACATCAAGGTGATGAACCCGAACCATGTCATCTGCCACCTCGACGATGGCGCGACGCTGAACATGGAACTCGTCGCCGACACCGGCAAGGGTTATGTCCCCGCGACCGCCAACCGCCCGGCCGACGCGCCGATCGGCCTGATCCCGGTCGACTCGCTCTTCTCGCCCGTGCGCCAGGTCGCCTACAAGGTCGACAATGCCCGCATCGGCCAGGAACTGGACTATGACAAGCTGTCGCTGACCGTCGATACCGACGGCACCGTGACCCCGGAAGACGCCGTCGCTTACGCCGCGCGCATCCTCCAGGACCAGCTCCAGGTCTTCGTCCACTTCGAAGAAGCGATGAACGACAGCGGCATGATCGGCATGGCGGCGTCGCCGACCACCGCCGACGAAAGCGACGTCAACCAGCTCAACCGCTTCCTGCTCAAGAAGGTCGACGAGCTCGAACTGTCGGTCCGCTCGGCCAACTGCCTGAAGAACGACAACATCATCTATATCGGTGACCTCGTTCAGAAGACCGAAGCCGAAATGCTCCGCACGCCGAACTTCGGCCGCAAGTCCTTGAACGAAATCAAGGAAGTGCTGTCGTCGATGGGCCTGCGCCTGGGCATGGACATCCCCGGCTGGCCGCCCGAGAATATCGAGGAAATGGCCAAGAAGCTCGAACAGGAACTTCTCGGCTGATCCAGTGCCCCGGCTTCGGCCGGGGCTCACAACGGGAAGGGGTCGGCCCGCAATCGACCTGGCTTGGGGTACCTCACACGGCCCCTGTGACAAACGAAGGAATGGATTATGCGTCATAAATCGGGTGGCCGGAAGCTGCAGCGCACCAGCGCACATCGTACCGCGATGTTCCGCAACATGTCGGCCTCGCTCATCAAGCATGAGCAGATCATGACCACCGTCGCCAAGGCGAAGGAACTGCGTCCCTATGTCGAAAAGCTGGTCACGCTCGCCAAGCGCGGCGGCCTTGCCAATCGCCGTCTCGCCCAGAGCCGCCTGCTCGACGAAACCCAGCTGAAGAAGCTGTTCGACGTCATCGCGGCGCGCTACGCCGACCGCAACGGCGGCTACACCCGCGTGATCAAGGCCGGCATCCGCGCCTCGGACGCGGCGCCGATGGCGATCATCGAATTCGTCGATCGCGACGTCGACGCCAAGGGCCAGGACTCGGGTCCGATCGAACAGTATGACGACGAGATGGCCGCCGCGTAAGCGCGCGCTATCCGCGACAAGATCAAGGGCGGCGTCCGCAGGGACGACCGCCCTTTTTCTTTGGGCTAACCCCACCCTCCCCTTCAGGGGAGGGCAGCGAGACTTACGAACTTGTTCGTTAGTC
>NZ_LYVN01000226.1 GCF_001990265.1 Sphingopyxis sp. KK2
CTCCCACGACGAGGAGAAGGTCGCGGGATCGAGTTCGACCGCCTGCACCAGCGCATGGCTCGCGACCGACCAGTAACCGCCATAGGGACTGTCGGGGCACCAGCTCACCGGCATCTCGGCGCGCAACCGCGCAAAGGGATCGCGCCAGCGATCCTCGGTATAAAGCGCGATGTCGCTGACATCGACCGGCGCGATCGCACGCGCCTCGTCCAGCACCGAAGCCATATCTCTCTCCCGCCGCCCGCGTGGGTCGCAGGTCTTGCGGGGCGACTATGCCATGGTTGCGAAGCGAGTCCAGCCGCCAGCGGCTGGCAACGCGCCGACCGCCACTCATCCGAAACCAGAGATTGCCCTCGTCGGGCGCGGAGTAATAGATACGCCGATGCAACAACCCACAACCATCGAACGATTGAGCCTCGCCAAAGACGGAGCCCAGCACGTCCCCGCCGCCGTCTTGCCGTTGATCGATGAGATCAAGGACGCGCTGCGCGGACTTCCGGCCGGACAGGCCGGCGTTCGCATCCACGGCATCGAGGCGCTTCGGCCCATGCTGCATGCCGCCGGCGCGATCGGATCGGTCGCGGCGGGATATCTGGGGCCGCAATGCCGCCCCGTTCGCGCGATCCTGTTCGACAAGACCCCCGGCACGAACTGGTCATTGGGCTGGCATCAGGACCGCACGATCTGCGTGAAACGGCGGATCGAGGTCGAAGGCTATGGACCCTGGACGACCAAGGGCGGCATGCAGCATGTCGCGCCGCCGTTCGACCTGCTGGCGCGAATGATAACCTTGCGCGCTCATCTGGATGATGTGCCCGCCAGCAATTCGCCCCTGCTGATCGCTCCGGGTTCGCATACCGCCGGACGCGTGCCGATGGCGGAAATTGACGCTGTCGTGGACCGAAGCGGAACATATGCCTGTCTCGCCAGCGCGGGTGACATATGGATCTATGCGACGCCGATCCTGCATGCCTCCGCGGCGGCAAGCACCGCCGGCCACCGCCGCGTCTTGCAGGTCGACTATGCTGCAGAAGCACTGCCAAGCGGGCTGGATTGGCTGGGCGTGTGAAGGCCATGACCGACCCCCAAGCCCTGATCGACCGCCTCGCCCTCGCCCCGCATCCCGAGGGCGGCTGGTATCGCGAAACCTGGCGCGGCCCGCCCGGCGCCGATGGCCGCGCCAGCGGCACCGCGATCCATTTCCTGCTGGAACAAGGCCAAAGATCGCACTGGCACCGGGTCGATGCCGAGGAAATCTGGCTGTGGCATAGTGGCTCGCCGCTCACGCTGTCGCTCGCCGCGACCGACGCCGATGCGCCCGCGCATCACCGCCTCGGCCCCGACATCATCGCCGGCGAGGCGCCGCAGATCCGTATCGCGGCGCATCACTGGCAGGCCGCGCACGCCGACGCCGGCTGGGCGCTCGTCAGCTGTATCGTCGTCCCCGGCTTCGACTTTGCGGGGTTCAGCCTCGCGCCGCCGGGCTGGGCACCGGGCGGCTGACCGCCGCGCCGCTGCCCAGCGCGCGCGCGACCAATATCTTCCACCCGCCCTTCGTCCGCTCGATCAGCGGGCCGACGATAACGCACGTCCCGACCACCCCGGCGAACACGGCCGCGACCTGCCACGGGCTGTTTATGTCATAACCCAACGCCGCCGCGGCAAAGCGCAGCATCGGATAATGAAGCAAATAAAGCGCGAAGGTCGACTGCGCGAACCAGGCGATCGGGCGGCGCCACGCGCCGAGCCGCGCCTCGAGCGCCGCCGACAGCCCGTGCGCGCCGAGGAAATGGAGCGCGACCAGCGGGCCGATCAGATAGCTCGCGACAAATTCGTCGGAAAAATGCAGGAAGGGAACGACATTCTCGGGCCCGATGGCGAGCGCCGTCGCCTGCTTCAGCAGCACCGGCACCCCGCTCCACCGCAGCAAGGCGTAGGCGAGCACGCTGCCGCCGAACAGCAGCAACGCGGCGCGCGGCGCCACCGGCCCCTGCCGGCTGCGCTGCCAGGTCCACACGCCGAGCCACCAGATCGGCAGCAGCAGCAGGATCTTCGGCCCCGCGAGCAGCATCAGCCCGCCCGCGAGCAGCACGCGCCGACGCCCGCGAAAATAGAAGATCGCGGCAAAGATCGCATAATAAAGCGCTTCATAGCCGAGCGACCACCACGGCCCGTTGCTGAACACCCGCACCGACGAAAACCACAATTCGTTGGTAAAGCTCAGCGCGCGCAGCATGCGTTCGAGCGGGTCGCTCGCCTGATACCACCAGGCGGCATAGGCGGCAGGGTCGAGCATGTGCCCCGCCTGGTCGAGCAGCAGCGTGATCAGCAGCGCCGGCACCGCGACCGACCACAGCCGCGCGAGCCGGCTCACCGCATAGCTGCGCACATCATGCTCTTTCTCGTGCGCGACATGCGCGATCACGAATCCCGACAGCACGAAAAACACCATCACCGCGTCATTGCCCGCCTGCCGCCAGGGCAGCAGCATGCCCCCGCTGAGCTCGGGATAGGCGAGGTGCGTCATCACCACCGCCAGCGCCGCGCCGAACCGGACAAGGTCGAGATAGAGCGACAGTCCGCGGGTCATCTAAGCGCCTCGGGCAGCGCTTCGGCCAGCACCTCGGACTGCGCCGGATCGGCGACCGGCGCGACATCGGCAGTGCGGCGACCGCGGAGCGCACGCCAGGCATAGCCGAAGGGTTCGAACATCGCCGCCGCCAGATTGGGGTGCGGCTGCACATCCTCGTCGCCCAGCCCGAAGGCCAGCTCCTCGCGCTCGCGCGGCTGGTAATGCGTCCCGAACAGCCAATCCCACAGCGCCAGCACCTCGCCGTAATTCTTGTCGAAATGGCGCGGCGCCTTGCTGTGGTGGATCTGGTGCAGCGCGGGGCTGACGAAAATCTTGTCGAGCAGCGGGCCATAGGACAGCCAGATATGCGTGTGGCGCAGGCTCGCGGCGCAATAGGCGAAGGCGAGGAAGCCCATGTTCACGGCCGCGATCGTCGCGGCGGTCGCGGGCGTCCCGAACGCGAAAAGCACCAGCGCCTGCATCGGCGCGACGGTGAGACAATCGATCAGCACGCCGAGCAGCGAATAGACCGGATGCTTGCGGTTGAGCGTCAGCGGGTTCAGTTCCTCGGCCGAATGATGGACGCGGTGGAACGCCCACAGCACCGGCAATTGGTGCGACAGGCGGTGCGTCACATAGGTGCCGAAATCGGCCGCAAGGAACAGCGCGAGCCCGAGCAGCGCGGTCGTCGCGGCACCCGGCGCCGCCTGCGTCACCGGCCCGAACAGCGCCTCCAGCCCGTTCGCGAGCGCGGTGGCGACGATCGACACCGACAGCGCCAGCGCGACCCAGCGCATCGGCGCGAGCGCGCGTTCGAACAGGAATATCTGCACGTCGACCGCAAAGCTGCGCGAGACATAGACGCGGCGCGGAAAGGCGTAACGCAAATAGGCACGCAGCGAAAAACCCGTGCGCGCGACGTAAAAACGATAGGCAAAGGCGCCGACGATCCACCCCGCCAGCAGCGCGAGCAGGCCGCTGCGCGACGTCGGCGACACCAGCTCCTCGGCCAGCCGCGACGCCATCCATGTCCCGCCGTCGGCGAGCGCCTCGATCATGTCCGCCCCTCGCTCAAATCGGATCGCCCCAAAATGCAGACGATCCTTGCCCGAACAGGGTTAGCGGGCGGTTAAATCCGGGCGGCATCATGCCCTGTGATGCGGCCCATAGCGGCGGCGCCGAGGAGGAGCGGCAGGGCGAG
>NZ_LYVN01000227.1 GCF_001990265.1 Sphingopyxis sp. KK2
ACCCCGGTCGAGGCGCGCGCGGGTAAGGCGGCGTTCCGCGAAGCTGCGCTCTTCACCCACAAGGGCCTTTCCGGCCCCGCGATCCTGCAGGTCAGCAGCTATTGGCGCCACGGCGAACCGGTGACGATCGACTTCCTGCCCGGCACGCCGCAGGGCTGGCTGGCCGACGCCAAGCGCAGCCGCCCGCGCGCGACGCTGCGCACCGCGCTCGGCGCGTATCTGCCCGACCGCCTCGCCGAAACGCTCGCCGATCGCCTCGCGCTGCCCGGCGAACTCGGCGCGCTCACCGACCGCAAACTGGCGGAGGCCGAGGCGCAACTCGCGCGCTGGACCTTCCGCCCCAACGGCACCGAAGGCTATGCCAAGGCCGAGGTCACGATCGGCGGTATTTCGACCGCAAACCTGTCCTCGCAAACAATGATGGCCAAAAGCGTCCAAAACCTCTATGCGGTCGGCGAAGCCGTGGACGTCACCGGGTGGCTGGGCGGCTATAATTTTCAATGGGCCTGGGCCAGCGGACACGCTGCCGGACAGGCGCTTTAGGAAAAAACCAAGAATATTCCTCGGGATGCTGGCGGGACGATGGTCTCGCCGTTTCGGTATCATTGGCCTGATGGCGGCGAGGGAACCCAAGAAAACGGCACAACGCCGCACAGGATAAGAAGAACAATGACTTTCGATCACCTTTCCCCCGTCCTTTCGGACGCCCTCACCGCGCGCGGCTATGAAGCGCTCACCCCCGTTCAGGCGCAGGTCGTCGAGGCCGACGCCGCGGGCCGCGACCTGCTCGTCTCGGCGCAGACCGGCTCGGGCAAGACCGTCGCCTTCGGCCTCGCGATGGCCGAACAGCTGATCGAGGATGGCCGCCTGCCCTTCGCCACCTCGCCGCTCGCGCTCATCATCGCGCCGACGCGCGAACTCGCGATGCAGGTCAGCCGCGAACTGAGCTGGCTCTATGCCAAGGCCGGCGCGCGCATCGCGACCTGCGTCGGCGGCATGGACGCCAGCAAGGAACGCCGCACGCTGAACCAGGGCGTGCAGATCGTCGTCGGCACCCCCGGCCGCCTGCGCGATCACCTCGAACGCGGCGCCCTCGACCTCACCGCGCTGCGCGTCGCGGTGCTCGACGAGGCCGACGAGATGCTCGACATGGGCTTTCGCGACGACCTCGAGGAAATCCTCGACGCCACCCCCGAAACGCGCCGCACCCTGCTCTTCTCGGCGACGCTGCCGAAACCGATCGTCCAGCTCGCCAAGCGCTACCAGCAGGACGCGCTGCGCATCTCGACCGTCGGCGAGGATCGCGGCCATGGCGACATCAGCTATCAGGCGGTGACCGTCGCCCCCGCCGATATCGAGGGCGCGGTGATCAATCTGCTGCGGCTCCACGATGCCGAAACCGCGATGCTGTTCTGCGCGACGCGCGACAATGTCCGCCGCCTCCACGCCAGCCTGACCGACCGCGGTTTCGCCGCCGTCGCACTGTCGGGCGAGCATAGCCAGAACGAGCGCAACGCCGCGCTGCAGGCGCTGCGCGACCGCCGCGCCAAGGTCTGCGTCGCGACCGACGTCGCCGCGCGCGGCATCGACCTGCCCAGCCTCAGCCTCGTCATCCATGTCGAGATCCCGCGCGATGCCGAAACGCTCCAGCACCGTTCGGGCCGCACCGGCCGTGCGGGCAAGAAGGGCACTGCGGTCCTGATCGTCCCCTATCCGCGCCGCCGCCGCGTTGACGGCATGCTGCGCGGCGCGCGGATCAACGCCGAATGGATGGACGCGCCGACCGCCGCCGACGTGCGCGCACGCGACCAGGAACGGCTGATCGAGAAATTGCTCGCCCCCGTCGAACATGAGCCCGAGGATATCGAGCTGGCGCAGCGGCTGATGGCCGAACGCACGCCCGAGGATATCGCCGCCGCGCTCGTCCGCGCGCACCGCGCGTCGATGCCCGCGCCCGAGGATCTGATCGACAACAGCGCCCGCCCGCGCGGCGAGCGCCCCGAACGCGGCGACCGCTTCGAGCGCGGCGATCGGGCCGATCGCGGCGAACGCGGCCAGCACCGCGAACAATTCGACGACAGCGTCTGGTTCCGCCTCAACATCGGCCGCCGCCAGAACGCCGATCCGCGCTGGATCCTGCCTTTGCTCTGCCGCCGCGGCCATGTCACCAAGCAGGAAATCGGCGCGATCCGCATCGGCCCGAGCGAGACGATGTTCAACATCCCGCGTGGCATAGCCGACCGCTTCGCCGAAGCCGTGGTGCGCAGCGCCAATGAGGACGGCGAGGACGACAGCGGCGTCGCGATCACCCCCGCGCCCGACGGCCCGACCTATCCGCCGCGCCGCGAAAAGGGATCGGGCGACCGCCCGCCGCGCGCAACGCTGGGCCGTGGCCCCGGCGGCGACCGCGACCGGTCGGGCCCGCGCGGACCGCGCGGTGCCGGCGGCCCCGGTGGCAACACCGACCGCTACAAGCCCAAGCCCTACGGCCAGCGCGGCCCGCGCAAGACCGGGAAATATTGACCCCGTTTAACCCCCTCCCCTGACAGGGAGGGGCTTTTGCCGCATCGACCCTTGCACACTTCTCCCGCTCGCCCCAAATCCGGGCGAACAGCAGGAGCGCAACCATGCAAGCGACGCAGGCCTTCATCGAAACCCAGGGTGGTCCCGAGGTCATCGACTGGCGCGAGGTCACGCTCGGCGATCCCGGCCCGGGCGAGGTGCTGCTGCGCCACACCGCGATCGGGCTCAATTATCTCGACACCTATCATCGCGACGGCACCTATCCGGTGCCGCTGCCGAGCGGCCTCGGCGTCGAATCGGCGGGCGAGGTCGTCGCGGTCGGCGAGCATGTCCAGGGCCTGAAACCCGGCGACCGCGTCGCGACCTTCGGCCCCGACCGCAACGCCTATTCCAGCGCGCGCATCCTGCCCGCCGCCTCGCTGTTCAAGCTGCCTGCCGGCATCGACGACGAAACCGCCGCCGCAGGGCTGCTCAAGGCCTGCACCGTCGAAATGCTCGTCGAGCGCTGCGCCAAGGTCGAGGCGGGCTGGCCCGTGCTCGTCCACGCCGCCGCTGGCGGGGTCGGGCTGATCCTCGTGCAATGGCTGAAGACCGTCGGCGCCACGGTGATCGGCACCGTCAGCACCGAGGCCAAGGCCGAGGCGGCGCGCGAAGCAGGCGCCGACCATGTGCTGCTATACAAGAGCGACGATGTCGCCGCGCATGTCCGCAACTTGACCGACGGCCAGGGCGTGCCCGTGACCTTCGACGGCATCGGCATGACGACATGGGACGTGTCGCTCAAAGCCACCGCACGGCGCGGGCTGATCGTCAGTTACGGCAATGCCGGCGGCCCGGTGACCGGGGTCAACCTCGGCATCCTCGCGCAGCATGGCTCGCAGTTCGTGACGCGGCCGACGCTGTTCGATTATTATCTGCATCCCGGCGAGCGCGCCGCAGGCGCCGCGCGGGTGTTCGAGATGATCGAAAGCGGCGCGGTGAAGATCGGCATCGGCCAGCGCTACGGCCTGCAGGACGCCGCGCGCGCGCATGCCGACCTGCAGGCCGGGCGCACGACCGGGTCGACGGTGCTGATCCCCTAAGTTCCCTCTCCCCTCCCGCAAGCGGGAGGGGCAGCGAGACTTGCGAACTTGTTC
>NZ_LYVN01000228.1 GCF_001990265.1 Sphingopyxis sp. KK2
CGAGCGCGGCGCTGCGCTTTTTCAGCCGGTCGGCGGCGTCGGTTGCCGCGGCCGCCTGCGCTTCGAGCGCGGCGCTGCGGACCAGCGCCTCGGCCGATTGTTCCTTGGCCTCGATCAGTTGGCGGCGTTCCTGCGCGGCGATCGCCTCGGGATCGAAGACGTCGCTCTGCGCAACCGCGAGCGCGCCGCCGGCGAGCGCGAGCAGCAGCGCGGGCAGGGCGAAGGTCCGCCTCATTGCTGTCCCTCGCGGTGATAAGGATGGCCGGCGATGATGCTCGTCGCGCGCCACAATTGTTCGGCGAGCATCGCGCGCGCCATCAGATGCGGCCAGGTCGCACGGCCGAAGGCGATCGCCTTGTCGGCATGCTTGCGTTCGTCGGGGGTGAAGCCGTCGGCGGCGCCGAGACAGAAGCGCGCCTCGCGCACCCCGTCGTCGCGCCAGCGTTCGAGGAGCTTCGCGAGGTCGAGCGAGGTGATCTGCTCGCCCGTTTCGTCGAGCAATATGGTGCGGCTGCCGGGTGCCGCGGCGGGGACCTTGCCCCCGGCGTCGGGCAATTCGCTGATCTTCTGCGGCCAGGTGACGCGCTTCATATAGCGCTCGACCAGTTCGGCCTCGGGGGACCGCCCGATGCGTCCCCGCGCGATGATGTGCAGCAGCATGGCGTTCTATTTCACCTACGGTGAAGGCGGCACCAGCCCGCTCCCCCACCCGGCCTCCCCTACCATAGTAGCCTGTGGGAGGCCGGGTGGGGGAGCGGGCTGGTGCCGCCTCTGTTCGGGCCTTAGGCCGAACAGACTGAAAACGTCAATTTACAGCGGTGACGGGCGGCGCGTCGCCGAACGACCACATGCGCTCGAGGTTGTAGAAGCTGCGCACCTCGGGACGGAACAGGTGGACGATCACATCGCCCGCATCGATCAGCACCCAATCGGCGTTGGGCAGGCCTTCGACGCGGACGAGGCGGCCCGCTTCCTGCTTGATCCGCTGCGCCAGCTTGTCGGCGATTGCCGAGACATGGCGCGTCGAACGGCCGCTCGCGATCACCATATGGTCGGCGATGCTGCTCTTGCCGGCGAGCGGGATGGAAATGGTTTCCTGGGCCTGATCTTCGTCCAGCTGGTGGAGGATCAGGGCGTGGAGGGCCTCCACGCTGTCATTCGGTGCGGCGCCGGGCGCGGCATCCTTACTGGCGGCTATCAAGCTTTTTCATTCCTTTTCGTCCGTGGCCAGGCGCGAATGCGTCAGCGGGTCGCGCATCGCGCGGCCAGCATAGTTATCGAACCAGCGGGGGTTGGCCTGCCGTATTGCAGTTGCGGATCGCACATCGGGCGAAAATCGCAGGAACACGAGGGCAGGCGGTCTCCAGTCCGTCCAGTGACTTTTCTGGTCCGCGGGCCGGACGAAGCGCCGAAGCCAACCCATCGCCTGTACAGCATGGGTGCGGCCATTATAGCCCGGACGCGCGACAACCGCAATCGGCATCAATCGCGCGATCCCCCGCCAGTCGCGCCAGCGGGGCAATTGGGCGAGATTGTCGGCGCCCATGATCCAGATGAAGCGCCGGTTGGGATAGCGGCGGACGAGTTTTTTGAGCGTGTCGACGGTGTAGCGCGTCCCGAGTTCGGCCTCGATCGCGGTGGCGCGAATCGGCGAGCGCCGCGCCGCACGCTGCGCCGAGCCGAGCCGCGCGGGCAGCGGCGCCATGCCCTTCGCGGGCTTGAGCGGATTGCCCGGCGAGACGAGCCACCACAGTTCGTCAAGGTCGAGCGCGTCGATCGCGTTCAGGCTGATCGCGCGATGTCCGCCATGCGCCGGATTGAAGCTGCCGCCGAGGAGACCGGTGGGGATCATAACAGGCTCTGCCAGTCGCTTCGGTTGTGGACGAGCCGCAGGATCAGCAGCTTGGCGTCGGCGAACTCGTACAGGAGCACGAAGGGCTGGCCTTTGATCAGCAGCTTCCGCGTGCCGGCGTAGACGGGCGATCCAATGGCAGGGAATTGATCGAGGTGGGCGACCTGATTGCGGATGGCGCGAATGGCCTCGGCCGCTTCCCGTGGTGGACGATATTCGGTCAGCCAGTCATTGAGCGCCACCAGATCGGCGACGGCTTTATCCGACCAGATTATTCCGGGCATCGGGCCTCGTGCCCGGCGATCATGTCGTCCATCATCGCCAGAACGTCCGCATGATCTTTCACCCGGCCAGCGGCAATGTCCTCACGACCGTCCTGAAGGAAGGCGGCGAAGCGTGCTTCCTGCTCGGCGGCGTGACGCACCGCTTGCGCCACGAACCATGCGCGGCTGCGGCCCTGCTCGGCAACAATCTTGTCAACGAGTTCCAGCGTTTCCGAATCGATGCGCGCGGAAATGACGGCATGTTTGGTCATGCTGCCAATGTATCATTTGTATACAAATGATTCAAGGACGCGTCTGGCCGCTCCCGCGCACCAGCCATTTGTACGTAGTGAGCCCTTCGAGCGCGACCGGTCCGCGGGCGTGGAGGCGCCCCGTCGCGATGCCGATTTCGGCGCCGAGGCCGAATTCGCCGCCGTCGGCGAATTGGGTCGAGGCATTGTGCATCACGATCGCGCTGTCGACCTCGGCGAGGAAGCGTTCGGCAACCGCGGCGTCCTCGGTGACGATCGCGTCGGTGTGCTTGCTCGAATGCGCGTCGATATGCGCGAGCGCGCCTTTGAGGCCGCCGACCATCGCGACCGACACGATCGCGTCGAGATATTCGCAGTCCCAGTCGTTCGCGCTCGCGGGGGTGACATGCGGGCTCAAGGCCGCGACATCCTTGTCGCCGCGCACTTCGCAGCCGGCCTTGATCAGCGCCTCGACGATGGCGAGCGGCGCGGGATAGGCGCGGTCGATCAGGATCGTCTCGGTCGCGCCGCACACGCCGGTGCGGCGCATCTTGGCGTTGACCGCGAGGCTCACCGCCTTGGCGGGGTCGGCGGCGCCGTCGATATAGAGATGGTTGATGCCGTCGAGATGCGCGAGCACGGGCACGCGGGCCTCGTCCTGCACGCGCGCGACCAGGCTCTTGCCGCCGCGCGGGATGATGATGTCGATCAGCCCCTGCGCGCGCAGCATCGCGCCGACCGCGGCGCGGTCCTGCACCGGCACCAGCTGCACCGCGTCGGCGGGCAGCCCGGTCCGGGCAAGCCCCGCCGCGAGCGCGGCATGAATCGCGCGATTGCTGTGCACCGCCTCGCTGCCGCCGCGCAGGATCACGGCGTTGCCCGCCATCAGCCCGAGTGCCGCCGCGTCGGCGGTGACATTGGGGCGACTTTCATAGATGATTCCGACGACGCCGAGCGGCACGCGCACGCGGCTCAACACCATGCCGTTCGGACGCGCCGCGCGGTCGATTTCCATGCCGACGGGGTCGGGCAGCGCCGCGACCGCCTCGACCGCCTCGGCGATCGCGCCAAGGCGGACCTCGTCGAGCCGCAGCCGGTCGAGCATCGCCGCCGACAGCCCCGCCGCGCGGCCATCGGCCATGTCGCGCCGGTTGGCGTCGAGGATCGGGTCGGCGCGCAGGCGCAGCTGCTCGGCCGCTGCGCGCAGCGCCGCTGCCTTGGCCGCGGTCGGCACCGTCGCCAGTTGCTTCGCGGCGGCGCGCGCGCGCGCGCCTATGTCGGCGAT
>NZ_LYVN01000229.1 GCF_001990265.1 Sphingopyxis sp. KK2
CCGACGCCTTCGGCCATTGCGCGCTTGGCTTTCCATTCGTCGAGCAATTCGCGCCGCGCGTCGGTCGCGGGCGGCATCAAATCGGCCGGCGGCTTGCGGTCGTCGACGATGCGGTCGCGCGGCACATAGTTCGGCGATTGATAGCCATATTCGCGGTGGAGCAGCGGTTCGATCTCATAGAGCGCGATATCGCCCGGCTCGGCCTCGCGATAACGGACGCGGTGCGATTCGCTGTGATCCTCGGGACCGAAGCTGTCGCCGTCGGGGATGACATAGCCGTTCGCGGTTGTCGCAACGCGCAGGAAGGCGAGGATCGTCTCGAGGTTCGCACCCCATGGCAATTCGCTCGGCTCGATCAGGATTTCGCGATCGACGAAGTGGCGCGCGCCGAAGGTGCGGATGCCCGCCAGCGCCTTGCCGTCGGCCGTCTCGCCGCCACCGAACAGATAGGGATGGATGTGGAGCAGGCTCGGCGGCGCCATCTCGGCGAAGCTGTCGAACTTCTCGCCGGGGATCAACTGGTTGCTCTGCGTCCAGTGAACGACGCTCGCCGGCACCGCGTCCTGCGCGATACGCGACAGCAAGGCGCAGGCTTCGAGCCGGCGCAGGAATTGCGGCAGGTTGGAGCCGGGCCGGGCATAGCCGATCGTGTCGAGCATCCGGTCGATTTCGGGGCTCGACCCCAATGCGCCGTGCGACACGCCGATCAGGATGTGCGAGCGATGGCGCATCAGCCGCTCGGCGATGTCGGGGCAATAGATGCGCGTGATCGCCGAGGCGAGCGACTGCTTGAACGCCTCGGCATTCGCGGGTCCCGCGACATATTCGATCGTGATCATCAACTCGCCGCCGCCGAACAGGCGATAAAAGACCCCGGGTTTGGCCTCGACGATATTGTACGGCAGGCTGCCCTTCGCCGCCTCGATCTGGAGGAAGCTGCGCATCACCGTCTCGAGATGTGTCAGGGGCCGGTCGAACAGCAGCGCCGACTGGATTTCATGGGGAAAATTCATGGTCGGCTCGTGCTGTTGCTGGTTGGTCGATCCCTCCCTAGCGCACGAGCTTTGAACTTTGGTTAATCGCAGAGGGACGCCGGTGCGGCGTCAGCTGCCGACCTTCTTGAAGGTCACCGCCGCGTCTTCGGCGGGTGCGATTTCACGCGTTCCCTTGCGTACCGTCCCGTCGGGCCATTTGACCTGATAAACGAAGCGCCCCGACAACGGTTTGGGGACGCCGGTCTCGATCTCGTTCCACCGGCATTTGAAGCGGTCCCACGGATCGGCATTTTTGCGTTGGCACAGCTTGAACGCAAAGGCGCTGACCATCAGCACCTCGCCGCTCGGCGGGCTGGTCTGAAAGACGATGCCGGGCCTATAGTCTCCGCGAACGGCGGCGGTGGCGGGGCCGCGCCGCGGTGCAGGCGAGGCGACCATCGCACTGCCGGTATCGCCAACCGCGAATTTCCCGGGGCCGGCGAGTGTGCGGACCTTGCCTGCCCGGACGATCTCGACCCGATCGCCGGGTCGCAGCACCAACTGCTCCTCGCGGCCGAGCTTCCGGCCCACCGGATAGGTGCGTGCCGATGGTCCGACCGAGCGGACGACTACCGCGTATATTACTGCTGCCGCCTCGTCGTAACCGAGCATGCGCGGCAGTTCGGATGCCCTTTTCAGGCGATCCGCTTCGATCGCCGTCGTCAATTCGCGCGCCGCAGCGATTTCGATATCGTTTGCGACCGTGCCGTCGGGCGCCGCCGCTTCGACCAGTTTGCGTTCATAGGCGGCAAGCGGTCTGGCAAAGACGGCATCGGGAAAGCCGGCCGCGACCAGATTCTGCCGCAACCGGGCCACGCTCAGCGCGATATCGCCATAGCGCCGGACCGCGGGATCGCTCTCGTCGGCATTGATCCGCAGCGGCAGCGGATCGACGGGATCGAAGCAAAGTCCGCCACCGGTCGCGCAGTTGCCGACGAAGGTCTGGCGGTCGCGCGGCGCCTCCGCAATCTGCGCCTCGGCGGCGATCCGCACATCGCGATAGTCGGCCGGATACCATTTTTGCGGCGGCACCTGTTCGGCAAGCGCAGCCATGTCGGTCGCATCGGGAGGCAAATCGTCCTGCGCGGCCGCCGGCGCGGCCAGGGCCAGTGCGGCGACCACGCCAATGCCCCGACGCTTCACGGGTTCAACTTCCCGTCTTCTTGAAGGTCACGACCGATGCCGGGTCGCCGTCCTCGCCCGCGACGATTTCGCGCGTGCCCTTGCGCACGGTGCCGTCGGGCCATTTGACCTGATAGACATAGCGGCCCGACAATTGCTTCTCGACGCCGGTCTCGATCTCGTTCCACTTGCATTTGAAGCGGTCCCATGGATCGGGCGTCTTGCGCGTGCAGACCTTGAACGCGAAGGCGTTGGCGAACAATACTTCGCCGCCCGGCGGGCTGGTCTTGACGATCACCGGCGCGCCTTCGCCGGCGCCGCAGCCACCCTCGATCACCACCTTGGGCAATTTGGGCGCGAGGCGCAGGCGGTTCGCCTCGATCTCGGCCGCGAGGACATAGGCGGGCGAACTCTCCCAGTCGGATTCGACATCCGCCGCCTCGGCCTCCGCCATGGCGGCTTCCTCTGCCGCGGCCGCCGCCTCGGCGGCCGGGTCGCCGTCGGGCGGCGACAGGCCGGCGTCGATCAGTACTTCGGCGTCGCTGCGCTTCGCGGCTTCCTCGACCAGCGCCTTTTCATATTTGGCGAGCGGCGCGGCATAGGCGGCGAGCGGGTAGCCCAGCCGTTCGAGTTCGGAGCGGATGCGCGACACGTCGACCGCGATGCGCGAATAGCGGATCATCGCGGCGTCATAATCGGCATAATCGCTGTAATAATCGGCGCTGCAGTCGATCACGTCGTAGCGCTTGCCGGTGCCGTCGTCCCAGTCGGTGACCATATATTTGAGCTCGCGCGGTTCCTCGGCCATCTGTGCCTCGGCGGCGATGCGGATGTCGTAATAGCCTTCGGGATACCAGCTTTGTGCGGGCACCTTGGTCTCGATCGCCTTGAGCTTCGCGGCATCGGGCGGCGCCTGCGCCGCGGCGGGGAGCGGTAGTGCGAGTGCCGCCAGCATCGCCATCATTCCAGCCTTGCGCATCTCATCCCTCCTGTTTCAGCTTGCGCGGCCCGCCGAGCCAGCCCGCGACCAGCAGTGCCGCCGCCGCCGCCGCGAGCATCCACGCGCCGGCGAGCATCAGCTTCACCCGCCCGATCGATGCCGCCGTCCACAGCGCCGCCTCGTCATAGGCCGCGTCGATCAGCGCGTCCGACGGGAGGTCGGGGCATTCGCCTTCGTACACCAGCTTCGCATCGGGGGTGCATTCGGTGCCGCGTACCAGCGGCGTGCCGCGATCGCCTTCGATCACATAGCTGCTATGCGCCCAGCCATAGGTCGCGGCCGAAACAACCAGCAACGCCATCAGCACGCCCTGCACGCCGCGCTTCGTCCACCATTTCGCCTGACCGCTGCCAATCACGCCGGCGGGAATGGCGAGCGCGACC
>NZ_LYVN01000230.1 GCF_001990265.1 Sphingopyxis sp. KK2
CTTGCGGGAGGGGAAAACGGCTCGCTCAATCCCCGTCCGCGATCAGCCGCCCGCCAGATGATCGCGATAGCGGTCGCGCAGCGTCTTTTTGTCGATCTTGCCCGTCGCGGTGAGCGGGACGGTGTCGAAGAGGATGTCGTCGGGCATCCACCAGCGCACGACGCGGCTTTCGAGATGCGCGCGGATGGCGGCGGCGGTGACTGCCTGGCCTTCGTGCGCCTCGATAACGAGCAGCGGGCGCTCCTCCCATTTCGGGTGATAGACGCCGACCACCGCCGCGATGCGCACGCCGGGGCAGCCGACTGCGGCATTTTCGAGGTCGATCGAGCTGATCCATTCGCCGCCCGACTTGATCACGTCCTTGGCGCGGTCGGTGAGCCGCAGGAAGCCGAAGCGGTCGATCGTGCCGATGTCGCCGGTGTCGAACCAGCCGCCCGTATCGGCGGCGGGAAGATTGGGATAATAGCGCGCGACGACCCACGGCCCGCGCACCTGCAGCTTGCCCGCCGCTTCGCCGTCCCAAGGCAGCGGCACGCCCTCGTCGTCGATGATGCGAAGTTCGATGCCGAACTGCATCCGCCCTTGCCGCGTCAGGATCGTTTCCTGCGCGACATCCTCACCCTCGGCGAGCAGCAGCGGGGTCGGGGTCGCGATCACGCCGAGCGGGTTGGTTTCGGTCATCCCCCAAATCTGGAGCACGGTGACGCCATAGGTTTCGCGGAAGGTCTCGGCCATCGCACGCGGCACCGCCGACCCGCCGATGACGAGGCGCTTCAAGTCGCCGACGCCCTGGCCGCTGGTTTCGAGATGCGCGAGATACATCGTCCAGATCGTCGGCACGCCGCCCGAGAAGGTCACGCCCTCGTCGAGGATCAGCCCCGCGAGGCTGGCGCCGTCCATCCGGTCGCACGGAAGGACAAGCTTGCAACCGTTGATCGCGGCGGTGAAGGGCAGGCCCCACGCGGTCGCATGATACATCGACGAACAGGGCATGATCGTGTCGAAGGCGCTGAAACCGAAGGCACTGCTCAAGCCTGCTGCCATGCCGTGGAGCACGATCGAGCGGTGGCTGTAGAGCACGCCCTTCGGGTCGCCGGTGGTGCCCGAGGTGTAGCAGAGGAAGGCGGCGGCATTTTCGTCGAAGCGCGGCCAGTCGAACGCGCCGTCCTCGGCGGCGATCAGAGCCTCATAGGACGCGGCGAGCAGCACATAATGTTCGATCGCGGGGAGGAGCGGCTTCAGCCGCTCGACGAGGTCGGCGAGGTTCGGTTCGTAAAACAGGACACGGCTGCCCGCATGGTTGATCGTGAAGGCGATCTGGTCGTCGCTGAGCCGCGGGTTGGCGGTGTGGAGTACCGCGCCGATACCGGGGACGGCGTAGAAAAGCTCGAGATGGCGGTGCGTGTTCCATGCGAGCGAGGAGACGCGGTCGCCGCCGGCGATGCCCAATGTGCCGAGCATCTGCGCCGCCTGCCGCGAGCGGCGTTCGCAGCCCGCCCAGTCGTAGCGCCACAGCGGTTCGTCGACGAGCTTCGACACGATCTCGCGCCCGCCATGCGCGCGCGCCGCGTGGGTCAGGATGGCGCTGATCTGCAGCGGGGCATCCTGCATCAAACCGGGAAGCATCGTCTCTCCTTTCGCGGCGCTGGAATCACGCCGTCGGCGGCACCAGATCGTAGCGGTCGATAAAATCCGCCGTGACGCCATTTGTCCAGCCGAACCCGGTCTGCGTCTGATATTCGCCGCCGCCGCCGATGCCCGCGGCCTCGACATCATATTTCTCGAACAATAGCCCGGTACGCGCGAAGGTCGCGCCGACGGTGGCTACCCAGCGCCGCGCGATGTCGCGGGCGAGCGCGTCATGGCCATAGCGCTGCAGCCCCGCGACGGCGATCCATTGCAGCGGTGCCCAGCCGTTCGGGCGGTCCCATTGCTGGCCGGTCAGCGCGCAGGTCGTGTTCAGCCCGCCGGGAGCCAGCAGGCCTTTTTCGACCGCCTTCGCCGTCGCATCGGCCTGGTGCTGCGTCGCCGCGACAACGAGGAGCGGCGCGAGCGCGGCGGCGGTGAGCGGGGTCCTGATTGCGCCCGCGTCGATGTCGTAGTCGGCGAAATAGCCGCCCGCGGCATGCCACAGATGGCGGTCCATCGCCGCGCGCCGGGCTTCGGCATGGTCGGCATAAAGCGCAGCGTCGGCGTCGCCGCTCGCCGCGATCGTCCTTTCGAGGCCGTAGAGAAAGGCGTTGAGATCGACCGGCGCGATTGTCGTCGTGCGGATCGACGACAACGCCGCGCCGCCCAGCCAGCGCGACGAAAAGTCCCAGCCGCTCTCGGCGCCGGCGCGCAGGTCGCGATAGACGGTCTCGGCGGGGCGGTCGCCCTCGGCGGCGGTGGCGACATCCTCGCGCCAGCTTTCGTCGCGCGGTGTGCTGCGCGGGTCCCAATAGCGGTTGAGCAGATCGCCGTCGGGCAGGCGGACGACGCGCGCGACCTGCTCGCCGGGGGCAAGGCCGTCGGCGCCCTCCATCCACCAGCGATGTTCGCGCTTCATCGCCGACAGCCGGCGTGCCGCGACCTCGGGCCGCTCGTCGCCGAGCAGTTCGACCATCATGTGGAAGAGCGGCGGCTGCGAGCGGCCGAGATAGTAAGTGCGCGACCCGTTGGGGATATGGCCATGCGTTTCGATGAGGTCGGTCAGCGCGTCGACGATGCCGTTGGCGAGCTCGAGTTCGCCGTCGCGGACGAGGCCGAGCATCGTGAAGAAGCTGTCCCAATAATAGATTTCGCGAAAGCGGCCGCCGGGCACGACATGGCGGTGCTGGACGGGAAGCGCCGATCCGCTGGCCGCCTTTTTCGGCGCGCGCGCCAGATCCTTCCAGAGGGCGCGGATATGTTCGCGCAGCGGCAAGACCGCGGGCCGCGCGGCGAGCGAGGCGGCGGGCAGGTCGAAATTGGCGGCGATGAAGGCGCGCAGTGCGTCGTCGCCCGCGGCGAGGTCGGCGAAGTCGCGCATGATGTCGGCGACCGGGCGCTTTGCCAGCGCGTCGACGAAGGTCTTGCCGTCGGGCAGGATCGCGCGCTCCTGCACCTTGGCGAGGAGCGGGCCATAGAGGTCGGCGGGGCTGGGCTCGGCGCCCATCAGCGTGGCAGGTGCCGGCTGAAGAAACCGGCCTGCGCGGCGAGCGCGACGTCGGTCTCGGGGCATTCGATCCACGCCCAGAAGGCGTGCGCCATGCCCTCGTAGACGCGCAGGTCGACATCGACTCCGGCGCGGCGCAGCGCGAGGTCGGCGAGGATCGTGTGGCTGAGCAACTGGTCGCGCGTGCTGGTCATCAGCAGCATCGGCGGCAGCCCCGACAGGTCGCCGCGCGCGGGTGAAAGCAAGGGATCGCTGCGGTCGGCGCCGGCGCAATATTCGTCGAGCGTCGCGGCGGCGGTGCGCTCGCCCATGATCGGCGGCAGAAAGGCCTCGCAATCGCCG
>NZ_LYVN01000231.1 GCF_001990265.1 Sphingopyxis sp. KK2
GAAGCGGACGTAATCTTCACTATCATTGAAGATATGAAAAACGCCCAATCGGGAAGCGCTTACAAGCGCGGCAAACGCCATCTGGCGGCAGCAGCTCTTTGTGGCCTCGCTGTGATTTGGGGTGTGCCGTTAGCAGCACATGCAGTGGGGCTACGGTCCAACGCTTTGTTCGCAGTGATCGTACCTTTGACGATCATTTGGCTTCTCTATTTCGGCCTAAAGAGCTCTCTCATTTCCTGCCCGCAATGCGGCCGTTCCGTTTTTATACGCGGATTTGGTTGGAGCGTACCGTGGCCCGCAGCCACTTGTAGCAAGTGTGGAACGGACTTAACCGGCGGCTAACTTTTGATTGTCCGCAATCGGTCGCTTGCCGCCATTCGTCATCCCCGGGTCGAGTCCGGGATGACGGGGCCCGGGGGTTTTGCCGGCTATCAGTCCGCATAGCTATTACCCGGTTCTGCGGGTTCCATGATCGCTGCTATCTGCTAACGCCCCCAGCGAGTGCGGACGGTCGGCTTTCCGCCATGCGGGTGAAATGGTGCGCGTTCGCGACTTCCTCCTCCTTGTTGCGGTCTGCCTGATCTGGGCGTTCAACAATGTGCTGAGCAAGATCATCGTCGACAGCTGGGCAATCCCGCCGCTTTTCTATGCGGCGCTGCGCTTTGCGATCGTCGCGCTGGTGATGCTGCCGTGGCTGCTGCCGATGCCGCGCCCGGCGTGGCGGATCATTGCGATCGCCCTGTGCCTCGGCGGCGGCAGTTTCGCGCTGCTGTTCGTCGGGCTCAAGACCACTTCGCCCTCGGCCGCCGCGATCGTGCTGCAGATGGGGGTGCCGTTCACGATGCTGCTGTCGGTGCTCGTGCTCGGCGAGCGCATCCACTGGCGGCGCGGGCTGGGGATTGCGCTGACGCTCGTCGGGGTGCTGATCGTGACGTGGCGGCCGGGCTTCGCGCTGTCGACGGGGCTGTGGCTGATCGCCGCCTCGGCCTTTTCGGGCGCGGCGGGGGCGGTGCTGATGAAGCAGGTCGACAATGTCGCGCCCTTCCGCTTCCAGGCGTGGGTCGGGCTGGTGTCGGTGACCGTGCTCGGCCTTGCCTCGGCGACGGTCGAACAGGGGCAGGTCGCGGCGGCGCTGGCGGTCGGCTGGCCCTTCGTCGCGGCGGTGCTGTTCACCGCGCTGATCGTGTCGATCGGCGCGCATTCGGTCTATTATTATCTGATCGACCGTTATGAGGCGAATTTGCTCGCGCCGCTGACCTTGATGACCCCGCTCGCGACGATCGGCTTCGGGGTGTGGATCACGCACGACCATTTCGATTTGCGCATGGCGATCGGCGGCGGGCTGGCAATGGCCGGGGTGCTGATCGTCGCGTTGCGGCGGAAGCCCGCGACCGAGCTGCTGGTCGAGCGCGAGGTAAGATAGCCAAGCACCATTTGTTCATGGAGCGGGCCTATGAGGCAGGGCATGAGATATTGGCCGTTCCTTCTGCTTACAACACTGATCCTGGCCATCGGAGCGCTCGTCTACGGGATGGCATCGCCGCCGGCCAAACCAGTGCCCGTTGAAGAGCCCGTCGCGGAATCGAGCGCGCTGCGTTTCGGCGAGCGAGTCCGGGTGTCGCCTGCGCCCGATGCAGTCGAGGTTCGCCTGTTTGTCGAAGGCGTTCCCCATCGCGCGACACCGCGCGTCAATCAGCTGATGAACGATCCCGACGGAATTTTGCTGACGGCCGAACAAAGGGCCATTCTCGATCAATCGGTCCACCGCTATCGGGCGAAGCCTTCGGAAATGGGTAAATACAGCATGCCCGCCTGCTATATTCCGCATCACTTCTTTCGCTATTACGACAAGCGCGGGCAGCAGATCGGCGAACTGGAGGTGTGCTACTGCTGCGGCGACATCCGAGTGAAGCCCTATAGCTATGGTCCGAATAGCGACGGGAGCGAGGTTTGGGACTTCGATTATGACGCCGTCAAAAAGATGCTGAAGGCGATGGATGTTCCCACCGACATCGACTGCCCGGGACACGCGCGCTTCTAGCTGTCCCGCCCTTACACATCCTCGCGCAACGCGACGCCCTGCCTGGTGGCGACGGCGCTACGGTGACGAACGTTCCGATCCCGATCGATCGCGCGCCTATCTCCGCGCGGCTTCGCTCGTCTCGCGGATCGCCTTGAACTCGCTGCCGTCCTTCCAGCCCGGCCATTTTGCCGAACGCGCGAGTTCGTCGCCGATCTGGCGGAAGAGCTCGATATCCTCGACCGCGCCATCGAGATTCCAGCTTTCGTCCCACGCGTCGCAGGCCTGATGGTAGCATTGGCCGGTATAGTCATCGACCCACTTCTGGCCCGCTTCCTTGCCGCCTTCGACGAGGTCCGAGGCGCCGGCGATGCCCATCATCAAGAGGACGGGGACGCCGCGCTTGGCCATCGAGAAATGGTCGGCGCGGTAAAAGAGGCCGCGTTCGGGAAGGCTCTCGACGCTGACGCTGCGGCCCTGTTTGGCGGCGAGGCGCGCGAGGTCGTCCTCGAGGCTGCCCTGCCCCTTGCCGACGAGGATGACGTCCTTTGCCCGGCCCGCGGTTTGCAGGATGTCGAGGCCGAGGTTGGCGACGGTTTTCTCGACCGGGTAGATCGGCGCCTGCGCATAGGCTTCGGAGCCGAGCAGCCCGCGTTCCTCGGCGGTCCAGAAGGCGAAGACGAGGCTGCGGTCGGGCGCCGGTGCTGCCTTGAAGCTGCGCGCGATTTCGAACAGGCCCGCGACGCCGAGCGCGTCGTCATTGGCGCCGGCGCGGTAGATGCGGCCCTTGGCGTCGGGCGCGCCCTCGCCATAGGCGTCCCAGTGCGCGCCGTACATCACGACCTCGTCGGGGCGCTTGGCGCCGGGGATTTTCGCAAGGACGTTCTGGCTCTGCACGACCGCCTGCGTCACCGGGATGCTCGCGTCGAGCGTGACGCCGGGGAGCGGCACGGGGCGGAAGTCGCTGCGGCGCGCGGCGATGCGCAGCTTGGCGAGGTCGAGCTTTGCGTCGGCGAAGAGCTTGTCGGCGACATCATGCGCGATCCAGCCCTGGAGCTGGAGCGAGGTGCGTTTTTCGGGCGGCACGACGAGGCCGTAATTTTCGCCGGCGGGCGCCTTTACCACGTTCCAGCCGTAACCGACGCCGTCGGTGTCGTGGACGATCAGCGCGGCGATCGCGCCGCGGCGCGAGGCTTCCTCGAACTTGTAGGTCCAGCGGCCATAATAGGTCATCGTCTTGCCGCCGAACTTGCCGAAGGCGGCCTCGCCCTTCGTCGCCGAAAAATCGGGGTCGTTGATCAGGAAGACCGCGACCTTGCCCCGAAGGTCGGCGCCCTTGAAATCGTCCCAGCCGCGTTCGGGCGCGTGGACGCCGTAGCCGACGAAGACGAGCGGCGCAGCGGCCACGGTCGCGGTGTCGACCGGCTGGAGCGTCGAG
>NZ_LYVN01000232.1 GCF_001990265.1 Sphingopyxis sp. KK2
GCAGTCCCCTCGGCGCGGCACGAAAAGCCCAACCTGTTCACGCGCTCGACCGCGCGCGAGGCGGGCTGGCAATGGCGCATTCCGCTCCAGCACCGGACCGGAAACGGCTATGTCTTCTCCAGCGCCTTCATCGACGAACAGGCCGCAACCGACGCGCTGATGGCGCGGCTCGATGCCGCCCCCTTGGCGGACCCCCGCATCCTGCGCTTCGTCACCGGACGGCGGCGGCAGAGCTGGATCGGCAATTGCGTCGCGATCGGCCTGTCGGGCGGCTTTCTCGAACCGCTGGAATCGACCAGCATCTATCTGATTCAGGCGGCGATCCAGAATCTGCTCGCGCTGTTCCCCGGCCGCGACTTCGACCCCCGGCTGGCGCGGCGCTTCAACGACCAGATCAACGCGCTGTTCGAGGATTGCCGCGATTTCATCATCGCCCATTATGTCTGCACCGAGCGCGACGACACGGAATTCTGGCGCTATTGCAGGGCGATGACGCTCCCCGACAGCCTTGCCGAACGGCTCGACCTGTTCCGCTCGCGCGGCGAGACGCTGCCGCCCAAGGGCAGCTTCTTCGGCGATCTCAGCTGGTATGCGATCCTCACCGGCCAAGGGCTCACCCCCGGCCACAATCACCCCGTCGCCAGCACGCTTCCCGAAGCCGAGCGTAGCAAGATGCTGCAGGCGGCGCGCGCGCAGGTCGCGCTACAGGTCGCCGCGATGCCCGACTATGACGAATTCCTCGCGCCGTTCGGGGCCGACGAAGCCAGCCGGCTGGCGCTGGCCTGACGGACGCGTGCCGGTCGATCGCTTGGTTGCCACCCCGCCCGCGCCCCGCTAGGTGCCGGTCATCGTGGACAGCAGCATCACCATCGGAACCGACGCCGCGCAGAATGCGGTCCGCATCGACGTGCAGGAACTGCTCGCGACGCGCCTGCTCGTGCAGGGCAATTCGGGGTCGGGAAAATCGCACCTGCTGCGCCGCATCCTCGAGGAAAGCGCGGGGCTCGTCCAGCAGGTGGTGATCGATCCCGAGGGCGATTTCGTCACCCTCGCCGACCGCTACAACCATGTCGTCGTCAATGCCGGCGACTATAGCGAGCGCGAGATCGCGGCGATGGGCGCGCGCATCCGCGAGCATCGCGCCTCGGTGATCGTCGCGCTCGACACGCTCGATATCGAAGCGCAGATGAGCTGCGCCGCCGCCTTTCTGAACGCGCTGTTCGACGCCCCGCGCGAACATTGGTTTCCGGCGCTCGTCGTCGTCGACGAGGCGCAGATGTTCGCCCCCAGCGCGTCGGGCGACGTCTCGGACAATGTCCGCCGTGCCAGCCTGTCGGCGATGACCAACCTCATGTGCCGCGGCCGCAAGCGCGGGCTCGCCGGCGCGATCGCGACCCAGCGCCTCGCCAAGCTCGCCAAGAATGTCGCGGCCGAGGCGAGCAATTTCCTGATGGGGCGCACCTTCCTCGACATCGACATGGCGCGCGCCGCCGACCTGCTCGGCATGGAGCGCCGCCAGGCCGAGGCGATCCGCGACCTCGACCGCGGCCATTTCCTCGGGCTCGGCCCCGCCATCTCGCGCCGCCCGGTGTCGATCCGCATCGGCTCGACCCAGACCGCGACGCGCGCCGGCACCCACTCGCTGCTGCCGCTGCCTGATGCCGAGCCGCAGGACATGCGCACGATGCTCTTCGCCGAGCTTGAGAGCATGCCGCCGCCGCCACCGCCCCCCGCGCCCAAGGTGGTCCCGGCGCACGACCTGATGCAGCAATTCGCGGCGCAGGACGACGACCTCGCGCTCGCCGAGCCCGCCGCGCCGCCCGAACTCAGCCCCGAAGAGGCCGAGGCCGCCGAAGCCGCGGCGGCGGCCGCCGCCGAGGATATCGAGGCGGGCATCGTCGCCGCGCTGCACGACATGCTCGCCGACCCCGACGGCGCCTTTCATCCCGAGGCCTTTCTCTACCAGGATTTCTCGGTCCGCTGCCGCATGGCGCGGCTCGCGCGCGTGCCGCTCGACCTCGCGCAGTTCCGCCGCCGCTTCGCGCTCGCAAAGGGCGGCATCTTCGACCCCGCCGATGCGCGCTGGGCCGATTTGCTCGACGCCGCGTCGCGCCTGCCCGACGACATGCTCGCTCCCTTCGTCCAGATCGGCCGCGCCGCGATGGAGGGGCTGCCCTGCCCCGACGATGACGCGCTCGGCCGCGCCTATGGCACACGCTCGCCGGGCCGCATCCGCCGCCTCGTCGACTATATGGAAAAACATGGCGCGGTCGTCGTACGCTCGGACTTCGGCGGCCGCCGCTCGATCGGCATCCCCGCGCTGGGGCTCAGCACCGAGGCCGAATAGGGCGCCGCCTTCACGCCGCGTCGTGCAGGATGATCCCCAGCGTCCGCCGCCGCCCCGATCGCAGCGCGCTCACCCCGTGGCGCATCGCGACGCGATAATCGCCGCGGCTGCCCTTTACCGGCCGCGCATTGACCGCAAAGACCACCGCGTCGCCCTTGCCCAGCGGCACGACCATGGCGCGCGACTGCATGCGCGGGCGCTGCTCGGTCAGCACGAACGCGCCGCCGGTAAAATCCGCTTCCGGCGCCGACAACAGCACCGCCGCCTGCAACGGGAAGACATGGTCGCCATAGAGGTCCTGGTGCAGGCAATTATAATCGCCCGGCCCATAATCGAGCAGCAAAGGCGTCGGCCGCGCCTGCCCCGCCGCATGGCAGCGCGCGAGGAAGTCCTCATGCCGCGCGGGAAAGCGGACATCGATCCCCATCCGTTCGTGCCAGCGGTTCGCGACCGGCGCGAGCCGCGCATAGAGCGCCGACCGCAGCGCCGCGACCGGCCCCGGCAGCGGATAGGCGAAATAGCGATATTCGCCCCGCCCGAACCCGTGCCGCGCCATCTGCACCCGGCTGCGAAACCCCTCGGGCGCGTCGTAGCGCGCGGCGAGCCCATCGCATTCGGCGTCGTCCAGCAACCCCGGCACCACCGCCCAGCCTTCGGCATCGAGCGCGGCGGCGAGTGCGGGCCAGTCGATCGCGGCAAGGCGGGCGTCGAGCGCAAGCATTGTTTCCATGTCCATGTCCGGGCTATGCCCTCCCGCACCCCCTGCCGCGCCCCGTTTCTTGCGGCCAAATCCAACGGACACCCTGCCCCATGACCTTCCGCCTCACCGCCGCCCTCTGCCTCGCCGCTTTGGCGGCCCCCACCGCGGCCCAAAATTTGCCGGCTCCCAGCCCCGCCATCTCCGCCGAAAACCTCACCGAAACCGTGCGCACCCTCGCCTCGGACCAGTTTCAGGGCCGCGCGCCCGGCACGGTGGGAGAGGAACGCACGATCGGCTATCTGATCGGCCGGCTCCAGGCGCTCGGGCTCGAACCCGGCGGCACGGGCGGCGGCTGGACCCAGCCCGTCCCGCTGCTCCGCACCCGCCTCGGCACC
>NZ_LYVN01000233.1 GCF_001990265.1 Sphingopyxis sp. KK2
GGGAGAAAGAACGCCCGCTCCCCGCCCTAGCCCGTCGCTCCGGAAACCCGCTCGCCCATCGCTCCCAGCAACCCGCGCCAATGTTCGCCCAGCCGCCGCTGGAACAGCATCAGCTCGAACCCGTGCCGCGCGACATGTTTCTGCGGGATCGCATCCCAGCCGCGATGCTCGACCGTCACGCGCGTCTCGGCGCCGACCGCCTCGAAGCGCACCTCGACCTCGGTCGACTGATCGGCGCGAAAACTCGGCAGTCGCCAGCCGAACGCGACCCGTTCGCCCGGCTCCCAATGACGCACCGGGCCGACCTCCCACTCGCGGCCGTCGTCGAACCGCGTCACCAGCCGCCCGCCCGGCCCTGCGGGGTCGAAGCGCAGCACCCCGTCGCCCCGGCGCGACAGCATGAACAGCGGGTGGCTTTCCCACCAGCTTCCGATCTCGTCGGTGAACGCCTCGAACGCCCGCGCCGGCGACGCCGCGACGCGCAGCGCGACGATCACGGCCGCGCTCATCGGGGCGCGCTCATTGGCCGCCCTCGACATGGCGCTTGAAGTTCGTGAGCTGGTCGCTCCACAGCGCCTCGGTTTCGGCGAGCCATTGCTTCAATTCGGCGGTCGCGCCGTCCTTCAGCCGATAGATACGCACCCGCGCGTCGAACAGCGGATGGCCGTCCTCGACCAGCCCACCCTCCTTCAGCGCGCGCAAATGGCGGCTCATCGCGGGCGGCGCGAGCCCGAGCGCGTCGGCGAGCTCGCCCGCGCTATACGGCCGCGCGCCGAGCAGTTCGACCGCGCGCCGCCGCTTCGGATCGGCCAGCGCGGCGAAGACGCGGTCAACGCCCTTACTGGTTTTTTCGGCGCTCAATCGTCGAGCCGCGTCTTGGTCGTGAAGCCGCCCGCGGCGTCCCACTCGTCGGCGCTCTTTTCCTCGACCGTCACGCCGAATGTCCAGATATGCCCCTCGGGGTCCTTGGCGCGGTAGCTGCGGTCGCCGTAAAATTGCGTCTCGGGCTCCTGCACGATATCGGCCCCGGCCGCGCGCGCGACCTCGCAATGCGCGTCAATATCCTCGCCGACGCCAAGCTGGACATGCACCGTCTGCGTGTTCTTGCCGTCCAGCGACTTCGGGCTCTTGTGGTCGGCGCTCCATTCATTGCCGACCATGATCGTCGAGGCGCCATAACCCATCTCGCTGTGCGCCAGATTGCCCTCGGCATCGAGCAGCACGAAGAGCGGTTCGAAGCCGAACGCCGCCTCCAGCCAGCGAAACGCCGCCTTGCTGTCCTGGTAACAGACGGCGCTCGAAAGCCCCTTCCCGCGTGGATTGTCAGCCATGATATTTCTCCCGACTCGATTTGATTTCTCAATCATATAATATTTTCACAAAAATGAAAATACATGCAATCGCGAATGAAGTTGCTAGTTATGGGGCCATGACCGACCTCGCCCGCTGCCTCGCCGAGGCTTATGAAATCGCCCTCCCGCATCGCGGCCAGGGCAAGGTCGCCGACTATATCCCGGCGCTGGCGAAGGTCGACCCGATGCGCTTCGGCATGGCGCTCGCGCTCCCCGACGGCACCCTCCACACCGCCGGCGACGCCGCCGAACCCTTCTCGATCCAGTCGGTGTCGAAGGTCTTCACGCTCGCACTCGCGCTGCGCCGCGTCGGCAGTTCGCTTTGGGACAGCGTCGGCCGCGAGCCGTCGGGCAGCGCCTTCAACTCGATCGTCCAGCTCGAAAACGAGGCGGGGGTGCCGCGCAACCCTTTCATCAACGCCGGGGCGATTGCGACCACCGACCGGCTGCTCGACGGCCGCGACCTCGACGAAACCGTCGCCGAAATCCTCGCCTTCATGCGCGCCCGCGCCGGCGACGATGCGGTCGATATCGACCTCGACGTCGCCTTCTCAGAATCCGAAACCGGCGCCCGCAACCGCAGCCTCACCCATTTCATGGATGCCTTTGGCAATTTGCACCATCCGGTCGAAACGACGCTCGGCGTCTATTTCCGCCAATGCGCGATCGCGATGAGCTGCACCCAGCTCGCCAGATCGGGCCTCTTCCTCGCAATGGAGGGTCGCGATCCGCGCACCGGCGAACAATTATTGGAGGCGCACCGCGCGCGCCGCATCAACGCGATCATGATGCTCTGCGGCCATTACGATAACAGCGGCGAATTCGCCTTCCGCGTCGGCCTGCCGGGCAAGAGCGGCGTCGGCGGGGGCATCCTCTGCATCGCGCCGGGGCAGGGGTCGATCGCGGTCTGGTCGCCCGGCCTCAACGAAGCCGGAACCTCGCTGGTCGGCGCGATCGCGCTCGAACATTTCGCTTATGCCGCGGGCTGGTCGGTGTTCGATTAGGAGCGGGCGCGCGTAGCGAGCTTCGTCCGGGGCCGACAGGCCGGGATTTTTTTGTTTCACACAAAGGCACAAAGGCACGAAGAAGATGGTTCGCGGCCGCAAGGCCGCCTTCTCATCATCTGACTCATGTGCAGCGTGAGAAGGGTGAAGCCGCTTCGCGGCCAGCACGACATCTTTGTGCCTTTGTGTGAAATAAATTCGGCCGACGTATGCGGCGTGGCACTTCGTCTGTTGTCGTACGTCAGTCGTCGAGCAGGGTCAGCTTGACCCGCGCGGTGCCGCTCCTGTGCATGCCGATTTCCTTCGCCGCGGCATGGCTGATATCGATCACCCGCCCGCGCCCGAACGGCCCGCGGTCGTTGATTCGCACGACAACACTGTCGCCATTGGCCAGGTTGGTGACGCGCACCTTGCTGCCAAAAGGCAGGGTGCGGTGCGCGGCGGTCAGGTCGTCGGGGTCGCAGACTTCGCCATTGGCGGTGCGATTGCCCTCGAGTTCGCGGCTGTAATAGCTCGCCATGCCGGTCGAAAGCTCGGTTTCGGTAACGCCGTCCTCGTCGCCGCCGCCATCCTGCGCAACCGCCGGAACCACCATCAACAGCGGCGCGGCGAGCATCATCAAAGCGCGCATATCCCATCCCCTTTTGATCGAAGGCGGTGGAGCAGCCCCGGCCTGCCAGCGCAAGCCGGTCCGCGTTACGCCGCGCGGGATATGCGGTCAGACGTCGAGATTCGCCACCGAAAGCGCGTTGGTCTGGATGAAATCGCGCCGCGGCTCGACCTCGTCGCCCATCAGCCGCTCGAAGATCTCGTGCGCGATGTCGGCCTGTTCGGCCTCGACGCGCAGCAGCGAACGGTTGGCGGGGTCGAGCGTGGTTTCCCACAATTGCTCGGCATTCATCTCGCCCAGCCCCTTGTAGCGGCTGATCGACAGGCCCTTGCGGCTGTGCGCGAAGATCGCCTCGAGCAGTTCGGACGGCCGCGTGATCGGCGTCGCCTTGCCGCTGCTCGTCGCGGGCAGGTCGCTGTCGTCGCCTTCGGCCTCGGCCGCTGCGGCCAGCGCCGCGGC
>NZ_LYVN01000234.1 GCF_001990265.1 Sphingopyxis sp. KK2
CGTCGGGACAGCACGGCATTGCCGACCTCGCCGCCTCCTTCCAGCAGGCGGTGGTCGATTGTCTTGTCGACCGCAGCCGCATCGCTCTCGCCGCCTGCCCCGAAGCCACCGCCTTCGTCGTCGCCGGCGGGGTCGCCGCCAATGGCGCGATCCGCAGCGCGCTCACCGACCTCGCGGAGCGCCACGACAAGCCCTTCGTCGCCCCGCCGCTCTGGCTGTGCACCGACAATGGCGCGATGATCGCCTGGGCGGGCGCCGAGCGCTTCGCCGCGGGGCTCACCGATCCGCTCGACACCGCGGCGCGCCCGCGCTGGCCGCTCGATCCCGAGGCCGAGGCGGTGCGCGGCGCCGGAGTCAAGGCATGACGGGTGAACGCATGACGTCATATTTCGGCATCGTCGGCGGCGGCGCCTGGGGCACCGCGCTCGCGCAATTGCTTGCCGCGGACGGCGCCCCCGTGAAAATCTGGGCACGCGAGGCCGAGGTCGTCGCGGCGATCAACAGCGAGCATCGCAACCCGCTCTTCCTGCCGAACGCCACGCTCTCGCCCTCGCTCACCGCGACCGGCGACCTTGCCGCGCTTGCCGATTGCGACGCGCTGCTCATCGTCGTCCCCGTGCCCTTCCTGCGCGCCGTGCTCGCCGAGCTGCCGCCTGGCGGCGCGCCGCTCATCCTGTGCAGCAAGGGCATGGAGGCGGGCAGCTTCGCCTTCCCGATCGACATCGCGCACGCCGTCGCGCCCGATCGCCCGGTCGCCGTCCTGTCGGGACCGACCTTCGCGCATGAAGTCGCCGCTGGCCTCCCCACCGCGATCACCCTCGCCGCAGCCGATCCCGCGGTCGCCGACCGCCTCGCGGCCTCGCTCGCACGCCCGCATTTCCGTCCCTATGTCTCGGCCGACGTGATCGGCGCCGAGATCGGCGGCGCGGTCAAGAATATCCTCGCGATCGCCTGCGGCATCGTCGACGGCGCCGGGCTCGGACTCAATGCGCGCGCCGCACTGATCAGCCGCGGCTTCGCCGAAATGACGCGCTTCGGCCTGTCGCGCGGCGCCGAGGCCGAAACGCTCGCGGGGCTCGCCGGACTCGGCGACCTCGTGCTCACCTGCACCTCGAGCAATTCGCGCAACTTCGCGCTCGGCCAGGGGCTCGGGCGCGGCGAGGATATCGCGACGCTGATGGCCGACCGGCGCAGCGTCGCCGAGGGCGCGTTCAGCGCCCCGGTCGTTGCCGCCGCGGCGCGCGCCGACGGCATCGACATGCCGATCACCGACGCCGTCGCGCGGCTCGTCGCGGGCGAGATCCGTGCCGGCGAGGCCATTCAGGCGCTGCTCAGCCGCCCGCTGCGACGCGAAGGCCGATGACATACGCGACACGATTGCCTGCCCCCCGCGACCGCGCTAGTCTGCGCGCCGGGGAGAAGCAGAAGGGGCGCCAGGCTTGAGCCAGTCGGACAGCGCGGCGCCGCCCGCCTCCCCCACGCCATCGCCCGACCCCGGTTCGTCGCGCGACGCCGATACCGCCGCGCTCGCCAAGGGCGGCCGCACCAATTTCTTCGGCTTCATCCTCCGCCTCATCGCGCGCCTGCCCTTCCTCTATTTCGCCGGCCGCTGGTATGGCGCCGAGGCGCTGGGCCGCTTCGCCGTGGCCGTGCTGGTCGTCGAACTGGTCGCGCAGCTTGCGACGCTGGGGCTCAAGCGCGGGCTTGCCGAACAGTTGAGCCGGCCCGGCGCCGACCATCGCATCGTCGTCTGGGACGGCATGTTCGTCGCCTTCCTCGCCTCGGCACTCGGCTCGGCGATCCTGTTTCTCTTCCCGCAATTCATGTTCCCCAGCGGATCGATCAGCGCTTCGGATCGCGCGATGGCCTTCCTCGTCTTCGCAATCGCCGGAACCGAAGTCGCGCTTGCGGCCTGCGCCTATCGCTTCGACATCGGCGCCAGCGTGCGCGCGCGCGCGATCGTCGAACCTTGGGTCATCAGCCTCGCCGCCTTCGGCTTCTGGTTCGTTTCGCCCCCCGACGGGCTGATGCTGTCCTATGCCGCGGCGATGCTCGGCGCCTTCCTCACCGCGCTGATCCCGATGATCCGCCATTATGGCGGCCCCGGCGTCTGGCGCCCGCACCCCGCGCATCTGATCATGCTCGCGCGCCGCAACGCCCCGCTCGCCGCCGCCGACGCGATCGAATGGGGGACACGCCGCCTCGACCTGTTCGTCCTCGGCCAGTTCGCCTCGCCGTCGATCTGCGGCATCTATTATATGGCGCAACAGGTCGCCTCGTTGCCGCAGAAACTGAAGACCAGCTTCGAACCGATCCTCGGTCCGGTCATCACACGCAACCTCGCCGAAAAGAAGCTTTCGGCGGTCGCGGCGCAAGTCAGCCAGGTCGGGTTCTGGATCATTGCCGCGCAGGCCGGGGTCGCACTCGCGCTCGGCATCCCCGGCGAGGCGGTGATGGGCCTGCCGGGTCCCGAATTCGTCGTCGGCGCCGCCGCGCTCGCCTTCCTGCTCGCGGCCGAGGTCGTCGCCGCGACCGCGGTCGTCAGCGAAGCGGCGCTCGTCTATGTCGCGCGCCACCGCAACCTCGCGATCAGCCTTGCGACGCTCGCACTGCAGGCCGCGCTCAGCGTGATATTGATCAAGATCGCCGCCGCGATGGGGCTGCCGGCAATCACTTATGCCGCGGCCGTCGCGCTCGCGCTGATGCTCGCGCTGGGTTTCGCCTCCGTGACCAAGGCGTGGCTGCTCGGACGCATCCTCGGCACGCCCGTCAACAGCCTGCGCTGGGCGCTGGTGTGGGCAGTTACCGGCGCGGCGGTGCTCGGCTGGGTGATGACGCACCGCTGGGGATCGTTCCAGGTCCCCGAATGGGCCGAGCTGCTGATCGGCGTACCGCTGATCCTCGGCATTTACGGCTGGCTGATCTGGACCCGCGGCTTCGGCCCCGACGATCGCGCGCTGTTCAAGAAACATCCCGAACCGGCGACGGCCGAAGCCGCCGCCGGCTGAAGCTTATTCGACCGCCTTCTGCGCCGCGTCGCCGACGTCCTGTGCGGCGTCGCCGACCTTTTGCGCCGCCTCGGTGATCGCGCCGGTCTCGGCCTTTTCATTGCCGAGGAACTGGAAGGCGAAAAAGCCCGCAGCGACGAGCGCGACGAGCAGCAGGATCATGCCGACCCCGCCGCCGCTGCGGCGCGGTTCGCGGTCGATCACCGTCGTGGTGTGCGTCGTCCCGTCGGGATCGCGCGTGGTATGGATTTCATCGGCCATAGGGAGCCTCCTGTACCTGTGATGGGGCATAGGACGCGTCAAATCGTCATTTGTTCCGGCACCGGCCCGCTCCCCCACCCGGCCTCCCCAACGATAGTAACCTAGGGAGGCCGGGTGGGGG
>NZ_LYVN01000235.1 GCF_001990265.1 Sphingopyxis sp. KK2
GTCCCACCCGCCCCTTCGGCCAGGCGATCCCGGGCATGGCATGACAGGCGCCGCAACCGAGCCGCGCCGCCGCGTCGCCGCCGCGCGCGATGGCGTCCGCGTCGGCGGGTGCCGTTTCGACCGGGGCGGGCGCGCAGGCACCGAGCAGCATCAATACCGAAATCGCAGCGCCCCCTTTCATAGCCGTTCACCGTCCTCGTTCCACTTCGGGAACCACCTCGCGCGGCCATTGGTTCCCGAAGCGTGCGCAAAGCCCCTCTTCTCCTCCTGCTCCTCCTGCCCGCGTGCCATGCGCCCGCACCGCCCGATCGCTTTCGCGCGACCGGCGAGACGATCGCGATGAGCGGCGGCGACGCGGGCGCCAAGGCCGCCTGCTTCACCTGTCACGGGCTGAAGGGCGAAGGCGACGGGCGCGACGCGCCGCGCCTCGCCGGGCTCGATGCAGGGTATCTCCACCGGCAGCTCGACGATTATGCGAACGGCCGCCGCGAACATGCGACGATGCGCGAGATCGCGCGCAAGCTCGGCGACGGCGACCGCTCGAAGGTATCGGCCTACTATGCCTCGCTGCACCCCGGGGCGTGGCCGGTCGACGCCCGCAACCCGGCGGGTGCCCGCATCTACGATGAAGGCGATCCCGCCCGCGGTCTCCCCTCTTGCGCCTCATGCCATGGCGAGAGCGGCGCCGGCGATGCGGCCAACCCGCCGCTCGCCGGTCAATCCGCCGCCTATATCGCGGGCCAGCTCACCGCGTGGCGCGACGCGAAGCGCAATAATGACCCGCTGGGCGAGATGCGGCGCGTCAGCCGCCTTCTTTCGCCTGCCGAGCTCGAGGCGGTGTCGCGTCATGCGGCGTCGTTTCCGCCCCGTCCTCCGGAAGTTCCGGCAACATCCCCCGCAGCACGTCGTGCCGATCCCAGAAGTGATGCTTCAAAGCCGCGCCCACATGCAACGGGATCATCGCGACGAGGAGAATGATGAGGAGCGCGTGGATGCCTTCGGCCCAGTCGAGGATCCACCATTGCCAGCCCTTGTCCAGACTGTCGAAGGGCATGTGCGGCCAGGGCACGATCCCAGCCACCTCGAGCGGTTCGCCCCCGACCACCGACCACATCGCCCAGCCCGAGAGCGGCAGGCCGAAGAAGCAGACATAGAAAAGGATATGCGTCACATAGGCCGCGACCGTCTGCCAGCCGAGGCGATCGGCATCATTGACCGGTCCCGGGACGATCATCCGCCAGATCGCGCGCAGTGCAGCGAGCACGAGCATCAACAGGCCGAGTTCGGCATGAACCCGAAACGCCTCCAGCTTGTCGCCGCCCGCATCGATGCGGCTCATCCGCCAGCCCCAGCCGAGCTGGAAGAGGATGAGCGCGGCCATCGTCCAGTGGAAGATCTGCCCGACCGGCGAATAGCGTCCGTCCGCGGCATAGCGTGCCGCCCACGCCTGGATCGCCTCGATCATCCCGCCACCCGGCGCGGCTCGCCGAGCAGGTGCCAGCCGGTCCACAGGGCCGCGCCGAGGTAGAGGGCGGCGGCGGGCGCCCACATGATGAGCCCCGCGAGCTGCTGATCTTCGAGCGGCCCCAGCCCCCAGGCCGTCGTCGTTGCGAGATGAGGCAAATAAAGCGGGGTGCCAGCGAAGGTGATGAGCGCGCCGATCAGTCCCATCTGCACCATCATGACCAGCAGGAGACCGATCGCGAGCGGCGGCGATGACGATCGAAGCGACGCCCAGAATCCGAGCGCGGTCGCGAGCAGCGACAGCTGCATCAGCCAGAAGACACCGTCATGGGCCAAGGCGTACCCATAGGGCGCCGGCGCATGCCAGATCCAGAAGGCGAGGATATGCGCGGCGACCCAGAGAGCGGCGCCGCCGCGCGGCCGAAGCCGCGGCAGGCCGAGCGCAAGCAGCGGAGCTGCAACCGCTGTCAGCACGATATGATGGGCGACGCGCACCGAGAAGAGCGCCGACGACAGGGCGCAGAGCGGCGAGACGAACAGCAAGGCGATCAGTCCGAAGCCGAACCAGAACGGGCCGGCGGCCTGCCGTCGCACCGCGACCAGCGCTGCGATACCCAGCGCCAGCAGCAGCCAGGGATCGAGATTCCAGCGCATCATCCAGTCGGCCGGGATCGGCGCGGGACCGCAATAGGGAATAGAGGCAGGATCCATCGATTTGCCAACGTCGCGCCCTGCGCGCGGGTTCCGGGAAACCATTGAGCGCCCGGCGCATTATCCAGACGGGGGCCAGCATGGAGATCAATATGGCCACGGCCCCATCGCCCCGCATCGAGCCGGCCTATCGCCGACGCGTCCCCCACCCGCTGCACGCCATTCTCCTTGCGTTCCCGGTTGCGCTGTTCAGCTGTGCGCTCCTTTCGGACATCACCTATCTCAAGAGCGCCGAGATGCAGTGGAGCAATTTCTCGGCCTGGCTGATCACCGGGGGGCTCATATTCGGGGCGCCCGTGCTGCTCTGGGCGGTCATAGCTTTCGTCCGGGCCCGAAAGGGACCGACGCGCACGCCCGCCCTCGCCTATTTCCTGCTGGTCCTCGTCATGTGGATCGCTGGGCTCGTCAACGCCTTCAAGCATAGCCAGGATGCGTGGAGCTCGGTCGGCACCGCCGGCGTGACACTTTCGGTCGTCTCCGCCCTTGCAGCCATTGGCGCCGCCTGGCTTCTCCACGCCGCGAAGGAGCCCCGCGCATGACCCGCCCGACATCTCTCACCCTCGTCGCCGCAGCCGCCATGGCCGCGGCGCTCGCAGGCTGCGGCAAAGGCGGCGAAAAGCTCGACCAGACCGGCGCCAGCCCGAGCCTGCCGAAGATCGACGAGACGCTCGTGCCGCCGATGAAGATCGCGAGGCCCGCGGGCTGGAACGGCGAACTTCCGACCGTTCCCGCGGGTTTCACGATCACGCCCGTGGCGACCGACCTGAAGATTCCACGCCAGATCCTCATCCTTCCCAATGGCGATATCCTCGTCGCCGAAGGGTCCGGCGGCCATGCGCCGAAACTCCGGCCCAAGGATGTGATCGCGGGCTATATCAAGAGCCTCGGCAAATCGTCGGTCAAGGGCGGCGACCGCATCACCCTGCTGCGCGACGCGGATGGTGACGGCAAGCCCGAGCTTCGCACCAGCTTCATCAAGGATCTCGACGCGCCCTATGGCCTCGCGCTTGTCGGGAACAGCCTCTATGTCGCCAACCAGGGCGCGCTGCTTCGCTTCGCCTATACGCCGGGCGCGACGAGCATTGCCGGCAAGGGCGAGGAGGTCACGAAACTCCCGGCCGCGATCAACCATCACTGGACCAAATCGCTCGCGGCGAGCGCGGACGGCACGA
>NZ_LYVN01000236.1 GCF_001990265.1 Sphingopyxis sp. KK2
TCCACATCCCCACCGGTCCCGCCGCGAACCGCGTAGAAATCAACGGCATCGCCTATATCCCCGCCGGCCCCGGTCCGCACCCGACGGTCGTCCTCTGCCACGGCCTGCCCGGCAACGAAAAGAGCCTCGACCTCGCACAAGCGATGCGCCGCGCCGGCTGGACCGTCATCGCCTTCAACTATCGCGGCTCGTGGGGCAGCCCCGGCGATTATCGCTTCGCGCAAAATCTCGAGGACGCAAGCGCCGTCCTCGCCTTCGCGCGCGACCCCGCCAATGCCGCAAAGCTGCGCATCGACCCCAAACGCCTCGGCGTCATGGG
This sequence comes from Sphingopyxis sp. KK2, assembly GCF_001990265.1. GTDB lineage: Bacteria > Pseudomonadota > Alphaproteobacteria > Sphingomonadales > Sphingomonadaceae > Sphingopyxis. The sequence goes on from NZ_LYVN01000236.1 coordinate 320, forward strand.
GCACAGCATGGGCGGCTGGGTCACCGCGCTCACCGCCGCGAAGGACCGGGACATCCTCGGCGCCGCGATGATCTCCGCCGCCAACCTCGGCGCCTTCGCCAAGGCCCCGCGCGACCAGCTCGCCGCGGGCATGAAGGAAAACGGCCAGGAGGCCCTCGCCGGCACCTCGCCCGAGATCATGGCCGACGAACTGATCGCGAACGCCGCCGCCTTCGACTGGAGCAAGGACGCCACCGCGCTCGCGGCGACGAACCTCTTCATCCTCTCCTCCGACGACGGCCTCGCCCCCGGCACCGATGCGCTTGCCGAGGCGATCCGCAAGGACGGCGGCGGCGCGAAGCTGAAGACGCTGCACGTCGCGACCGACCACAGCTGGTCCGACGCGCGCATCCGGTTGCAGGCCGAAATCCTGGGGTGGCTCGAAACCCTCAAAGCCGGGAAATGACCCACCCCGGACGTCGCCGCACCGGCACCGGCACCGACGGCGCACGCGATCAATCGATGCGATTGAAGCGCGTCGCCTCCAGCTTCTCGCGGCTGTCGCCCGACCAGACGATCGTCTCTGTCATCGACCGGCGGTCCTTGGCGACGGTGTAGACGCGCGTCGACACCCGCGCGCCGGCCTTGCCCAATGTCATCACCAGCGTGTCGGGCGCCGGCTGGCGCAGCGCGACGCTGTCGATGAAATCCATATTGCCGGTGATCGGCACCGCGACGCCGTCGAGCGCCGCGGTCGATTCCGAATAGCGGCTCGACCCGTCGGGCGCGATGATTTCGACGCGCGTTTTCCATTTGCCGTCCGGCGCCGCCTGGAAGGCGATCGTCACCCGCTGCGGCCTCTCGTTCGCGGGCATCGCCGAGGTGTCGAGCGACCAGCTTCCGGCGAGCGGCAGCGGCTGCGACGCGGCGCTCGAAACCGCCGCGGGCGTCGCGGCCTGATCGGCGGAGGGGACGCCGGCGACGATCAGGCCGGCGGCGGCGAGGGGCGTGAGGATAAGCATGGCAATCATTCCTTTCGAACCGCGGACCCCGATGGTCGCGCTGTGCCCCGCAACCTTCCCGGTGGAGCGCGGCGTCGAAAGATCGATTTTCTTGTCACAAATTTCCTGGACGTCGAGCAGCCGCGCCAACTCGCGGCTGCTCCCCACCCCCGTCTTGCGGCGCGCGGTGCGCAACCGCTCGTTGATCGAGGTTTCCGAACGGTCGAGCCGCGCGGCAATCGTCTTCACCGTATGCCCCGCGGCGAGCAGCCGCAGGATTTCGACCTCGCGCTCGGTCAGATTGGCGGACAGGCCGGGCATGGATTGGTTGGCGGACATGGGCAGTTGCTCACCATAGCGTCGCGAACAGGTCCATCCCAATTAATTTGGGAAGGCGGGCTTGGGGACGGATCGGGCGTCGCACCAGTAAAGTTCAGTAAAGTTCAGCCCAATGGCGCAGCGTCGCGCCAGCGCTGCGGGAAAGCCCGAACGCATGGCGCACTGCCCCGCGCTTTGGCGGTGAAACGGGGTGCCAGCTCGGGTGTGGGGCGGCTCATCTCGAATCATAAACCGCGGCGAAATATATTAGGAAAGCGGCTTTTCGGATCCCGAGCATGCCGTTGGTCTCTCGCGGAACGAAGGTCTTGTTTTCTAATCGGAGCAAATCTCTTTTTTCTCACCGGGATACGGGATATATTCGAGCGGCGGAATATTCCATTGATCCCGGAAGCCGCGATAGGCCTCGCACTTGTCGAAGGCATATCGGAAACTGAGCGAGCAACGACTGGCGACAAACAGGCCCACCTTCCTCTGCGCATCGAGGGCGAGGATACGTTCGTTGAAATTCCTGATATAGTCCGGTGCACGGCCGATATTTTCGGGCGAAGCCCATGCATGCATGGTCTTCACTTCCCACACCTGGGTGTTGTCGTTGGGATCATAGGTATCGAAGCTATAGGAAACCCCTTCGGGCGTGGTCCACTCGACCTCGTTCTTTACCTTTCCATACCCCTTCTCCTTGGCGACATGTTCGGCATAGCGATCATGCTTCTTGTTCCCGCCCTTGCGGGGAACTGTCCTGACATCGCATGCGCCCTGCGTACGTTTCCCCCCCTTGTCGTTTAGCGCAAATCTTTCGGCTTCGTTATACTCCGCAGCCAGCGCAGCCTTTTTGCGCTTGCGTTCGCGCGCGGCGAGTATTTTCCGAAGCTTCTCCTGCCGCGTTTCCAGCGACTTCTCGTTATACTGGAAAACCACTTTTCCGATGGCTGCACCTTTTGGCAGCCTGGGATGATAGGTCTTCCCGTCGGTTCCCTTGAAGGATTTCGGCAAGCCCGGCCGGACGGATATTTGCGGGCCATTATCGGTCTGCCCCCATTCGGGGAAATAAAGGAGCGAAAGGGCAATGTCCTCGTCGAACGACGTCGACAGGTTGAAATCATGCTCCATGGCGCTGAGAATGAAAAAGAATTTCGGCGTGTAGATGGACGACACGCGGCCATCGGCACCCAGGGAGGTCATCTGCCTTCCGCTTTCGACAAAAGTTGGGGGACTGCCGCCTTCCGCCAATATGATCGTGGGCTCTTCCAGCCTGTTCATCTTCGCTTGAAAGTCGAGGTTGCGTTCCTTCATCCGCGAACAAGCGCCCCAATTGGTATCGCCTCCCTGATCCTTGCAGACTTCGGTGGGACTCGCTGGAGGGGGCGCTCCCCGCACATAGGGACGGTCCCTGGCCTCGATGACATTTTGCTGGACCGGAATCGCTCTGAGGGCAGGCCGGCGGCGGATCATATGGCCGCCCTGCTCCACATGCGCCAGCTCATGCGCGATCAGATGCCGGCCGCTCGCGCTTTCGGGCCGATATTCGCCGCTGCCGAAGACGATGTCGCCGCCGATCGCATAGGCCCGGGCATTGAGCGATCGCGCCGATTGCCCGGCGGCGGCGTCGGTGTGGATGCGGACCGACGACAGGTCGCGGCCAAAGCGCGGCTCGAAGAAGGCCCGTTCCGCTGCCGGCAGCGGGCCGCCCGCGCCG
>NZ_LYVN01000237.1 GCF_001990265.1 Sphingopyxis sp. KK2
GTTGAAGCTGGCCTTGATCCCGTCGATCACGAACTGCGCCGCGCTCGCGGCGCAGTTCGTGATCGACGGGATCAAGGCCAGCTTCAACCTGGGCTAGAAAAAGGGCGCCGCCCGTTGGCGACGCCCCTCTCCCATCCACGAAGTGGAACATTCAGCCCGCGTTGTTGACGTCGTTCTGCGTCACCGGGGCGATGCGGATCTCGACGCGGCGGTTGCACTGATAATCGGCCTCGCTGCGTTCGGGCGAGCATTTGAGTTGCGATTCGCCATATCCCATCGTCGCCATGCGCGCGCGCTGGATGCCGCGGCCGGCGAGATAGTCGGCAACCGACGAGGCGCGGCGTTCGGACAGGCCCTGGTTATAGCTGTCGCTGCCGGTCGAATCGGTGTGGCCATAGACGTCGATATAGGTCGACGGATATTCGGCGAGGGTCGAGGCGACGCTGTCGAGCGCGCTGCGGAACTGCGATTTCACCAGCGCGCTGTTGTAATCGAAGGTGACGTCGCCGGGCATGTTGAGCACCAGCTGGTCGCCCTGCCGTTCGACGTCGATGCCGGTGCCCGCGGTGCGTTCGCGCAGCTTCTTTTCCTGCTGGTCCATATAATAGCCGACCCCGGCGCCGGCGACCGCGCCGATGCCCGCGCCGACGATTTCCTCGGTGCGGCTGTGCTTGCCGCCGATCAGGTCGCCGAGCAGATAGCCGCCGAGCGCGCCGCCGACGCCGCCGATGGCGGCCTTGGAAATCTTCTTTTCGCCGGTCACCGGGTCGGTGACGCAGCCCGCCAGCGTGAGCCCGCCGAGCGTGGCGAGGGCGGCGAGTTTGATCGTCATGGTCTTCATAATGCGCTCCCTGCGATGCGCCGGACTCGAGCCCGGCGGTCTATGTCGCTGTGCCGATAACATCCGGCCGTGGCTCTGGTTCCATCCGGCGCCTGAACGCCGCGTGAGCGATTGCGCGTGCATCCCATTGTGCAGTGCGCATTCTTTCGCTTATACGAGCGGCCATGACCGAAACTGACAGGGGCCGGGCGCTCACGCGCCGTTCCACCGCCCAATGAGCCCTTTCCCTTGGGCCGACGTCGCGATCATCGCGATCCTCGTCCTCCTCAACGGCGTTTTCGCCATGTCCGAACTGGCCATCGTCTCGTCGCGCGACCCGCGGCTGCAGGCGGCAGAAAAGCGCGGCAGCAGCGGCGCCAAGATGGCGCGCCAGCTCGCCGCCGATCCCGGCCGCTTCCTTTCGACCGTGCAGGTCGGCATCACGCTGATCGGCGTGCTGACCGGCGCCTATTCGGGCGCCAGCCTGGGCCAGCCGGTCGCCGACCGGTTGCAGCCGATCTTCGGCTTCGACGATGAAACCGCGCTGACCGCCGCCTTTGCGCTGGTCATCGCGCTGACCACCTATTTCTCGCTGATCGCGGGCGAGCTGGTACCCAAGCAGTTCGCGCTGCGCTCGCCCGAACGCATCGCGATCCTCATCGCGCCGATCATGTACTGGCTGTCGCGCATCGCCGCGCCGCTCGTCTGGCTGCTCAACAGCAGCTCGGGGCTCGTTTTTCGCCTGCTCGGCCTCGACCGCGAGTCGGAAGACCGGGTGACCGCCGAAGAGCTTCACCTGATCGTTGCCGAGGCGTCGAAATCGGGGGTGATCGAGGAAAGCGAACGCGCGATCATCTCGGGCGTCGTGCGCCTTGCCGACCGGCCGGTGCGCGAGGTGATGACGCCGCGTATCGACGTCGACTGGATCGATATCGCGTCGGATGCCGACGCGGTGCGCGCTAAACTGCTCGAAAGCCCGCACACCCGCCTGCCGGTGGCGCGCGGATCGGTCGATGACATCATCGGCGTGGTGCAGGCGCGTGACATCGCCGGCGCGCTGTTCCGGAATGAAAAGCTCGACCTCGAGAAACTGACGCGCTCGGCCAAGGTCATCCACGACCAGATCGACGCGATGGACGCGCTCGAAGGGCTGCGCGCCGCCGATGTGCCGATGCTGCTCGTCCACGACGAATATGGCCATTTCGAAGGGCTGGTGACCCCCGCCGACCTGCTGTCGGCGATCGCGGGCGAATTCGCGTCGGACCAGGATATCGGCAGCGAACCCTTCGTCACCGAACGCGAGGACGGCAGCCTGTTGATCGCGGGGTCGATGCCCGCCGACCAGATGGCCGAACGGCTGGGGATCGAGCTGGGCGAAGACCGCGACTATGCGACCGCGGCCGGCCATGCGCTGGCGATCTTGAAGCATCTGCCCAAGGAGGGCGAACGCTTCACCGACAAGGGCTGGCGCTTCGAGATCGTAGACATGGACGGGCGCAAGATCGACAAATTGCTGGTCAGCGAGATCGTCAAGCCGAAGGACGAATCGGACGGCGACTAGGCCGTTTGCGCCGCGTGATTTCGGCCCGAAGGTCACAAAGGTCACACCACGTCCCCCTCCTTTTCGACCCGTCCCGTTGGCGGGAACGGTTCGGCGGACCAGGGGAGCGGCGGCGATCGGTGAGAACATATCAGGAACGATATCGCGGCCGAATAAATTAGGACAGCGGAAAATCGTTGCGATCGGTGGTCGGCTTTGGGGTGGGGAGCGGACCGGCGGGTTCAAGGGTGAAAATTGGGATTAACTGCCACTGACAGGCTTCCAGTTCGAGGCATTGCGGAATAGGAAGGGCAATGGATAACCTACAACGAGCCAGCGTATCTTTGTTGATCGAAGAAGATGATCTCGTCCCCTCAGAAATAACATCCCTTCTGGGTGTCGAGCCTCACTTGGCGGTCATAAAGGGTGAGAGGTTTCTCTCCAGCAATGGCAAATATATCGAGGCAAGCACTGGGAAGTGGCAGTTTTGGGGTGACTGGAAAAGTCCTGTCGATCTAAACGAGGAAATATCGACGTTGCTAGCAATGCTGACAGATGATCTTGCAGCTTGGAGTTACCTAACTGCTCGCTGCCACTGCTACCTAACCGTTGGAGGCCATTTCAACGATTGGACTGGCGGCATCGCATTGGCGCCAGAGACCATAAGCGCTTTAGCCGCACGGGGGCTTGCGATAGATTTCGACCTCTATGCCCCTGCTGCATCTGTCGACGACAGCTAGTGAGATGTGGGTTCATTTTTGTAAGCGACAATAATTGGTCGGTTGCTGCCGTTGCGCCGGTGCAGTGCGATGGGTCTGGTTATTTTTGCCTCACGCAAAGGCGCAAAGGCACAAAGAAGGAAAAAGAGCCTCACACAAAGACACAA
>NZ_LYVN01000238.1 GCF_001990265.1 Sphingopyxis sp. KK2
TGCTGGGCGGGCGGGCGTGGCTGGTCGACGTCGGTTTCGGGTCGGCGGTGCCCGCCGCGCCGCTGGCGATGGATTTCGCCGGGGTCCAGCCGACCCCGCACGAACGCTATCGCATCGTGCCGATGGGCGCGGTGTCGCGGCTCGAGGCCGAGCTCGGTGGGACATGGACCGCGCTCTACGACTTCGAGCATCATGCGCCGCCGGCGATCGATTATGAGGTCGGCAACTGGTATACCGCGACGCATCCGGCGTCGCATTTCACCCACCAGCTGATGGTCGCGCGCACCACAGCCGAGGCGCGCTATGCGCTGGGCAACAACCGGCTGACGATCCGCCGGCTGGACCGCGAGGCCGAGCATCATATCCTGTCGGCCGACGGAATCGCGGCGGCGCTGGCCGAGCATTTCGGGCTCGCGGTCGAACCCGGCTGGCGCGCGGCGATCGAGCGCGCGGCGGCGATGGAGGTGGCGGCCTGACTTGACTCGCGCAGTCGGCGGTTCCCTAATGCCCCGGCACGACAAGGCCGGGAGAGGATCATGAACCAGCTCGTTTCGCAGCGCGTCTTCGCGCGGCTGACCGTCGCGCCGCTGACGCCGTCGATCGGCGCCGAGATCGGCGGGATCGACCTGCGCGTGGCGCAGGACGACGAGGTGATCGGGGAGATTCGCGCCGCGCTGCTGGCGCACAAGGTGATCTTTTTTCGCGATCAGTTCCTCACGCCGGCCGAGCATATCGCCTTTGCCCGGCGCTTCGGCGACCTCGAAATCCATCCCGCGACGCCGAAGGACCAGCCCGATCCCGAGGTGCTCCACATCGCGCACGGCCCCGATTCGAGGGGCAAGGAAAATGCCTGGCATTCGGACGTCACCTGGCGGCCCGAACCGTCGCTCGGGTCGATCCTGCGCGCGGTCGAGGTGCCGCCGGTCGGGGGCGATACGCTGTTCGCCGACATGGCGGCGGCGTTTCGCGGCCTGTCGCCGGCGATGCAGGACTGGTGCCGGGGATTGACCGCGGTGCACGACATCGCGCGCGTCTTTGCGGGGCGGCTGAACCAGAGCGCCGACGAACTGCGCGCCAAATTTCCGCCGCAGGTTCATCCCGTGGTGCGCACCCACCCCGAAACCGGCGAACAGGCGCTGTACGTCAACACCGCCTTCACCAGCCATATCGAGGGGCTGGCGGCGGCCGAGAGCGATGCGTTGCTCGCGCATCTCTATGCGCAGGCCGTCGTGCCCGAAATCCAGTGCCGCTTTCGCTGGGCGGCGGGCTCGATCGCTTTCTGGGACAATCGCGCCGCGCAGCATTATGCGGCGTCGGACTATTTTCCCGCGGTGCGGCGGATGGAACGGGTGACGATCGCGGGCGACCGGCCCTTTTACCGCGACGAGCGCTAGCCGCAGCCCATCCCGTCCTGCCGCGCCGCCCAGCCGATGGCGCCGTCGAGCAGCTTCAGATGCGCGGGGTCGCTCCACGCCTCGGCCTGGTGGCCCAGCGCCGAATAGAAGATGCGCGCGCGGCCCTCGCAGCGCCACCAGATGAGGGCGTGGCCGGTGAGCCCCATTTGCAGCTTCGGTTCGAGCCGCACGTCGCCCTCGTCGAGGCGCGCGAGGATATGCGCATCGGCGGCGGGTTCGGCGTCCCAGCTGTAATATTCGTCGGTCCAGCGCCAGCGTTCGGGGAGGTGCCGGGTCGCCGGATGGCTGCGGTCGAGCAGGGCGATGTCGGCGGCCTGGAACTGGTCGGCGCCTCCGGGGTGGCCGATGAACTGGCCGTTGCCGCGCATTTTCACGAACCAGTCGGGATGGCTGCCGTCGCCCGCGCTGTGCAGCCCGACGAAGCCGCCGCCGCGCGCGAGAAAGGCTTGGAAGGCCGCGCGCTGGTCGGGCGTATAGATGTCGCCGCTGGCGTTGGCGAAGACGATGACGTCGAATTTGGCGAGGTCGCGTGCGTTGAAGACCGCGGCATTTTCGGTCGCGAAGCTGCTCCAGCCGCGCGCCTTTGCGAGGCTTTCGATCGCGGGCACCGCCGCTGCGATGCTGTCGTGGCGATAGCCGTTTGTCTTGCTGACGATCAGCACCGCGGGATGCGCGAGGTCGGGGACGGCGGGGGCCACGCTGTCGAAGGTCGGCGCCGGGCGGCGCGGGTCGGGAGCGGGGCTTTGCGCCGTGCCGCTCACCGACAGGAGTGCGAGCGAGACGAGGAGCGCACGGCGCATCATTCGGCGCCCGCCGCGGGTGCGGCGTCGCCCTCCGCCTCGCGCACCTCGATCGCCGTGGTCGATTCGGCGGTGACCCCGGCATGCTCGTCGGTGACCGCGAGATGGACGCGATAGGTGCCGAGTTTCTCGCCGTCCTCGATCACCATACCGATGCTGTTTGGCGACAGGATCAGCCGTTTCGGCGGCGGCGCGGGCTGGTCGTCCCAGATGGCAAAGGCCATCGGATCGCCATAGGGGGCGCCGTCGGGATCGGTGATCGTGACCCGCGCGGTCAGCCGGCAATTGCCCGCCGCATCGGCACGGCAACCGTCGAAGATGATGAACTGGCTGAGCGGACGGTTGCGTGTCGTGCGGTTGCCGGTCGGGAGCGTCGGCGGCGTCGGTCGCGCCCATTCGGCGAGGAAGGCGTCGGGATCGGCGGTCCAGAGCTGGAGGATATGGAGGTCGCCGGCGCGTCCCTCGCCCTCGACCATCTTCGGCCCGGCGGGCGGCGGCGCGGCGAGCGCATTTGTATCGGGGGCCGCGTGCGCGGGCGCCGAGGCGATGCCGAGCAGCAGCGCGGCGAGAGTCAGGACGGTCTTCATTGCGCGGCCTCGCGCGGCTTCATGTGCCACATTGCGTTGACGATCACCCAGCGCTCGCCGAATTTGCCCATGTGGAAATAGTCGACGAACCACGGCGTTTCGACGCGCACCGCGGCGGCGTTGCCCGCGACGTCGAGGATGCGGCAGCTGCGGTTCCATTCGGCCGGCGGCGTCTTGAGCGCGCCGCGCTTCGTGAGGTCGACGAGTTCCTCGCGGCTCATGCGCTGGAGGCCGAGGCGCTCGTCGGGGGTGTCGCCGAGGACGCGGCGCTTGGCGAGGTCGGGGTGAAGCGCGCGCTTCACCCGCTCGGGATCGCCCGCGAGCTGGCCGTCGACATAGTCGAAGCAGGTCGCCTCGATCGCCGCGAGGTCGGCGGCCGGCACATGGGCGAAGGTGGGCGCGGGGC
>NZ_LYVN01000239.1 GCF_001990265.1 Sphingopyxis sp. KK2
AGCGCGCCGGCATGGCGACCCTCAATAAAGATCAGCGCGTGAGTTACGAGCTTGAGACCGGCCGGGACGGAAAGGTTTCGGCCGTCAATCTCGAAGCGGCCTGACGCTTCAGATGGCCAAGGAAGAAGTCCTCAGCTTTGAGGGCATGATCGACGAGATTCTGCCCGACGGGCGATTCCGCGTCGAACTCGAAAATGGCCATCGGCTCATCGCCTACACAGCCGGCCGGATGCGGCGTTTCCGCATCCGCTCGGTTGTCGGCGACGCCGTACGCGTCGAAATGACACCCTATGACCTGACCAAGGGCCGCATCGTCTATCGCGATCGTGGTCCGGGCGGTCCGGGCGCCCCGAACAAGCGGCGCTGACATCCAATCCAAGAAGACCAACATGTTTAATAGCAGTATTTTCCCGAGCCTCTCCGCTCTTCCGCTCGCCGGAAAGCCGATGCAGCCGCACACCCCGACCCGGCGCTCGTCCACGCTCTCGCGGCGCGAACTCAGGCGCCTCATCGCCCACATGATCGATTGATCGAAAGGATAGCAGCATGGCCGCAACAGCAACGAGTGAACATTATCGTGAGCAGGCCGAGCGCTGCGAAGCCGACGCCGCCGCGTCCGAGCTGATGGAGGTGCGAGACCGCAACCTTCGTTCGGCCGCCGCTTGGCATGCCATGGCGAGCAGGCAACAGAAGTCCGAGCAGGCCCGCGCCGAGAAGGACCGCCTTGCCGACGCGGTGCGCGCTCAATGCCTCGCCTGAACGAAAGCCTGTCTCAATCGAACCGACCAGGGACATAGCCATGGATATGAACCAGCTTTTCTACCACCATCAAATCGCATTGATGGACGCCGATCGGGCGCGCCGGAATGGCCTTGCGACCACCAATTTTGACCTGGCGCGGCACTATGTGCGGCGCATCAACCGCTTCCGGGAAGGCCGCGGGCTTGCGCCCGATTTCATCGGCTACACGATGGCGAGCGCTTAGATCCCCGCTTTACCCGCGGGCACCAATCCAAGGGGGAGGCCTATGCCAGGGACGATTTTCGCCGGCGACAAGAAGGATCGCGGACCGAAGGCTCCTGCGCCTCCGCCAGAGGACGTCCCGCCGCATCCCGATCCCGCGCGGCGCGTCCCCGACAAGACCGGGCATATCAATGGTCACGCGCCCAAACCGACATTGCAATAGCCCGTCCCCGCCGCCCGAGCCGCGACCGTCAGGTCTTGCGCCGCCGTGCGCTGCTCAAGAGGCGCTTGATATGCGCCGCGACGCTTTCGGCATCATAAGGCCGCGCAAGATGCGGTCCCTCGTCGCAAAGATGGCCGGCGGCTCTCGCTGCCGCATCGACGCTTCCGGCGAGAAGGATTTCGGCGTCGGGGTAATGCCCGCGCACCCACATCCTAAGCTGGAACGCGTTGAGGCGTCTCGGTAGCTCGGCATCGGCGAGCAGTGCATCGATCGCCGCCGCGCCTTCCTCGAACGCGATAATGACTTCGTCGGACATTGCCGCCTCGAACACCTTGTAGCCGCAGTTCCGAAGATATTCGGCGAGCGCGTTGCGGATAAGCACGTCCGCGTCCGCGACGATCAGGCACTGCGGGTCTGACTGTCGTTCGTCCATGGGTCTCCAATCAGACGGGCGATAATATCCGCGAGCGCCGCGATCGAGTAGGGTTTCGCGAGGAAGGCATCGGCAGGATGGACGTCCTGCTCGAAGAGGTGCGCCGAGCATATGATCACGGGACGACTCGGCGCGAGCGACTTTGACCGCCGCATGAGTTCCAGCCCGTCGACCTCTCCGGGCATGCGAACATCCGTCACCATGAGATCGACTGTTTGACCCGACCGCAGAATATCGAGCGCTTCGACCCCGTTGGCAGCTTCGAGAATCCGGTACCCGACTTCACGCAAACTGTCGGCCAGCATGAAGCGGATCAGAAACTCGTCCTCGACCACCAATATTGTCTGTGCCGCCACCCTGGTCCCTTGCCACGACATACACCGGGCGAGCCCGACTGGATCCGCACTCCATGACGGAATGGTCGAAGGCTATACGTCCGGTAGCAAAGGCAGTTCCGGCGTCTCGAGCCAAATGCGAAGAAAAGGCCGGTGCCAGCTGGCGGCGCGGTCCGGTCTGTGCGCAACGATAGCGGCCCGCGTTCGGGCCGCGCCACCACCTGCCTCGAGGCCATCTTAGATAATTGTTTCCGGAATGGGCGAACGCCCTGACGCCGGTCCGGAACCCGCGCGCCGCTCACCGGTTCTGGAGGGAAGCAAAAGGAGCCCCCATGACCGACCCTGAACTTCCGACGCAACTGCTCATCCAGTCGAACAAGGCCGACACGATGCCGGTCAAAACCCGCGACGGCGACAAGCTCGGCTCCGTCCATGCCTATATGATCAACAAGCGGAGCGGCCATACCGCTTATGCCATCCTGTCGATCGGCGGGTTTCTCGGGATGGGCAAGGCCTATTATCCTCTGCCGTTCCAGCTGCTCGCGTTCGAACCCACGTCGGACTCCTACGTCGTCACCATCGATCGGCGCGTCCTTGAGGGCGGTCCGAGCTGGGCCGCCAATCCGCCGATCTTCGACCAGGCCTATGCAGATCGTGTCGCGAGCTATTACGAAGTGTCGAGGGAAGACCTCTCGCTCGGCGGAGGCGTCCCTATCGATGCCGGCCGATAAGGGCTGATGGTCTGCGCAAACCTCCTGCGTGCAAGCCTGAAGTCGGGCGTTATCGAAAACCGCTATGTGCGTAGCTTCGATCCGGCCGCCCTATGAATCAAAATGGCATTGCTCTCGCGACGGAACGCGCAACCCCTTGAAATCATGGATAGCTCTTTCTTATGTCGGTGCCGCAGCCGATCGGGCTGCAACATCCTCAACCTGGCAAGGAGAAGAAGATGTCCACCAAACATATCGAATATCTCCGGCGCGAGCATGCCCGCCTCGACGCCGAAATCGATCGGGAAGCACGGCAGCGTCTGCCCGACGAGCTTCTGATCGCGCGGCTCAAGAAGCTGAAGCTGGCGATCAAGGACCAGATCTCTGCATGGAGCAGCGATATCGGCGGG
>NZ_LYVN01000240.1 GCF_001990265.1 Sphingopyxis sp. KK2
ATGGCTGATCGCGCGCTATGGCAATTGGGTGAGTTACGACCCGCCGTTCGACCTGGCGACGTCCTTCCTGTGGATCGGACCGTTGCTGTTCCTGATCGCCGGCGGCTGGCTCGCCTTTGGGCGGTTCCGGCGCGGCGAGGCCGAGGACGGCGGGGAGGGCGCGGCATGATCTGGCTGTGGATATTGCTCGCCGCAGCGCTGACGATCGGCGGCATGATGTGGCTCGCCAAGCTGCCCGCCGCGGCGCGGCCGCTGGCAGGGGCGGCGGTGATGCTGGGGCTGGCGGGCTATGCGCTGCAGGGCACCCCCTCGCTCCCCGGAAAACCGGTTGCCGCGCCGGCCGACGATGAGGGTTTCGGCGAGGTGTTGAGCGATCCGCGGCAGGGCATGGCCGACCGCTTTGGCCCCGCGGCGAAATGGCTGGGCATGTCCGACGGCTTTGCGCGCACCGGCAAGACCGAACTCGCGGCGCAGACACTCGAAAAGGGGCTCGAGAAATATCCTGACAATGTCGACCTGTGGGTCGGCCTGGGCAATGCGCTGGTCGCGCATGGCGGCGGGGTGATGTCGCCGGCGTCGGCGCTGGCGTTCGACGAGGCGGCACGGCGCGACCCGACGCACCCGGCGCCGCCCTTTTTTGCGGGGCTTGCGCTCGCACAGGGCGGCGACCTGAAGGGCGCCGAGGCGGTGTGGGGCGAGTTGCTGCGCCGCAGCCCCGCCGATGCGCCGTGGCGGCGCGACCTCGAGATGCGGCTGGCGCAGCTGCGGCAGGCGCTGGGGCCGCAATTGCCGCCCGAGACGCCTTCCGACGCGCCGCCGCCACCGGATACCGCGACCGCCGAGGCGCCGTGACGCGCGGCGCTTACTATCGCTGGTCTTTTCCCACGGCTGGGCTAAAGGCGCGCGATGACTGCTGAGTCGCAAATGGCGGCAACCGGTGCCGAAGGCGCCGGGCCCGACGCCGCCGATAATGGCCATACCGGCCACGGACACCAGGGCGATGGCAAGCTGAAGCTTGCCGTCGGCGCGGTCGGCGTCGTGTTCGGCGACATCGGCACCAGCCCGCTCTACGCATTCCGCGAAACCTTTGCCGGGCATCATTCGATCGATGCCGACCGGCTGCACATCTATGGCGTGCTGAGCCTCGTCTTCTGGTCGATGATGCTCGTCGTCACCTTCAAATATGTGCTGACGATCATGAAGGCCGACAACAAGGGCGAGGGGGGCAGCCTGGCGCTGCTCGCGCTGATCAGCCGTTCGTCGGGCGAGAAGCGCTGGACCTGGCCGATCATCCTGCTCGGGGTGTTCGCGACCGCGCTCTTCTATGGCGACAGCATGATCACGCCTGCGATGTCGGTGCTGTCGGCGACCGAGGGGCTGAGCTATATCAACAAGGGGTTCGACCCCTATATCGTGCCGATCGCGCTGACGATCCTGATCGCATTGTTCGCGATCCAGTCGCGCGGGACGGCGAAGGTCGGGATGCTCTTCGGCCCGATCATGCTGCTCTATTTCCTGATGCTCGCGACGCTGGGCGTGATGCATATCGTCGAGCATCCGTCGATCATCATCGCGACGCTCAATCCGATGAATGCGCTGAACTTCTTCTATGTCGACGGCTTTACCGCTTTCATCGCGCTCGGCGCGGTGGTGCTCGCGGTGACCGGCGCCGAGGCGCTCTATGCCGACATGGGGCATTTCGGGCGCGGACCGATCGGGATCAGCTGGATGTTCTTCGTGCTGCCCGCGCTGATGCTCAATTATATGGGGCAGGGCGCGATGGTGCTCGAGGCCGAGATGGGGCAGCGGCTGGGGCTGATCCAGGATCCCTTCTTCCTGATGATGCCCGAAGCCTGGCAGGTGCCGGTGGTGATCCTGGCGCTGCTCGCGACGATCATCGCGAGCCAGGCGGTGATCTCGGGCGCCTTCTCGCTGACCCAGCAGGCGATCCAGCTCGGCTTCATCCCGCGCCTGCGCGTCGAGCATACGAGCGCGTCGGCAGCGGGGCAGATTTATATCCCGGTGGTCAACTGGTTCCTGATGACGATGGTCATCATCCTGGTCCTCTTCTTCGGATCGTCGAGCAACCTCGCCGCAGCCTATGGCATCGCGGTGACGGGGGCGATGTTCATCGACACCTGTCTGATGAGCGTCGTGCTGTTCACGCTTTGGAAGTGGCCGGCGTGGAAGGCGCTGCCGATCCTTGCGGTCTTCTTCATCGTCGACATCGCCTATTTCGGTGCCAACCTGATCAAGGTGCCCGACGGCGGCTGGGTGCCGCTGGCGATCGGTCTGACGATCTTCACGATGCTGACCACTTGGTCGCGCGGCCGCAAGCTGATGCAGCAGGAGATGGCCGACGGCGCGATGCCGATCCCGGTGTTCGTCAAATCGGCGGCGAACAGCGCGACGCGCGTCCCCGGCACCGCGGTGTTCATGACGTCGAGCGCCGACGGGGTCCCGCACGCGCTGCTCCACAACCTCAAGCATAACAAAGTGCTGCACGAGCGGATCATCCTGCTGACGATCAAGATCGCCGACGTTCCCTTCGTGCCCGAGGCGAAATTCTGCACGCTCGAGGATCTGGGGCAAGGCTTCCACCGGCTGGTGCTACATTATGGCTTCATGCAGCCGGTCGATGTGCCCGCGGCGCTGCACCGCGTCACCGGCTGCGGCGGCACCTTCAAGATGCTCGAGACGAGCTTCTTCCTGTCACGCCAGACTTTGATCGCGGCCGCCAAGCCCGGCATGCCGATCTGGCGCGAAAAATTGTTCGCATGGATGCTGCGCAATTCGGAAAGCGCGATGGAATATTTCCGCCTGCCGACCAACCGCGTCGTCGAACTGGGTAGCCAGGTCGCGATCTGACGGCGTGTCCGTTTCGGACGCATCGCTCTCGGGACGGCTTGCGCGGCGGGGCCGCGCTTGCGATGCAGCGGCGAAGCGGAAGAGGGGAGGCGGGGCCACGACATGGATAAAGGTAGCCGCGATGCGCTGACCTTCGTCGACCGGCCCTTTGCCCTGCTCGTCGTGCGGCGTGGGTCGGTCGACGCGCCGGAAGCGGCGTTTCGC
>NZ_LYVN01000241.1 GCF_001990265.1 Sphingopyxis sp. KK2
GATCCTCATCATGTCGCTGCTGCGTTGCCTCCACCCGCCGGGGGGCGCGGTGGCGCTGAGCGCGGTGCTCGGCTGGTCGAGCTTTGGCAGCCATGTGATCGACTTCTTCGTGCCGGTGGCAATCAACTCGATCGTCCTTGTCGCGATCGGTGTCGCCTTCCACCGCTTTTCGGGGCACAGCTATCCGCACCGCCCGCAGCCGGTCGAAGGAAAGAGCTTCACGCCCGCTTCGGTTGGCGTGCAGATGGCGGACATCGATGCGGCGCTCGACGATCTGGGTGAGACCTTCGATATCAGTCGCGAGGATCTCGCGCTGCTGCTCGAGCGCGCCGAGGTTCATGCGGCGGCGCGGACGTCTGGCCGCCGCGCGGCCTGATCAGCCGCCGTTGTCGGCGGTGTCGCAAAGCTTCGGGTTCTTCGCCATCCTGTCGGCCTTGCGCCATGCCGCGCGAAACAGGCGGTCGCGTTCGGCGGTCGCGTTGAGGTCGTAGCGCGCCTGCGCGACTGGGCGCCCCGTCGCGTCGCGCAGCGACAGCGTTACCGTGCCGCCGGCTTCGAGCTTCTCATAGGGATCGCCGTCCCAATCGGTGTCGCCGAGCCGCGCCGAGGCATAACGAAACGGGCTCCCCCCGATCTGATAGGAAACGCCGAAGGGTTCAGGCTCGACCGTCCAGCTCGAACCATCGCCCATCAGCACCAGCATCGACAGCCGGCGCAGCGCGTCCTTGGGACCGCCCACGCTCGACACCTCGCCGATCGCTTCGGTCATCTCGCCGATCCTATTTGCCTTGGCGTCGTCATATTGCAGGAGCAGGCCGGGGTTATCGAGGTCCTCATAATGCGGCTTGCTCGCGTCGAGCATCGGCGGCGTCCAGCTGATCGTCCGCGACCATATCTCCCCGTCGGAGTCGACCTGCGCCACCACGTCGACATGCGCGCCGCGGCTGCCCTTGGCGATCGCCGTGCAGATGCGTTCTTCATTTTGCGCCATCGCGGGCGCCGCGCTCGCCAGCAGCGTCGCGGCGAGCAGCGGGCGGATCATCGCACCAGCGCTCCGCCCTTCATCACATGGTCGATCTTTTCGAGCACGCTGATGTCCGCCAGCGGGTCGGCCTTCACTGCGACCATGTCGGCGTAGCGGCCGGGCACGAGCGCGCCGATGTCGGTGCGTCCTATTTCCTCGGCAGCGCGCCCGGTGGCGGACTGGATCGCCTGCATCGGCGTCATCCCATATTTGACCATATAGGCGAACTGCCGTGCATTGAGCCCGTGCGGATAGACGCCGGCGTCGGTCGCGAAGCCGATGTTGACGCCGAGTTCGACCGCGCGCCGGAAGGCGGCGCGCTGCGCGTCGGTGGTCTCGCGGTTTTTGCGCAGATATTCCTCGGGCCAGCCCTCCTTGGTCCCGACATCATCGATATAATCGCCGTTGTAGATGTCCATCGCGAGCCAGGTGCCATGCTTCTTCGCCAGCTGGAGCGTGGCTTCATCTGCGAGGCTGGCATGTTCGATGCTGTCGACCCCGGCGTTGATCGCATTCTGGATGCCGATCGCGCCATGCGCGTGCGCAGTGACGCGCTTGCCGCGAGCATGGGCGACCTTGACGATCGCCGCCAATTGTTCGGGCGTCAGCTCGGGCGCGCCGGGCTCGGTACCGATCGCGAGCACCGCGCCGGTTGCGATCGTCTTGATGAAATCGGCGCCATGGTCGAGAAGATAGCTCGTCTTCGCCGCCGCTTCCTCGGGCGTTGCCGCGACGCCGAGGCGCATGTCGGCGGGCAATTGCTCGTTGGGAACGACGCCATTGAGCTCGCCGCCGCCCTTGGGAATGGTCAGATAGGCGCCCGCGACCCACATGCGCGGGCCGGGTACGTCACCGCGCTCGATGGCATTGCGCAGCGTCACGTCGACCAGCCCGCGATAGACGCCGACGTCGCGCACGCTGGTGAAGCCCGCGTCGAGCGTCACCCGCGCATTGCGCGCGCCAACGAGCGCGGTCTCGGCGGGCGACGCCTTGATCGGCGCGGCGAGGTCGGCGCTTTGGCCGAGGTCGGCGAGATGGGTATGAAGGTCGATCAGACCGGGCAGGACGGTATAGGTCGACCAGTCGACCAGCGTGGCGCCGTCAGGCGCCTTGCCGCACGGGCCGACGTCCTTGATCCGTTCGCCGACGATCGTGATGCACTGGCCGGTGCGCACCTCGTTGGTGACGCCGTCGATCAGCTTTCCCGCCTGCACATAGACGGTCTGCGCCAAGGCCGGCGTCGCCGCGACGAACGCCGCCGCGGCGGCGCCGATCAGAGCGACGCGCTGAACGTATCGCACTGGCGCGGGTCCCCCGTTTGCAGGCCGCGGCGCAACCAGGTCATGCGTTGCTCGCTCGTCCCATGGGTAAAGCTTTCGGGGACCGGGCGCTGGCCCGCCGAGCGCATCAGCGTATCGTCGCCGATGGCGTTGGCGGCCCGCATCGCTTCTTCGAGGTCGCCGGGTTCCATCACCGGCTGGCCGGCGCTGTTGCGGGCACGGTTCGCCCAGACGCCGGCGTAGCAGTCGGCCTGCAACTCCATGCGCACCTGATATTGATTGCCTTCGGCTTGCGACGATCGTTGCTGCGCCTGGCGAACCTTGTCCGAAATGCCCGTGATCGTCTGGATATGATGGCCGACCTCATGCGCGACGACATAGGCCTGCGCGGCATCGCCCGCGGCGCCGAAGCGGGTCGCAAGCTCGTTAAAGAAGGTGGTGTCGAGGTAGACGCCCTGGTCGGCGGGGCAATAGAAGGGTCCCATCGCCGCCTGCGCCGCGCCGCAGCCCGAGCTGTTCTGCTCGGTGAAGAAGTTGAGGGTGGGGCGCCGATAGCCGCTGACCAGTTCGCCCCACACCTGATGCGTCGAGCCGAAGACGTTGCAGGCGAATTTTTCGGCCGCCGTATCGCACGCGACATTCGCGCCGCCGCGGCTGTCGGCTTGCGGATCGGCGGTGCCGCCGCCGCCGGTCAGCATCTGTCCGCCACCGCCGAAAAAGACGAAGGCGAGCGCGCCAAGGATCAGGAT
>NZ_LYVN01000242.1 GCF_001990265.1 Sphingopyxis sp. KK2
GTCGCTTCGCCGTTGCTGACGATGGCGTGCAGCGGCGGGTCGATCGAACTCGGCGCCGGGCTGGGCGCGGGCGATGCGATCGACGTCGACCTCAAGACCAGCGCGGGAACCGACCGGATGCGCCTCGATGGCGGCCGCATCGCGATCCCCAGCCGCGACGTGCGGCTCGACCGCATCGCGTTTAGCCGCGGACGCTTTGCGCTCGAGGCGAGCAATGGCAGCACGCTGACCCTGCCCGTGCAGTCCGAAATCGGCCGGTTGATCGAGGATTGCCGCGGCTGATCCGTCGGGTCAGCCCGCGATCTCCACCGTGCCGCCCTTGATCCAGCCCCAGCGGCACGGACCCTGATATTCGCGCGCGCTGCGCACCGGGCGGGTGACGTTGCACAGCGCCGGATCGTCGCCGGGCGCCGCGAAGATGACGCCGAACCAGGCGTCGTCATCGGTCGCCTCGCACAGCGACACCGGCGTTCCGCCGGCAAGCTTCGCCTTGACCGCACGCGTTTCGCCCGGTGCCCAAAAGACATCGGTCCCGCCCGGCTTGACGCGCGAGCTGCTGGCACAGGCGGGGAGCTCGGGGCCCTCGGTACCGGTCTTCACCGGACGCGAGGCGAGCGGGTCTCCGGCAACCACCGGCGCATTGTCGGGCGGCGGCGCCGGCTGCGAACAGGCGGCGAGCGAAAGCGCGGCAAGGACGGCGAGCGAGCAGGGGAGACGATGTTTCATGCCCCGAAACTAGCCGCCGCGGCGCGGGCGCGCAACGCTCCTTGCCAAATGCGCGAGAGCCGCATTTTCGCTTGGGTTTTACCGGGTCCGACCCTATATAATCGCTATGACGGATACCCCTGAAACCAACGCGCCGAGCGCCCCCGCCAACCAGCCCAATGCGAATGCCTATGGCGCCGATTCGATCAAGGTCCTGAAGGGCCTCGACGCGGTGCGCAAGCGGCCGGGCATGTATATCGGCGACACCGACGACGGGTCGGGGCTGCATCACATGGTGTTCGAAGTCAGCGACAATGCGATCGACGAAGCGCTCGCGGGCCATTGCGACCTCGTGCTGATCACGCTCAACAGCGACGGGTCGGTCAGCGTCGAGGACAATGGTCGCGGCATCCCGACGGGCATCCACGCCGAGGAAGGCATTTCGGCGGCCGAGGTCATCATGACCCAGCTCCACGCCGGCGGGAAGTTCGAGAATACGAGCGACGATAATGCGTACAAGGTGTCGGGCGGTCTGCACGGCGTCGGCGTGTCGGTGGTCAACGCGCTCAGCGAATGGCTCGAACTGACGATCTGGCGCGATGGCGAAGAGCATTGGATGCGCTTCGAAAATGGCGATTCGGTCGCCCCGCTCAAGGTCAACGGCCCCGCCCCGGCGGGCAAGAAGGGCACGCGCGTGACCTTCCAGGCGTCGACCGAGACGTTCAAGAATGTCCTCGAGTTCGATTTCGAAAAGCTCGAGCATCGCTACCGCGAACTGGCGTTCCTCAACTCGGGCGTCCGCATCAAGCTGGTCGACGCGCGCCATGCCGAACATGTCAGCCACGACCTGTTCTACGAGGGCGGGATCGCCGCCTTCGTGAAATATCTCGACCGCAACAAGAATGCGCTGCTGCCCGATCCGATCGCGATCAGCAGCGAGCGCGACGGCATCGGCATCGACGTCGCATTGGAGTGGAACGACAGCTATTATGAGAATGTCCTCTGCTTCACCAACAACATCCCACAGCGCGACGGCGGCACGCACTTGGCCGCCTTCCGCGCCGCGCTGACGCGTACGCTCAACGGCTATGGCGAGAAGTCGGGGATGCTGAAGAAGGAGAAGGTGTCGCTGACCGGCGAGGACATGCGCGAAGGTCTGACCGCGATCGTGTCGGTCAAGCTGCCCGACCCGAAATTTTCGTCGCAGACCAAGGACAAGCTCGTCTCGTCCGAAGTGCGCCAGCCGCTCGAAAGCCTGATGGCCGACCGCATGACCGAATGGCTCGAGGAAAACCCCGCCAATGCCAAGGCGGTGATCCAGAAGGTGATCGACGCCGCCGCCGCGCGCGAGGCCGCGAAAAAGGCACGCGAACTGACGCGGCGCAAGGGCGCGATGGATATCGCGAGCCTGCCCGGCAAGCTCGCCGACTGCCAGGAACGCGATCCGAGCAAGTGCGAACTCTTCCTGGTCGAGGGTGACTCGGCAGGCGGCAGTGCCAAGCAGGGCCGCGACCGGCATGTGCAGGCGATCCTGCCGCTGAAGGGCAAGATCTTGAACGTCGAGCGCGCGCGCTTCGACCGTATCATCTCGTCCAAGGAAGTGGGCACGCTGATCCAGGCGCTCGGCACCGGCATTCGCGACGAGTTCAACCTCGAGAAACTGCGCTATCACAAGATCGTGATCATGACCGACGCCGATGTCGACGGCGCGCATATCCGCACCTTGCTGCTCACCTTCTTCTATCGCCAGATGCCCGAGATCATCGAGGCGGGGCACCTCTATATCGCGCAGCCGCCGCTCTATAAGGTCGCGAAGGGGCGCAGCGAGGTCTACGTCAAGGACGACAGCGCGCTCGAAAATTATCTCGTCGACGGCGGTATCGACGCGCTGATGCTCGAGACGAGCGGCGGCGCGCGGTCGGGCGCCGACCTGCGCGACCTGATCGAACATGGCCGCCGGCTGCGCGCGCTGATGCGTTATGTCCCGCGCGGGCATAATTACGAGCTGGTTGAGGCGCTGGCGCTCAATGGCGCGCTCGACCCCGAACTCGACGATGCCGGACAGCAGGCCGCCAGCGAGCGCGCCGCCGCCTGGCTCAACAATGCCGAGCGCGCGCTCACCGGCGGCAACGACGCGGTGTGGACCATCGCCGTGGTCGACGGCGGCTACACGCTCGAAAAGCGCTGGCGCGGGGTCAGCGACCATCATGCGATCGACGCCGCCTTCCTCGCGAGCCAGGAGGCGCGCCGCCTGCACAAGCTGGCGGGCGAGCAGGCCGAAACCTATGCCAGCCCGAGCCGGCTGGTGAAGGGCAGCAGCGCCGCGGCGC
>NZ_LYVN01000243.1 GCF_001990265.1 Sphingopyxis sp. KK2
ACATGCCCTTCGCGGCGAAGCTCGGCTGGCGCGCCGCCGACCTGATGTGGCGGCTCGCGGGCGATACCGCGACCGATTATAATCATTACAGCAAGCGCGCGATCCTCGGCAGCGTCTATGGCGCGACGATGGCGGTGTTCCTGAACGACGAGAGCGACGGCCATGCCGACACCCGCGCCTTCCTCGCGCGGCGGATCGACCAGGTGATGCGCTTCGAGGGCTGGAAGCATCGCCGCGCGGCGCAAAAGATCGAACGCCCCAGCCTCGCGCGCTTCGTCGGGCGGCTGCGCTACCCGGGGCGGTAATCATAATTTACAATCGAGGGCTGGCGCTCGCCGACCGATATTGATAATCGCTCGCAAATGAACGCTTTGCTCGATAGCGCGCCGCTGGGTGTCGCGGTGCGGATTTCCGGGATCGACTGGACCGCCATGTCCGACGACGAGGGCCGCCGCCTGCGCGAATTCGGCCTGATGGAAGGCGTCGAGATCACCCCGCTCCATCGCGGCAGCATCTTCTCGCGCGACCCGCTCGCCTTGTCGGTCGGACGTATGCGCGTCATCATCCGCGCGCGGCAGGCGGCGATGATCGCCGTCGAGGCGATCGGAAGCGAGCCCGCGCTGTCATGACCGGCCCGATCCCCACCATCGCGCTGGTCGGCAACCCCAATGCCGGCAAGTCGAGCCTGTTCAACGCGCTGACCGGCGCGCGGCAGAAGATCGCCAATTATCCGGGCGTCACCGTCGAGCGCAAGGCGGGGCATGCGAGCTTTGCCGACGGCCGCCCGATCTCGCTGATCGACCTGCCCGGTACCTATAGCCTGATCCCCGCAAGCCCCGACGAGGCGGTGACGCGCGACGTCATCTTCGGCAAGCAGGACGGCGAACGCCAGCCCGATGCGCTGATCGTCGTGCTCGACGCGGCGAACCTCGACAATCATCTCTGCTTCGCGCTCGAGCTGATCGCGCTCGGGCTGCCGACCGTCGTCGCGCTCAACATGCTCGACCTCGCGACGCGCGACGGGCTGACGCTCGACCCCGAGCGTCTGGCACAGGAATTGGGCGTACCGGTCGTCCCGACCGTCGCGGTGCGCAAGCGCGGCACGGCCGAATTGCTCGACGCGGTCGACACCGCGATCCGCGGCGCGGCCCCCGCCGCGCCGATCACCGAGGCGCCCACGCCGAGCGATGCCGCGCTGCACCGCCGCGCGCGCGCGATCTCGCGCGCCGCGACCTTGTCCGAAACCCCGGTGCGCCGCTGGACCGCGCGTGTCGATTCGGTCGTGCTGCATCCGGTCGCGGGCTTCGCCATCCTGCTCGGGCTGATGTTCATCATGTTCCAGGCGGTCTATGCCTGGGCCGGGCCGCCCGCCGACCTGCTCGAAAGCGGGGTCGGGGTGATGCAGCAATGGGTCGTCGCGACCTTCCCCGAAAATTTCCTGCGCGACCTGGTCGTCGAGGGACTGCTCGCCGGCGTCGGCGCGGTCGTCGTCTTCCTGCCGCAGATCCTGATCCTGTTCCTCTTCATCCTGCTGCTCGAGGCATCGGGCTATATGACGCGCGCCGCCTTCCTGATGGACGGGCTGATGGCCAAGGTCGGGCTGTCGGGGCGCGGTTTCATTCCCTTGCTGTCGAGCTTTGCCTGCGCGGTGCCGGGGATCATGGCGACGCGCTCGATTCCCGACGAAAAGGACCGGCTGACCACGATCCTGATCGCACCGCTGATGACCTGTTCGGCGCGGCTGCCGGTCTATGCCCTGATCATCGCTGCCTTCATTCCCGACCGCGCGGTCGGCGGCTCGCCCGTGGGCTTGCAGGGGCTGGTGCTGTTCGGGCTCTACCTGTCGGGCATCGTCGGCGCGCTGGTCGTCGCCTTTGTCCTTCGCCGCACGCTGGCGAAGGGCAATGCCGCGGGCTTCATGATGGAAATGCCCCGCTACCAGATGCCGCGGTGGCGCGACATCGCGCTCGGCCTGTGGCAGCGCGCGTGGATTTTCCTGCGCCGCGCCGGCACGATCATCGCGATGACCACCGTCGTGCTGTGGCTGCTGCTGACTTTCCCTAAGGCGCCCGAGGGGCAGAGTCAGGTCGAATATAGCCTTGGCGGCCGGATCGCGAGCGGGCTGGAGGTCGTCGTCGCGCCGATCGGCTTCAACCATGACATCGCGCTCGCGCTGATCCCTGCGATGGCGGCGCGCGAGGTCGCGGTGTCGGCGATGGCGACGGCGAACGCGATCGACGCCGGCGACGACGAGGAAGCGATGGCCGAAACCCTCGGCGAGCGGCTGCAAGGCAAATGGAGCCTTGCCACCGCGCTCGCCTTCCTCGCCTGGTTCGTCTTCGCCCCGCAGTGCATTTCGACGATCGCGATCACCCGCCGCGAGACCAATGGGTGGAAATGGCCGATGTTCATGGTTGGCTATTTGTTCCTGCTCGCCTATGCCGCAGCAGGTATCACTTATTGGACGGCGGTCGCCTTCGGTCTCGGCTGACGTCCCCTCATTCTATCGGGAGCGGAGCGGCGATGGCTGGCAGCGTCAACAAGGTTATTTTGATCGGCAATCTGGGCGCGGACCCGGAGATCAAGTCGTTCCAGAACGGCGGCAAGATCGCCAATCTGCGCATCGCGACGTCGGAAAACTGGAAGGACCGGATGACCGGCGAGCGCAAGGAGCGCACCGAGTGGCACACCGTCACGATCAACGGCGAAGGGCTGGTCGGCGTCGTCGAACGCTATCTGAAAAAAGGTAGCAAAATCTATATCGAAGGCTCGCTGCGCACCCGCAAATGGCAGGATCGCGACGGCAATGATCGCTACACGACCGAGGTCGTCGTCGCCGGCAATGGCGGCACGATGACGATGCTCGACGGCGCGCCGGGCGGTGGCGGTGGTGGCGGTTCGCGCGGCGGCGGCGGTGGTGACTGGGGGGGCGGTTCGTCGGGCGGTGGCTCGGGCGGCGGCTGGAAC
>NZ_LYVN01000244.1 GCF_001990265.1 Sphingopyxis sp. KK2
CCCCGACCCCTCCCGCCTGCGGGAGGGGAGCCAAGGTGGCCCCTAAGCCGCCTCGCGCCCC
Source organism: Sphingopyxis sp. KK2 (assembly GCF_001990265.1). Classification (GTDB taxonomy): domain Bacteria; phylum Pseudomonadota; class Alphaproteobacteria; order Sphingomonadales; family Sphingomonadaceae; genus Sphingopyxis. Next base: position 62 of record NZ_LYVN01000244.1, read on the forward strand.
GCAAACTCGGCGCGTGCCGCCAGCACATCGCCGAAGCGCATCTCGATCCATTCGAACAGCGGCGTCAGCGCCGGCCCCAGCGAGGCGCCGAGCGGGGTCAGATGATATTCGACATGCGGCGGCACCGTCATGAAGTCACGCCGCTCGACCAGCCCGTTCGCCTCGAGCGCGCGCAGCGTCTGCGTCAGCATCTTCTGGCTGATCCCGCCGACGCGGCGCTTGAGCGCGCCGTTGCGGTGCACGCCCTGCGCGATGACCAGCAGCAGGAGCAGGCTCCAGCGGTCGCCGATCAGGTCGAGCATCTCGCGCGACGGACAATTCGCGTCGCACGGATCAACTTTATCTACCCAGTCGGGAACAATCATTTCGGCAGTTACCTACAGGTGCGTACTTCACTTTTGGTGCCTATCCTATCATCTCTCGCTCCGCAAGCCGTTCGGACCCTCCCCGCGGCGCAGCAAAGGACGACAGACATGACCCAGGTTGCGATCATCTATCATTCGGGCTTCGGCCATACCGCGGTTCTCGCGGGCGACGTCGCGCGCGGGGTCGAGGCGGCGGGGGCGACCCCGGTGCTGCTTTCGATCGAGCCCGGCCAGACCGGCTTCGACGAATTTTTCGCGGTCGCGGCCGAAAGCGACGCGCTGATCTTCGGCTCGCCGACCTATATGGGCACTATATCGGCACCGATGAAGGCGTTCATGGACGCCAGCGCCGCCGTCTATTTCACCAAGCAGTGGAAGGACAAGCTCGCCGCCGCCTTCACCGTCTCGGGCTCGCCCTCGGGCGACAAGCTCAACACGCTGACCAGCCTCGCGATCTTCGCGGCGCAGCACGGCATGCTGTGGATCGGCACCGGCCAGAACCCGGGCAACAACGACGACACCTCCGCCGCGACCGATGTCGAGAACCGCCTCGGCAGCTTCATCGGCGCGATGGCGCAGGCCGCGAACGACAGCGCCGAGGTCACCCCCAAGGCCGGCGACCGCGCCACCGCGCGCTCGCTCGGCCAGCGCGTCGCGGCGGCGGCCACGCGGTGGAAGGCCGGCGCACCGGCGACGGTCGCGGCCTGAGCTTACTCCGCCGCCACCGGCAGATGCGCGACGATCGCGCGCAGTGCGGCGACATGCGCCGCCAGCGCGCGGTCGCCGCTTCGGGTCAGCGAGGCCCAGGTCCGCTGGCGCCCGCCCTCGGCGGCCTTGCGCAGCGCGACATAGCCCGCGTCGGACAGCGCCGAGAGATGCTTCGACAGCACCGAATCGCTGACCCTGACCAGTTCGCGCAGCTTGGCGAACTCCATCTCGCTGACCTTGCTCAGCAGCGCCGCGATCTGCAGCCGCGCCGGCGCGTGCAGCACCATGTCGATCCCGTCCATGCTCAGCGTGTCCCGCCGAGCAGTTCGAGGTCATAGATGCGTGTCCACCACAGGCTCATCGCCAGCGCGACGGCAAAGGCGCAGCCCGCAATCGCCAGCTTCACCACCAACCCGACGTCGTTGAATCGCGCGTAAATCTCGCCGCCCATCGCGCCGAGCATCAGCGCGACGAGCGCGAGCGTCACCGGCAGCGTCCGCCCCTTGCGATAGCCGTTGACGAAGACGCCGTAGCGCTTGCGATCGTCGGTGACGAGCCAGGCGACCGCCGCCATCGGGAACACGAGCATCAGCGCCTGCCAAGGCTGGCCGAATCCCTGTCCGAGCACCAAAGTCGCCATCACCGCGGCAAAGGCGGCATGCCGCCACAACGGATATTTGGGGCCGCTGCGCGCCAGTTCGGCCTCTGCCTCGGCCATGCTGTCGAGCGCCGCCTGCGCTTCGATCGGTTCATGCTACCGCTCCTTCACTTTCCAATATGGAAAGATATGGGCGTCACTTTCCGACTTGGCAAGTGATAATTTTCCGAGTTGGAAAGACAGCGCGTCAGCCGGGCACGATCCGCACCGGCATATGCACGAAGCCATGGAGGAAGGGGCTCGCCAGCCGCTCGACGTCGCCCGCGGGTTCGACCCGGATGCCGCGGTTCACGATCTCCTCGATCAGCGTGCACAGCTGGATCTCGGCGAGCCGCGCCCCGACGCAGCGGTGGATGCCATGGCCAAAGGCGACGTGCCGCCGCGCATTCGCCCGCCCGACGTCGAAGACTTCGGCATCGGGAAACACGCCCTCGTCGCGGTTCGCCGAAATATACCAGAGGATCACCTTCTCGCCTTGGCGCAGCTGCTGCCCGCCGAGCTCGACGTCGCGCGTGCAGGTGCGCCGCATATGCGTCACCGGCGACTGCCAGCGGATGATCTCCTGCGCCGCATTGGGGATCAGCGACGGGTCGGCGCGCAGCCGCTCGAGTTCGGCGGGATAGAGGTGCAGCGCTTCGACCAGCCCGCTCATCGAATTGCGCGTCGTGTCGTTGCCGCCGACGATCAGCAGCGCGATATTCGCGAGCCGCTCCATCGGATTGAGGCTGCCCATCGCATCGCTGTGCACCATGCGCGACAGCAAATCGTCGGTCGGCGGCATCGCCTTGCGCTTGGCGAATTCGGCGTCGAAGCGCGCGAGCATCGCGGTCATCTGCGCCATCCACTCGGCGCGATATTCCTCGGTCGCGGTCTCGGGCGAGACATTGCCGCCATAGTCCGACCAGCGCTTGAGGTCGTGGCGTTCCTCCCACGGGAAATCGAACAGGATGCACAGCATCCCGATGGTGAGCGGCACCGACACGCTCTCGACCCAGTCGAACGTCTCGCCGGCCGGCAGCGCATCGAACAATTCGCGCGTCCGCTGGCGCACCACCTTCTCGCGCTCGGCCATCTGGCTGGGGTTGAAGGCTGGGGCGATCACCTTGCGCTGCGCGGTGTGCACCGGCGGGTCGGCGGCGATGAAGTTCGGCAGGTTCGACTG
>NZ_LYVN01000245.1 GCF_001990265.1 Sphingopyxis sp. KK2
CCCCCAACCCCTCCCGCCTGCGGGAGGGGAGAGCAAGGTCCGCTTTCCACGCCAAAACCGGCATCCAGCGCGCTATTTCGCCCTCGCCAGCTTGTCCTTCAAAAACCGCGCCACCAGCTCGTTCGCCTGGTCGCTCTCGGGCGCGGCCATATAGGCCCAGAAGGCATGCGGCAGGCCGTCGAACACCACCAGCCGCGCATCGACGCCCTTTTCGGTCAGCGCGCGCGCGAAGATCGCCGTCGGGCTGAGCAGGAAATCGCGCGAACTGGTGAGCAGCAGCGTCGGCGGGAAGTGCGACACGTCGCCGCGGATCGGCGACATGATCGGATCGGTCATCGCCGCGGAGCCCGCATAGGCGGCGACCCAGTCGAAGCCAGGCCCCGGCATCCAGCTTTCGGAATCGCCGCGCACGCCGAGGTCGGCGCTGCCCGAGAGGAAGCCGAGCGCCGCTGGCATCGGCCGGCCCATGCTATCGAGCTTCGCGACAAGCTGTCCCGACAGCACCGCGCCCGCCGACGTCCCGAACACTGCGATATGCTGCGCGCCCCGTTCCTTCTCGAGCGCCTGATACACCGCCAGCGCATCGTCGAGCGCCGCCGGATAGGGATGCTCGGGCGCGAGCCGATAGAGCACCGCGACCACGGGCAGTCCGCTGCGCGCCGCGATCGGGATCGTTTCGGTCAGCGATCCCGAATCGATCGCGAAGCCCCCGCCATGGAGGTTGAGCAGTAGCGGCCCCTTGCCGAGCGCGCTCACGCCCTTGGGATAGACGATCCGCACCGGCACCCCGGCGATCTCCGTCTCCTCCACGCGCACCTCGTAGCGTTTCTGAAGCTCTGCCCCCATGCTCGTCTGCATCGCGCCGATGAAGGCGCGGATGTCGGCGATCGGCGGCAGCGGATCGGGCATCGCCTGCGCCGCCGCGGCCTGCGCCGCCGCCTTGCCCTCTGGGCTCAGCGTCTCGGGAAGCGGCCAGTTCTGCATGTTCAGCGTCGGCGGCGGCGGTGCCGTCTGTGCGGCCGCCGCGACCAGCATCAGGCCCGCAAGCAATGCGGCGGCGAACAATCGGCTGGTCTTCATGCTTCCACTCCCGTTCCCGATAAACTGTCGGCCCGCGTCCCCGGGCGCCCCGGCCAGGCGAAGACCGCGCCCAGAAGCGCCAGCGCCGCCATGCTGAGATAGGCGACCGCGAGGCCCCACGACCACAACAGCCCCGACCCCATCGTCGCGACCGCCAGCACCGCGCCGAGCAGCACGGCGTACATGCCCTGCGCCGTCGCGCTGAGGTGCGTCGGCACGCGGTGCGCGATCATCAGCATCATGCCGAGGATCGTCCCCGTCGCGGTAATGCCGTTGAGCAATTGCCCCGCGATCAGCAGCGGCAGCGCGGGACTCGTCGCCATGATCGCCCAGCGCAGCGCCCCCGCGAGCGCTCCGGCGCAGATCAGCAAGCGCGGATCGCGGTCGCCGAGCAGCCTGGCGCCGAACCAGAAGGCGAGGATTTCGGCCGCGACCGCCAGCGCCTGGAGCAGGCCGATCACCGTCGTCGAAATCCCCTGCGCCTCCCACTGGATCGCACCGAAGCTGGTGAGCACGCCATGGCTGCCCATGATCAGCGATGCCGCGATCATGCCCATCATCAGCGGCCGGTCGCCGAACAGGTCGCGCCAGCGGCCCCCGGCCGCCGCGTCGTCGGCGGCGGCGAGCGTGCGGTCGGCGGGAAGCAGGAAGGCGACCAGCGCGGGCGCGAGCAGCAGCGCCGCGACCATCAGCGGCAACGCCTTGATCCCCGCGACCGCGATCGCCCAGCCCGCCGCAGCGTTCGACGCGACGACCGCGATCGAGCCCCAGACGCGCAGCCGCCCGAAATCGAGCCCGCGGCTGCGCACCGCCATCACCGCATAGGCGTCGGTCAGCACCGGGATCTGGTCCCAGACGATCGAGAAGAGGATCACGATGACGATGCGCCCGGCATGGTCGGGCTCGCCGAGCAGCGACAGCACGATCGCCGCCGAGGCGAGCGCGGTATAGGCGATCGCGTTGCGCACCCACCCGCGCCGCCCGACAAAGGCCGAAAAGGGCGCGACGGTGAGCAGCCGCAGGATCAGCGGGATCGCGAGCAGCACGCCGATTTCCTCGGGCGACGCCCCCGTCGCCTTCAGCCACAAGGGCAGGAAAGCGAAAAAGCCGTAATGGATATAGAGCGCCAGATAGAGCCCCGACACCTTCGCGCCCAACCGGCCGGGATCGCCGCCGTCGCCCGACGCCGAGGGCGCGGCCGCGAGGTTCGCATGCGCAGAATCCATCTCTCTCTCCCGTTATGAGATGGATTTAGCCGCAATTGTTATCGATGTCATTCGAAAAAATGATGCCTGCCCCCTCGGCTGACTGCGAAGAGATCCTGCCGTTTTGGGCTGTTCGGCCGCCGCATAACCCCTTACCGACCCCGCAAGAAACAGCGGCAGGGAGATCGGGATGGCGGATTGGACAGCATGGCTCGGGCGCCGCATCGAACAGCGCGATGTGCTGACCCCGGCGTCGCTCGCGCGTTTTCGGGCGACGATCGACAGCGATGCGACGGGCGATATTGCGGCGCAGGCGATCCACTGGTGCCTTTGCCTTCCCGACGCGCCGACCGCGGCACTCGGTCCCGACGGACATCCGCTGCGCCAGGACGATCCGGGCAGCTTCATGCCGCCGATCCCGCTGCCGCGCCGCATGTGGGCGGCGAGCGACGTGCGGTTCCATGCGCCGATCGCCGCGGGCGCCCAAATCGCGCGCACCTCGACGCTCGCCGCGATCAAGGAAAAGAACGGCGCGTCGGGCCAACTCGTCTTTGCCGAGGTCGAGCATGAAACGCGCGCGAATGATGTGCTGGCAGTGAGCGAGCGGCAGACG
>NZ_LYVN01000246.1 GCF_001990265.1 Sphingopyxis sp. KK2
GGCGAGGAGGGCTCCGGGATCGCGTTCCAGCCGCTGCGTCATATCGACCGCGCCGACGAGCGCGCTTGGGCGGCCGAATGGATCGGTGCGTTGTTCGCGCACGAGAAGCTCCCGGTCACGCCGGAGGTCAAGGAAATCCTCTGGTCGGCGCTCGCCAATCTCGCTTCGGCGCCTGCAGAGCAGCGGACCCTTACCGGGCTTTCATTGCTGCTCCAGTCGGCCGCGCTCCGGTCGGCGCTTGCTCCCTACACCCTCGAAGGGCCGTTCGGGCGCCTGCTCGATGCGGCCGAGGATGATCTTCGCATCGCCGACGTCCAATGCTTCGAGACCGAGGCGTTGATGGGGCAGGTCGGTGTCGTCGCGCCGCTACTCACTTATCTCTTTCACCGCCTCGAAGAACGCTTCACCGGACGGCCGACGCTGCTCATCCTCGACGAAGCCTGGGTATTTCTCGATCACCCGCTCTTCGCCGCTCGCATTCGCGAGTGGCTGAAGACCTTGCGCAAGCGCAACGTCGCGGTGGTGTTCGCGACGCAGAGTCTCGCCGACATTGCGGACTCGGCGATCGCACCCGCGATCATCGAAAGCTGTCCGCAGCGCATCCTGCTCCCCAACGACCGTGCGATCGAGGCGCAGTCGCGCGCTACCTACGAGCGTTTCGGGCTCAACGATCGCCAGATCGAGCTAGTCGCCCGGGCCACGCCGAAGCGGGACTATTATCTGCAGTCGGCGCGCGGCAACCGGCTGTTCGAGCTCGGGCTGGGGCCCGTCGCGCTCGCGCTGTGCGGCGCATCCGATCCCGACACGCAAAGGCGCATCGACGCGCTTCTCGCGGAACATGGCCCAGGCGCTTTCGCTGCGCGCTTTATGCGCGCCGCCGGCCTCGAGTGGGCCGCGGACGTCCTCGCCGACTTTCCCCACCCCCTGTCCCCCGAAGAAGGAGAATGAAGATGAACAAACTTGTCCTTGCCTTGCTCGCCGCATCGCTCGCGCCGGCGTCGCTGGTCGCCGCGCCGGCAGCCCATGCCATTCCGGTGTTCGACAGCGCGAACTATTCGCAGAACCTGCTCACCGCCGCGCGCACGCTCCAGCAGATCAACCAGCAGATCCAGTCGCTCCAGAACGAGGCGCGGATGATCGCCAATCAGCAGAAGGATCTGAGCCGCATCGATTTTCCCGAGCTCGACGAGCTTCGCAGGAAGCTCGGAGAGATCGACCGGCTGATGGGGCAGGCGCAGGGCATCGACTTTCGCGTCGATCAGCTCGACGAGCGGTTCCGCCAGCAGTTTCCCGATAGCTTGGGCCAGCTGGTGAAACGCGACCGGCGGATCGCGGCGGCGAGACAGCGGCTCGACAGCGAGATGGCGGCGTTCCGGCAGACGATGGCCGTGCAGTCGGCCATCGTCGAGAATATCCGCGACGATGCGCGGGCACTCAGCGAGATTGTCGCCAGAAGCCAAGGTGCCGAGGGCAGCCTGCAAGTCAGTCAGGCAACCAATCAATTGCTCGCACTCGCGGCAAAGCAGCAGTTCCAGCTTCAGACCCTGATGGCGGCGCAATTTCGCAGCCAATCGCTCGAAGCCGCGCGGCGCGGGCAAAGCCAGCGCGAAGCGCGCGAACGAACCGACCGCTTCCTCGGCGACGGCAAGGCCTGGACGCCGCAGCAATGAGCCCGGACGGCGCCGGCCCCAACTCCCCGGTCGGCGCCGTCCTGTCGCGAGGGCCGGGTGGCAACCCCCTCCCGGCTGCCGGCCCTCGCGGCACCCTTCAATCCTCTCGCGGGACCTGCCCACATGGATGATCTCAACGTCATCGACCAGTTCATGGCGGCCTTCATCGCCTATATCGACAGCGGCTTCGGCCTGCTCGGCGGCGACGTCGGATTCCTGACCACGGTCCTTATCGGAATCGATATCACGCTGGCGGGCCTGTTCTGGGCGCTTGGCGGCGAAGACGACATCATCGGCAAGTTCCTCAAAAAGATTCTTTATGTCGGCGCGTTCGCGCTGATCCTGAACAGTTTTTCGACCCTTTCCGACATCATATTTCGTAGCTTCGCCGGCCTCGGGCTGACGGCGGGTGGCAGCGCGATCACCGCCGAGACGCTCCTGATGCCCGGGCGGCTTGCGGGGACGGGGTTCGAAGCAGCCTGGCCGCTGCTCGCGCAGGCCAAGGAGCTGGTCGGGCCGATCGACTTCTTCGACAATTTCATCGAGATCGCGGTGCTGGTCATTGCATGGGTCGTCGTGATCGCGGCCTTTTTCATTCTGGCGATCCAGCTTTTCATCACGATCCTCGAATTCAAGCTGACGAGCCTCGCCAGCTTTGTCCTCGTCCCGTTTGCGCTGTGGAACCGCACCGCCTTTCTTGCCGAACGCGTGCTCGGCAATGTGGTGAGTTCGGGTATCAAGGTGATGGTGCTGGCCGTGATCGTCGGTATCGGCTCGAACTATTTCGCCGAGTTTACGAACGCCATCACTGGTGACGAGGTATCGATCGAGCAGGCGGTCTCGCTGATGCTTGCGAGTCTCGCGCTGTTCGGTCTTGCCATCTTCGGACCCGGAATCGCTTCCGGCCTTGTCGCAGGCGCGCCGCAGCTCGGCGCAGGGTCGGCGATCGCGACCACCGCGCTCGCGGCGGGCGGCCTTGCGATGGGCGGGGCCGCCGCGGTCGCCGCGACGCGCGGTCTGGCGGGCGCCGGCCTCGGCGCGCTCCGCGCCGGAACCTCGATGGGGAGCGCGGCATCGACGGCTTACAGGCTCGGACAGGAAACGTCGGGATCGACGACGATCGGCGCCGGTCTCGGCGGCATGGCGACGGCCGCCCGCGGCGCAGTATCGCAG
>NZ_LYVN01000247.1 GCF_001990265.1 Sphingopyxis sp. KK2
GGCTGGGCCTGCCCGAGCGCGAATATTATCTCGACGCGCAGTTCCAGAAGGAACGCGACGCCTATCGCGCCTATATCGTTCGCACGCTCGGCCTGACCGGTGCGAAGGACCCGAAGGCCGCCGCGGACGCGATCATGGCGTTCGAAACCGAGATTGCGAAGGTCAGCTGGAAGATCGCCGACCGCCGCGACATCGGCAAGATCAACAATCCGATGTCGTCGGCCGAGCTCGCTGCCTATGCGCCGGGGCTTGACTGGGACGCCTGGTTCGCCGGCGCCGGCATCGCGCCGCAGAAGCGCATCATCGTCAACGAAACGACGGCGATCCGGGACATTGCCGCGCTCTATGCGAAGACCCCGCTCGAGACGCTGAAGCTTTGGGAGCAATTCCACGTCGCCGATCAGGCGTCGCCTTATCTGTCGAAGGCGTTCGTCGACAGCCGGTTCGACTATACCAAGGTGCTGAGCGGCGTAAGCGAGCTTCGTCCGCGCTGGAAACGCGGCCTGACGCTGGTCGACGGCAGCCTCGGCGAGCTGGTCGGCGAGACCTATTCGCGCGAATATTTTCCCGCGAGCGCCAAGGCGAAGATGGAGGCGCTGGTCGCCAATCTGAAGCTCGCGATGGGCGACCGTATCCGCGCCAACAGCTGGATGGCCGCGCCGACGAAGGAAGCCGCGCTCGCCAAGCTGGAAAAGATGGACGTCATGGTCGGCTATCCCGACAAATGGCGCGACTATTCGGGGCTGACGATCGACCCCGCCGACCTGTACGGCAATGTGAAGCGCAGCGGCGCGTTCGAATATGCCTATGGCTTGTCGGACCTCGGCAAGCCGGTCGACCGCAAGAAATGGTCGATGAACCCGCAGGAAGTGAACGCCTATAATGGCGGGCTGGAAAACAAGATCGTTTTCCCGGCGGCGATCCTGCAGGCCCCCTATTTCAGCGAGCATGTCGACGACGCGGTCAATTACGGCGCGATCGGCGCCGTGATCGGCCACGAGATCGTCCACGGCTTCGACGACCAGGGGCGCAAGATCGACGCCAATGGCGCGGTGCGCGACTGGTGGACGCCCGAAGATGCGGCGCGGTTCGACGCAGCGGCCAAGGCGTTCGGCGCGCAATATGCGACCTATGAGGCTGCACCCGGTGCCTTTATCAACCCCGATTTGACGATGGGCGAGAATATCGCCGACCTTGCGGGGCTGGAGGTCGCCTATGACGCCTATCACCGCTCGCTCGGCGGCAAGGAAGCGCCGGTGATCGACGGGCTGACCGGCGACCAGCGCTTCTTCCTCGCCTTTGCGCAGGCCTGGCGCGACAAGGCACGCGAAGACTCCATTAAGCAACAGGTGGCGAGCGATCCGCACAGCCCCGCGCGCTGGCGGATCATCGGCCCCGTACGCAACGTCGACGCCTGGTACACCGCATTCGGGGTCGGCGCCGGCGCCAAATATTATCTGAAGCCCGACGATCGCACCAAGATCTGGTAGGGCTACTCCGGGCTTGCGGGGGCGGCGGTCGGCCGTCCCCGCAGCGTCATAACACCAAGCGACAGCGCCGCGCCGACGATCACGAACAGCGCCGGAAACCCTCCGAGCACCGACATCATGCGGATGCCATCGAGCCCCGCAGCAGCGACGAGCACCATCGCGACGAGCCCTACCGTGACGCCCCAGACGATCTGGATCCAGAGCGCGGCTTCGGGGCGCTCGGGGCTTATGCCGTGCGTCGACAGCGCGCTCATCGCCGAGACATTGGCGTCGGCGCCCGCGACATAGGAAAGGAAGATCGCGAACAGCACCATCGCGGTCACCGCCGACCCGCCGCCGAGCGCGTCGAACAGCCGGAACAGCACCGGGTCGGGTCCTTGGGTCGAGAGGATCGCATAAAGGCTGGCGCCGCTTTGCTGGTCGAGGATGATCGTCGCCCCCGCGATCGCTGTCATCCACACTGCGCCGAAGAGCGCGGGCAAGATCAGGTTGAACAGGATGAAGGCGCGCACGCTGTAGCCGACCGCGAGCCGGCCGAGGAACAGTGCGGTCACCGGCGCCCAGGCGAACCAGTTGGCCCAGTTGAAGATCGTCCATTGCCGGTGCCAGTCGCGGTCGACGTCGAGACCAAGATTGCGCGGCACGAAGGTCGCGACATAATCGGCGCCGCCGCGCAGTGACAGGCCGAGCATCTTCGCGGTCGGTCCGGCGACCAGCACGAAGGCGATGATCGCGAAGAATATCCAGGTATTGAGCACCGACAGGCCGGCGATGCCCTTTTGCAGCCCGGTCGCGGCCGAGATCAGGAAGCTCGCAACGATCGCGATCATGATCGCCCAGCGCAGCGCTGCGCCACCGGCAAAGCCGCCGAGGCCTTCGATCCCGCCGGCCAGCGCGAGGATGCCGGCGCCCATCGACGCCGCCATGCCGGCCACCAGCGCGTAGAGGCAGATGATGTCGATTGCCGATCCGACCTTGCCGTGCGCGCGCTGGCCGATCAGGGGAACGAACAGCGACGACAGGCTGAACGGTTCCCCGCGATTATAATAGACGAGCGCGAAGGCGAGCGCGGCGACGGTGTAGATGCCGTAGGGTGTCAGCGTCCAATGCAGGAACATCGTCGACATGGCGAAGGCCGCAGCGTCGTCGCTGCCGGGCTGCAGGCCCAGCATCGGTGGCGGCGCGTTCAGGTGGAACAAGGGCTCGGCGGCGCCCCAGAAAAGGATGCCGGTGGCGATGGTGGTGCACAGCATCACCGCGAACCAGCGCCAGCGGCCGAGCAG
>NZ_LYVN01000248.1 GCF_001990265.1 Sphingopyxis sp. KK2
CCGCCGTATCCCCGGCAAAGCGCGCGGTCACCTTGGCATCGATGCCGGCGGCTTTCAGCGGCATGGCAAAACTCTGCTCGACCGCTGTGCGCGCCGCGCCGCGCGCGAGGCGCATCGGGGTCGTGCCCTTGGCCTGCTTGATCAGCTCGTCCTGCGCCGCCTTGCGGTTCGCGGCGTCGAGCGTTTGTTCGGCATCGGTCAGCGTCAGCAGGATCGCGCCGTCGCGAAACTCGCTGATCGCGTCGATGTCGATCTCGGGCCCGGCGAGCCGCAGCGGCGGCAGCGTCACTGTCAGCGCATTGGTCTCGGCATTCCAGTCGAGGTCCGATTGCTTGAGCTTGGCGAGATCGAGTTCGTAGCGCACCGTCCCCGGCATGATCAGCGTCTTCTTGGCGCTCAAGCCCAGCCGGCTCTGCGTCGAGGTGACGACCGCGACATAGCGCGCGGTGAAGGGGACGAGCACATTCTGCTCCTGCAGCCCTTGCAGGCTCGCGGCAACGACGGTCTCGGGCTCATAGCCGCGCTGCCAGTCCTGCCAGGCGCGCCAGCCGAGAAACACCGCGAAGCCGAGCACGACGACGATCAGGATGCGGAACAGTGACCGGCTCATGCGACGAGCCGCCATGCGTCGGCGTCGCGCGCCACGCGGCCGCGCTGTTCGAGGTCGAGCAGATGCGCGAGCACCGAGCGTCCGGCGGCACCGGTCAGGCGCGGGTCGAGTCCCTTGTACATATGCGACACCATATCGGGGATAATGGCCGTGCCGCGCTCGAGTTCCTTCAATATCTGCCGTTCGCGCTGCTTGCGGTGGCCGAGCATGCCGCGCACCAGCTGCTTCGGCTTGGTCACCGCAGGACCGTGCGCGGGATAATAGACGCGGTCTTCGCGCGCATAGAGTTTCGACAGGCTCGCCATATAGGCGGCCATGTCGCCGTCGGGCGGGCTGACGACGCTGGTCGACCAGGCCATGACATGGTCGCCGGTGAACAGTGCGCCGCTTTCGACCAGCGCGAAACAGAGGTGGTTCGATGTATGCCCCGGCGTTGCAACCGCCTCGATCGTCCAGCCGTCGCCCGAAATCCGTTCGCCATCGGCGAGGACGCGGTCGGGGGCATAATCGGGGTCGAAGGCTGAATCGGCGCGCGGGCCGCTGTCGCTGATGACGAGCGGCGCGCAGCCGATGATCGGCGCCCCCGTCGCTTCCTTGAGCGGTGCTGCCGCGGGGCTGTGGTCGCGGTGGGTATGAGTGCACAGGATCACGGCGACCCGCGCATCGCCGACGGCGCGCAGGATCGCATCGACATGCCCGACGCCATTGGCATCGGCGGGATCGCCGACGCTGAAGCCGCTGCCGGTCGGACCGGGATCGATCACCGCGACGTCGCGCCCCGCGCCGACGATCCAGGTCTGGGTCCCTGTGAAGGTGTAAGGCGATGGGTTCGGCGCAAGCACGCGCCGCACGAGCGGCTCATGCTGTTCGCAATCGCCGGCGTGGATGCTGTCGGGCCAGGGCTTTTCGTCGCTCATGTCCTGCATGTGGCATCGCCGACGCGATAGAAAAAGGGGGCGTGCGCAGAAAGGCGCCTGCAGTCCGTCGACACGGGCTTTCGCGACCGCGCGTCATCGGCTATCGGCGCCGCCATGAATGATATGATATCACACCCTCGCTCCCGTCGCGACGACGCTCGCTTGGCGGTGTGGGTCGGCCTGTTCTGGGCGGCGACCTACCTGCTGCTCTCGGTGCGCGCGGCGCTCATCACCGACGGGACGGCGATGTGGTTCAGCCCGCTGCGCCTTGCGTCGATCAGCGCGGGTGCGCTCCTCTTCGGTTTCGCGCTCCGCGCCGGCATGCGCTCGCCGCAGCTTGCGCGCCAACCGGCGCTGCTGCTCTTCCATGTGCTTGCAGCGGCGGTCGCGATCTTCGCTTTCGGCTACACCGTCGATCATATCTGGTCGACGAATCCCTATCCGCTGTCGGGCCATATCCGCTGGATATTGACCTGGACCGGCTATTTCGGACTCGGCCTCGCGGCCTTCCTCGCCGTCAACCAGAGCCGGGCGAAAGCGCGGACCCGCAGCCAGACTGCCGTGGCCATACCAGCGGCAACCGCGCAGCCGATCGCCGACACCACCACCGACGCCTGGTCGTTCGCGGTCGATGTCCTCGCCGACGAACTGGCGAAACAGCCGTCGCGCGATGCCTTGATCGCAGCGCTCGAACGCCGCGCCGGCTATGAACTGGCCGATGATGTCGACGCAACCGCGACTGCTCACAATGCGCGGGCGCAGCTGGTTGCCGCGCTGGCGGACCGACTCAAACGCGCGAGCTGACGGCGGCACCGATGAAAAAGGGAGCGGTCGCCCGCTCCCTTTCCCCGCCCCTGCCGCAGGTGCCCACCGGGGAGAAGGCGCCCACGTCAAAGTTGTAATCGTCAGTTGCCCGACTTCTCGAGGTCGGCGATCGCCTTGTCGAGGTCGGCGGCGACCTTGGCGCGGATGTCGTCGGACATGCGCCGACCCGCCTCGCCCTCGGCGAACTGCTCGCGGGCCTTCTTCAGCGCCGACAATTGCGCCGCCTTGTCCATGCCGCCGCCGCAGCGGACCATCACGACGCGGCTGTGCTTCTTGCCGTCCTTGTCGTCGCGGTTGACCAGCGGCATCGGCGTCCGGCCTTCGCCGCAGTTCATCGTCGAAAAGGCCTTGCCGTCGAACGACTGCCAGGCGCCGGGGGCCATGGGCGGCATCGGGGGCATGGGC
>NZ_LYVN01000249.1 GCF_001990265.1 Sphingopyxis sp. KK2
TCCACGCCTCGGCATGCGTCACCGCGAATCGGACATCCGTCAGGCGGCGGCGCTCGCCTCCGATTTCGGGATCAGGATCATCATCGTCGGCGGCGCCGAAGCGTGGCGCGCGGCCGATGTGCTGGCGGCGGCGAAGGTCGCGGTCGTCGTCGATCCGACCGCCAATCTGCCGTTCAGTTTCGACCAGCTCGGCATGCGGCAGGACAATGTCGCGATCCTCGCCAAGGCGGGGGTGCGCGTCGCGGTCGGACAGGCAGGCGGCGCGATCCACGCCACCTATAATGCCGGCATGGGGCTGCGCGAAGGCGCCGGGCTCGCGGTCGCCAACGGGCTGCCCTATATTGATGCGCTGCGGTCGGTGACGGTCAATCCGCTCGCGATCTGGGGACGCGACGGCGGGACGCTGACCCCGGGCGCCGACGCCGACCTCGTCGTCTGGGACGGCGATCCGCTCGAACCCTCGAGCATCGCCCTGCACGTCATCGTCGAGGGCCGCGAGGCGAGCCATGTCTCGCGCCAGGACCTGCTCGCCGAACGGTACAAGGACGCGCGCTGAGGCGGGCCCCGTCCGCGCTGCGCCATTCGATACAGAAAGCTGCCGATGAAAAATGCGATCCTTGTTGCCGCCACCGCGCTCGCCGCGACCGGCCCCGCGACGGCACAGCAGGCCGATCCGGCGCTGCCCTATGTCATGGCCGACAGCGTCACGCTGCCGAGCGGCGATACCGGCTGGGACTATGTGAAGTTCGAACCCGGCGGCGCGCGGCTGTTCATGGGCCGGTTGAAGGACGGGCTGACCGTTTACGACGTCGACCAGGGTAAGGCGGTGACGACGGTCGAGAATTCGGTCGGCGCCAACGGTCCGGTGCTGCTGCCGAAATACGGCCGCGGCTATGTCGCGATGGACGATGGCTCGCTGCTGAGCTTCGACCTCAAGACGTTGAAGGTCATTGCGCGGACCAGGCTTGCCGACGATGGCGGGCTCAACAGCGGTTCGCTCGATCCCGCGACCGGGCAGCTGCACATGATCACCGGCACGCGCCCCAAGGAAGCGACCTGGTTCAGCATCGACGCCGCCACCGGCAAGCTGCTCCGCACGACGCGTTTCCCGTTCCGCAAGATGGACGATCCCGCCGCTGACGGCAAAGGCCATCTCTATGCTCCCGCGCGTCTCGACGGCCTCGTGCTCAAGCTCGATTCGACCACACTCAAGGAACAGGCGCGCTGGGACGTCGGCTGCAACGTGTCGAAGATGAAATATCTCGCAGCGACAAATCGGCTGCTCGGCGCGTGCACCGGAGACAGGCCGGCGGTGTTCCTGATGGACCCCGCCGACGGTCGCATCCTGTCGCGGGTGACCATCGGCAAGGGACTCGACGCACTCGCCTATGACGAGGAGCGCGAGCGGATCGTCAGCAGCAATTATGAGGGATCGATGTCGGTGGTCCGGCGCGAAGGCGACACGCTGACTCTCGTCGCGACCGTTCGTACGTCTTTCGGGGCGCGGATGATGGACATCGATCACCGCACCGGCCGGCTTTATCTGGTCAATGCGGATTCGACCGACCTTCCCGCCAAGGATGGCGGTGAAGAGGTGACGGTTTATCACCCCGACAGCTTTCGGGTGGAGACGTGGCAGCCGAACTGAGGGGAACGATGCGATGCACGGCATAGGCAAGCTGTTGATGTCGGTGGCGGCGCTCGCGCTGCCGCTGGCGGCGCAGGCGAAGGACGATAGCGCGCTGCCGATGAAGCCCGCGCGCACGCTCGATTATGAGGTGTCGAGCGGGACGTTCATGTCGCTCGCGGTCTCGCCCGACGGCAAGACGATCCTGTTCGACATGCTCGGCGAAATCTATGCCTTGTCGTCGGACGGCGGCAAGGCGGTGCCGATCGCGACGGGCATGGCGTTCGAGGTGCAGCCGACCTTCTCGCCCGACGGGAAATGGATCGCCTATGTCAGCGACCGGTCGGGCGGCGACAATGTGTGGATCGCGCGCACCGATGGCAGCGGCGCGCGGCGGATCAGCGATGAGGACGAGGGCGCGGTGCGCGTCTCGCCCGAATGGAGCGCCGACGGCAAGTCGGTCTATGTCAGCCGCTATCGCATCCGCATCGACCGCTATGAATTGTGGCGCCATCCCGTCGATGGCGGGCCGGGCGAACTGGTCGCGCCGGCCAAGCCGTCCGACGCCGCCCCGCGCGACAGTTGGCAAAGCACGCTCGGCGCCGCGGCGTCGCGTGACGGCAAATATCTCTATTTCGCCCGCCGCGTCGGTGACAATGATTTTGCCGAACCGGTGGCGTGGACCATTGTCCGCCGCGATCTGGCCACCGGTACCGAGCAGGTCGTCGTCGGCAATTCGGGCGGGCGCGAGGCGGGGAAGGAGACTTTTTTCCGGCCCGCAATTTCGCCCGACGGGACCAAACTCGCCTATGCGACGCGGCGGCTGGCGGAGACGCGATTGCGGCTGCGCGACCTGACGACCGGTGAAGACCGCGATATGGGGCCCGCGCCCGCCGACCTGATCAACGGGCTGGCATGGCTCGACCTGATTCCGCGCTATGCCTTCACGCCCGACGGCCAGGCGATCCTGATCGCCTGGCAGGGCAAGATCGAGCGGCGGCCGATCGACGGGTCGGCGGCGGTACCGGTGCCGTTCACGGCGCGGCTGCAACTCGCGGTCGGCGCGAGCACACGGATCGGCTTTCGCGAAGATACGGGTCCGGTGCGCGCCAAATTGCTGCAGG
>NZ_LYVN01000250.1 GCF_001990265.1 Sphingopyxis sp. KK2
GCCCAGGCTCGCAAACCACCGCCGCCGCCGCCGCCGCCGGTGGTTTGCGAGCCTGGGCCGTACATCGTCTACTTCGACTGGGATCAGTCGAACATCACGCCGGAAGCGGCGTCGACGCTGGACAACGCCATCAGCGCTTACAACCGTGGTTGCTCGGGTACGCAGGTCTGGCTCGCCGGTCACGCCGACCGTTCGGGTGCCGCGACCTACAACGTCGGCCTGTCGAAGCGCCGCAACGATGCGGTTCAGAGCTATCTGACCGCGCGTGGCATCTCGGCCGGTTCGATCAGCGCAGAAGCCTTCGGCGAAAGCCGTCCGGCCGTTGCCACCGCCGACGGCGTGCGCAACGACCAGAACCGTCGCGTGGAAATCAAGTACGGTCCGGGTTCGGGCAACTAAGATTTCCCGCCCGGTTGGGTTGGATAAAGAGGGGCGGTACCGAAAGGTGCCGCCCTTTCTTTATGCGCGCAGCCGCGGCGGAGCTTTTCCGCTGCGGCGCGCTTTTTGTTTGCGCTCTTTCTATAATGTTATACCATAACAATCGGACCGATACCGCTTGCGAGCGGCGCAAGGGGGCCGGTCCGCCGCGCGGCGCCGGCCGATCATGAGTGATCGCACCGCCGCCGCGCCCGACAGGGAGAGAGGCCATGCGCAAGCGCCGCAGCATTTTCCGCAACGACCCCAATGCCGACCCGGTGATCAACACCACGCCGCTGATCGACGTGATGCTGGTGATGCTGGTGATGTTCATCATCACCATCCCGCGCCCGACGCATATGGTCGACATCACACTGCCGGGCGATGTCGAAGTCCCGGGTCCGGTGCGCGACAAGAACCGCATCACGATCGATACCGCCGACACGATCCGCTGGAACGGCGACGCGGTCGATCTGGCGCAGCTGGGCAAGCTGGTGAAACTGGCGTCGGACCGTCCCGATCCCGCGACGCTGTTGCTCGAACCCGATGCGCGGGCGCGCTATCTGCGCGTCGACGAAGCGATCGGCGCGATCCGGCGCAACGGCGGCACGGCCATCGGCTTTCCGGGAATCCACCAATATGGCGGGCTGATCTGAGCGATCATATAGAGCGGTCCATGGCAGCTTCCGGCCCGGAAGCTGCCATATATATATGGCTCAGTCGGCAATCACCCGGGCCTCGCCGATGAAACCGCTTTCCCATAAATAGAATGTCCCGGCCGCGCGCACTGCGGCGGCCCCGACCTCACCCGATAGAAAGTAGAAGCCGATACGGCGGCTTTCGCCCGGTGCGATAGGCCGGTCTCGCAGAAGCAAGAGAATGTCCCAGCCAATCAGCGGGTGATCGCGCGAAATCATTGCCGGACATCCCCACCCGGGAAGCGCCGGCTGCTTGCGCCCGCCGCGATCACTTTCATACATGACGACGTCGGCGACGAGATGCGGTTCGGCGGATCGTTGAATCTGGTCGCGCGACATGGGACTATTAGGGTCAGGGCTGACGGATCAGCCGGCCGGTGCCGTGCCGGGGCGCAGATAGGCGAACATATAGTTCACATAATCGACCTTGCCGAGCGGCACGCCCATGTGGCGGAGAATGGCGTAGGCGGCGACAAGGTGGAAATAATATTGCGGCTGCGCCCAGTCGCGCACGTAGGTCGCCGCGGTCATGTCGAAGGCCATGCCGTTGGGCAGATCGAAGGCGACCGAGCGGCCGGAATCATTGTCGATGGTCGCGGCATCGACGCTGTCGAGCCAGGCGAGCGTCGCGGCGATCTGCGCCTGCAGGCCGGCGAAGTCGGTGGCATCCTCGGCGAATTGCGGCGCGCCGGCAGCGCCGAGGCGGGTGAGCGCCTGGATCGCCTGCTGGCACGAGAAACGCACCTGCGACGACAGCGGGAACATGTCGGGGGCGAGCCGTGCGGCGATGAACTGCAGTTCGCCGACACCATTTTCGGCGCCCCAGCCGAGCGCCTTGTCGAGCTGCGCCGACAGCGCGCGGAGGCCGTTGCGATAGGCGGGTACCGTGAAGTCGTAGAGCATCGTCTTGTCCTTCGAAGGGGAGACTGTGTCAGGCGGCGTGTTTGTCCTGGAACTGGAGCCGCGCGAGGCGGGCGTAAAGACCGTCGGCGGCGACGAGCGCGTCATGCTTGCCTTCCTCGACGATACGCCCGTCGTCCATCACGACGATGCGGTCGGCGGCGCGCACGGTCGCGAGGCGGTGTGCGATGACGATCGTCGTGCGGTCGTGCATCAGCGTATCGAGCGCGTCCTGCACCAGCTTTTCGGATTCGGCGTCGAGCGCCGAGGTCGCTTCGTCGAGCAGCAGCAGCGGCGCGCGGCGGAGCAGCGCGCGCGCGATGGCGACGCGCTGGCGCTGGCCGCCCGACAGGCGGGCGCCGCCTTCGCCCATGAAGGTGTCGAGACCGTCGGGCAGCTTGGTCAGAAACTCCTCGGCATTGGCGGCGCGCGCGGCGTCCCACAATTCCTCGTCGGTCGCAGCCCAATTGCCATAGCGCAGATTGTCGCGCGCCGAGGCGGCGAAGATCACCGTTTCCTGCGGCACCATCGCGATGCGCGCGCGGATGTCGGCGGGGTCGGCGTCGGTGAGCGGGATGCCGTCGAGCAGGATGCTGCCGCCCTGCGGATCGTAGAAGCGCTCGGCGAGCTGGAACAGGGTCGACTTGCCCGCGCCCGAGGGGCCGACGATCGCGACGGTTTCGCGCGGGGCGATCGCG
>NZ_LYVN01000251.1 GCF_001990265.1 Sphingopyxis sp. KK2
CGCCGCGACCGTGGCTTCGATGGCATCGCGGCGTTCGCGCCAGCCGCCGATATAGTCCCACGCCTCGATCCCGACCGTGCCCGCCTCGACGATGAAGATCGCGAGGCCGATCGCGGGTCCATGAAAGCGCGGCTGGATCGCGAGCAGATCGAGCAGCCAGCCGCCAAGGAAGACCACGGCCAGCAAGCCGCCGACCGCCCAGAGCGCCTGAAACGGCAGCCCCGCGATCATCGCGTCGATATGCGCCTCGAGGTCGGCGCGCCAGCGCGCGACCTCCTCCGCCTTCACCCCGCGCACCCGCCCGTCGCGCCCGCGATAGGCGGGCCCCATCGCGGTGTCGACGAACCAGCGCTCGAAGCGCCGGATCTCGCCGTCGCGGATCTGGTCCTTCTGGTAATCGCTCATGAATGCCATCGACCGCCCCTTTGCCGACATCTTTAGCCGAAGGCGGTTACCACCCCGATAACAGCCGCTTGACCTTTTCCCGGCCATGACGAACATCGGGCCATGCGATCGCTCCTGCCGACCCTGTTTTCCGCCCCTGCCCTGCTCTTCGTGGCGGCGACGCCCGTCGCGGCGGCCGAAGCCCCCGCCGTCTGGCAACCTGCAGGCCCGACCCGGCTCGACCAGCAGCCCGAATTCTGTACGCTATCGCGCGAATTTGCGTCCGGCGACGAGCGACTGGTCGTGCAGTTCCGGACGAGCTTTTCGCTCACAAACTATATGGCAACGCTCGCCAGCCCGACCGCACTGCACGATGTACGCCCCGGGCAGATTGATCTATCGCTGGTCGGCAGCGACAATGCCAAGAGCTTCGGGGGGCAAAACGGCACCGTTCCGGGACGCAACGAGCAGTTCCTTCAAATATATGTGAACGACTTCAACCTTCCCGCACTCGTGAAGGGCGATCAAAATTTCCGCTTTTCGAGCGGGTCGCTCGATGCCGAACTACGCTGGCCTAGTGCAGGCGACGCTTTTGGCCAATTCGCGCGCTGCCACGAAGCACTGCTGGCCGACATGGGGATCGATACGGCGTTAGCCCGCGCGACGCCCGTCATGCCCAAACCTGCCGCTTATGGGCGGCGCTGGGTTACCCACAGCGATTATCCGGTGTCGGCGATACAGTCGAGACTTGAGGGCGAAGTGGGATTCCTCATCACCGTCGGCTCCGACGGATCGGTCTCGGAATGCCGCATCGTCAAGAGCAGCGGCCACGATATCCTCGATAGCAGCACTTGCGACCTAATTCGACGACGCGCCAAGTTCGACCCGGCCCGAAACGAAAACGGCGAAGCGGTCGCCGGCTACTATTTGAGCAAAATTCAATGGTCGGTCCCCTGACGGAAACTACCCCGCGCGTTCGCGACCGCGTTCCATCACCGCTTGGCGCCGCGCCTCGACCTCGTCGGCGCTGACGCTGCGGTTCGCCGCCGACGAGCGCGCCTGCTCGAGCGCCATCGCCTCGCCGAAGGGCAGGCCATAGCCGTCATCGATGAGCGACTTATAGGCGCGCACCATCGCGGGGTCGGCGCTCGCGATGTCGCGCGCCAGCGCCTGCGCGGCCGGCAGCAATTCGCCCGGCGCCACCACCCGGTTCACCAGGCCCCAGGCGCAAGCCGTTTCGGCATCGAGGAAATTGCCGGTCAGCGACAATTCCTTGGCGCGGCTTATGCCGATCAGCCGCGACAATTTCTGCGACAGCCCCCAGCCGGGCATCACCCCGACGCGCGCATGGGTGTCGGCGAAGCGCGCGCCCGTCGAAGCGATGCGGATATCGCACGCCAGCGCGACCTCGAACCCGCCGGTGATCGCGACGCCGTTGATCGCGCCGATCACGGGCTGCGGGCAGAGTTCGATCGCCTTGACCGGATTCTCGTCGGCGCTCGTCGCATTGGCGGCGCCGAGGTTGCTCGTGTCGGCGCCGAGTTCCTTGAGGTCGAGCCCCGCGGTGAACGCGCGCTCGCCCGCCCCGGTGAGCACGATCGCACGGATGCCGTCATCGGCCGCGACCTCGCGCATCGCGGCGGCAAGGTCGGCGCGCAGCGCCTTCGACAGCGCGTTCATCGCCTCTGGACGGTTGAGGGTGACGGTGGCGACACCGTCGTCGCGGGCGATGAGGACAAGGGACATCAGGCTATTTCTCCATAGGATTTATAATCCTCTACATGGATGTTCGGGCGGCGAAAGCTCGTAAAGCTCATGCTCGCCGACAGGTCGAGCGCCTCGACCTGATGCCACCAGCCGACGGGGAGGAAGATGCCCTCGCCGGGGCCGATGACCGTTTCGAGAACCGGCGGCGTATCCTCATCGCCCGCACCGGCGGGCAGCGGTTCATTGCCCCAGTCGGAGAAGCAATGGCGGCTGTTCTTCATCCGCGCGAACGCCCAGGGCGGCGCCAGACGCACGCGCTTGCGTCCCATCACCTGCACCAGCAAATTGTTGGTGAGGTCGTGGTGCCAGGGGGTGAGCGTGCCCTTCGGGCCGAGCCAGAAAAAGCCGTCGCGCGGGCGCGGGTCGAGCAGCGCGATCGGCGCCATATCGTCCCACAGGGGCGCCAGCGCAGCGGCGTTGGTCCCGCTGTTGTAAGCGGTCAGATAGATGTCGTTACTCGCCTCGTCCTTGCGTAGCCACTCGACCAGCTCGCCGAAGCGGACGCGGCGGCGGTGGTCGTCCTTGGCGAGCTCATAATCGGGGTCGCGCTCGCGCTCGACC
>NZ_LYVN01000252.1 GCF_001990265.1 Sphingopyxis sp. KK2
CGCGGCGCCCGCCAATCGCGCGACGCATCTTGCGCTCGCCGACGGCGAATGGCGCGACGACGCGCTGGGGTTCGAGCGCGTCTTCCTGCTCTTCGACAATAGCCGCATCGACGACGCCCGCGCGCTGTGGCGCAGCCTCGCCGCGCGCGAGGACGTCGACAACCGTTTCTGGAAACAGGACGAGGCCGGCCGCTGGTCCGAAGGTCCCTAGGCTGTGACCTCGGTCACCTCGGGGGAGCGTGCGACCCGCTAAGCAAATAGGCGAACCGCAACAGGAGCTTATGATGACCAATCGCCCGACCCTGATCCTCGCCGCGACCGCCGCCGCGCTGCTCGTTGCGGCCTGCGGCTCGAAATCGGAACAGGAGGTCGCGAGCGGCACCTACACCGATCCCGAAACCGGCGAGACTGCCGACTACAAGGTCACCAAGAGCGCAGACGGTGAAGACGGCAGCATCAGCATCAAGACCGAAGATGGCGAAATGAGCTTCGGCGGCGGCGCGTCCAGCGCCAAACTGCCCAAGGGCTTCACGCCCTATCCCGGCGCGACGATGACCGGCGGGATGGCGGCGACCGGCCCCGGCGGCGAACAGAGCGGAATGGCGAGCTTCGAGGTCAAGGGCCAGGCGGCCGATGTGATCGCGCATTATCGCAAGCAGGCCGAAGCTGCGGGGCTGAAAGTGGCGAGCGAGGTCAAGGCGGGCGACATGATGATGTTCAGCGCCGAACCTGCGGGCGGCGGCAAGTCCGGCGTCCATGTGACCGCGACGCAGGCCGGCGATACCGTCAACGGCACTGTCACCTTCGGCAACTGATCCCGGCGCGGGGCAGCGCTGCCTCCTTCCTGCCTTGCGGTGCGGCAAAAGCGCCGCTAGAGGCGCGCGCATCCAAAGCATAACAGGACGGAGCTTCCCCCATGGCGATCACTCGCACCTTTTCGATCATCAAGCCCGACGCCACGCGTCGCAACCTGACCGGCGCGGTCACCAAGATGCTGGAAGACGCCGGCCTGCGCGTCGTCGCGTCGAAGCGCATCCACATGAGCCGCGAACAGGCCGAGGGCTTTTATGCGGTCCACAAGGAACGCCCCTTCTTCGGCGAACTCGTCGACTTCATGATCAGCGGCCCTGTCGTCGTCCAGGTCCTCGAAGGCGAGAACGCGATGCAGGCGAACCGCGACATCATGGGCGCGACCAACCCCAAGGACGCCGCGCCGGGCACGATCCGCAAGGAACTCGCCGAAAGCATCGAGGCGAACACCGTCCATGGTTCGGACAGCGATGAAAATGCCGCGATCGAAATCGCCTATTTCTTCAAGCCCGAAGAAATCGTCGGCTGATTTGTAGGCGTCGCCCCCGCGAAGGCGGGGGCCGCAAGCCGCCTTGCGCTACGCCGATAGCGGCCCCCGCCTTCGCGGGGGCGACGAAATGAAAAAGGCCGCCGGAGCGATCCGGCGGCCTTTTTCGTTCAGTCCAATACGGCCCGCGCCCAATGGAAGCCGGGTAGTTCGACCGAGGCCGCGGGGCGGCTTAGTCTTGCCGCATCGCGCAGCACCTGCACCGACGCCGGCCGGCATTTCTCGTCGAAGCCGGGAAAACGAATGAGCTTGGCCGGGGCGTCCTCGTCCTCGGTAGCGCTGTCCTCATAGGTGCCGCACATCACGATCCAGAAGCCGATCGTGCGTAACTTCTCCGTCGCCGCTGGTTGGTTGTCGAACGCGATGAACGAATAGGGGGTCGGATCGACCGTGCCGTCCTCGGCGGGCGACTTGTCCGATTCGAGCTGGACGATCGCGATATCGCCGTTCGACACGATCACGGCGTCGCGCGGCACCGCCTTGGTGACGATCCCGCTGTTACCCTCGCGCGCGAACCATTGTCCGTCGCGGTGTACCGCCCATGCCGCGCAGTCGGGCCATTGCGAGACGGGCCGCGCGGTATCGACGGCGCAATCCTTCTCGTCATCGAGTTCGGGCATCAGCCACACGCCATCCTCGAATTGCGGCGCGCCAGCGGTGTCGGCCTGCTCGAGCATCGGTTTGTCGGAAACGGCCATGCCGCAGCCGGAAAGAATGAGGATCCACAGGCCCGCGAAAAACCGCATCGTCAAAACTCCTCGGCAACCCCCATCAGTCCTGCCAGCTTCTTCGGCGCCACCGCGAGCCAGCTCTTGCGCAGCCATTCGCCGATCGCGTCCCAGTCGGTATCGCCGAGGTCGAGGCGGATGCCGACCCAGCCGTCGCCGAAATAGGCGGGGCGATAATAGCGTTCCTCGTCCATCTCGATCAACGCCGCCTGTTCGTCGGCGCCGCTGATCTTCACCAGCAGCGCGATCTTGCCGTCGCCATGATGATCCTCGGTGAAATAGGCGAATTTCTTGCCCTTCACGATCCCGAAACAGGGCATGCCGTGCGAGGTCACCTCGTCGGCCTCGGGCAGCGCCATCGCGAGGTCGCGCACCCGGCCGCGCAGCCATTCGGGCGAGCGTTCGCGCGACACGAAGGCGGCGAGGGTGGCGGGATAGAGCTGGTGCTCGGCAAAGCGCACGCGCTCGGCCAGCGTTTCGGCGGTATCGCCTGCGATGATCGCGACCGGAGTCTGCGCCAGCACCGGGCCGTCGTCGACGCCGG
>NZ_LYVN01000253.1 GCF_001990265.1 Sphingopyxis sp. KK2
GGATGATATATTCGGGGCCGAAACTCGACGCGCGCCCGCCATAGGCCGCCGCGACTTCCTCGGGCACCTGCTGGCGCGCGAGGTCGGCGATGGCATAGGCGGCGGCGATCTTCATCTCTTCGTTGATTGCGGTCGCGCGCACGTCGAGCGCGCCGCGGAAGATAAAGGGGAAGCACAGGACATTGTTGACCTGGTTCGGATAGTCCGACCGCCCCGTCGCGATGATCGCGTCGGGGCGCGCGGCGCGGGCATCGGGCGGCGAGATTTCGGGGTCGGGGTTCGCCATCGCGAAGATGATCGGCGCGGGCTTCATGTCCATGACCATGTGCGGCTTGAGCGCGCCTGCCGCCGACAGGCCGAGGAAGACGTCGGCGCCCTTCAGCGCCTCTTCGAGCGTCCGCGCCTCGGTCGGCACCGCATGCGCCGACTTCCACTGGTCCATGCCCTCGGTGCGGCCCTGATAGATGGTGCCCTTGCGGTCGCACATGATGACATTTTCATGCCGCACGCCCATCGCCTTCATCAGCGCGGTGCACGCGATCGCGGCCGCGCCGGCGCCGTTGACGACGACCTTGACCGTGGCGAGGTCGCGCCCGGTCAGGTGGCAGGCGTTGATGAGGCCCGCGGCGGTGATGATCGCGGTGCCATGCTGGTCGTCATGGAACACCGGGATGTTCATTTTCTCTTTCAGCGCCGCCTCGATGATGAAGCAGTTCGGCGCCGCGATATCCTCGAGGTTGATGCCGCCGAAGCTCGGCCCCATCAGTTCGACCGCTTCGATGAAGCGCTGCGGATCCTCGGTATCGAGCTCAAGGTCGATCGAATCGACATCGGCGAAGCGCTTGAACAGCACCGCCTTGCCTTCCATCACGGGCTTCGACGCGAGCGCGCCGAGATTGCCGAGGCCGAGGATCGCGGTGCCGTTCGAAATCACCGCGACGAGGTTGCCCTTGACCGTATAATCATATGCGGTCGCCGGATCGTCGGCGATCGCGCGCACGGGAACGGCGACCCCGGGCGAATATGCGAGCGAAAGGTCGCGCTGCGTCGCCATCGGCTTCGACGCGACGATCTCGATTTTTCCGGGCCGGCCATAATTATGATAGAGCAGGGCCTCGCGATCCGAGAACTGCACCTTGCTGCCGCTGTCCATTAGTTTGTCCCCTCAGTTCGATTCCACAGACGCGCGCCCATTGCGCTGATCCCTAGCGTCGCCTGATTGCAATTGGTACCGCCAATATCGTGTCTCGGCGCACGCGGTGCATCGAATCGCCGCACGGTTAGGCGGCGGGGCCATTGGCCGTCTGATCTATTCCAAAGGTCACAAAGGTCACACCACGTCCCCCTCTTGTTCCGGATAGCCGGCAACCGGTGCAGGCGCAGCGGCGGGCGAGAAGAAGAGGAGCGAGCGGACCATCTATCAGGGTGGAGCACAGCGATATATTTTAGGAAAGCCTTTTCGGACGAACCCGGCGACCGGCGAATTTCGCGCGGTAGCGGACATTCTTTCTTCGTCACGCCGGACTTGATCCGGAATCCCGCTTCTTCATCGTCGGCGGAATATATGTCACGCAAAGGCGCAAAGGTACAAAGAAGCATGGCTGCGACCCTTGGGTCGCCTTCTCATCATCGCCGCCTCAGGCCGCGGCATCGATGGGAAAAGCCGCTTCGCGGCCGGCACGACCTCTTTGCGCCTTTGCGTGAGATAAAAATGACCAGACCTATCTCACTGCACCGGTGCAACGTCCGCAAGCGACCGGTAGCGGACTGAAGCGATCCTCCCCCAACGGGGGAGGGGGACCGCCCGAAGGGTGGTGGAGGGGTACGGGAGGTTTGCGCAGCGCCGAACCGATAGGTCCCTCATATCCGGCGATGGCGCCTTGGTGCGCTACTTCACCGGCAAGCAAACCGCCTGTGCCCCTCCACCAGCTTCGCTGGTCCCCCTCCCCGTCCCGGGGAGGATCGGCGACGTCCGCTTCCCACTCCAAAGCCGCCTTTCACCACCCCACGCCTTGCCATGCGCCCCCCAATCACTAAGCAGGGCGCGATGTCCGCAACTGCCGCTCTTTCCGCCGCCAAGCCCGCCGCGCCGACGCCGATGATGGCGCAATATTGGTCGCTCAAGGAAAAGGCGGGCGATTGCCTGCTCTTCTACCGGATGGGTGACTTTTTCGAGCTGTTCTTCGACGATGCGAAGGCCGCGGCGACGACGCTCGACATCGCGCTGACATCGCGCGGCGAGCATGGCGGCGAGCCGGTGCCGATGTGCGGCGTCCCGGTGCATGCGGCCGAATCCTATCTCGCGCGCCTCATCAAGGCCGGCCACCGCGTCGCGATCGCCGAACAGGTCGAAAGCCCCGCCGAGGCCAAGGCGCGCGGCGGGTCGAAGGCGCTCGTCGCGCGCGCGATCGTCCGCTTCGTCACCGCAGGCACGCTCACCGAGGAAAGCCTGCTCGAAGGGCGCAGCGCCAACCGCCTCGCCGCGCTCGCCGAGGTCGGCAGCGAGGGCGAGG
>NZ_LYVN01000254.1 GCF_001990265.1 Sphingopyxis sp. KK2
TTCCCGACGATCGGATATGTCGCGAGCAGGAGGGTGCGGCGCGTCGTTGCCTGGCCGAGCGCCGACAGATAGCGCGACAGCGCGGCGCTGACGTTGGTCGCGGGGCAGAGGTCGCGCGCCTCGACCGCGATCAGCGCGCCGAGCGCGGCGCGCCAGTCGTCGATCGCGGCGAGCCAGTCGGGCCAGGCCTCGCCGGTGTCGCGCCAGGGATCGAGCAGCCGCGCCTGCAGGGCGGCAGCGGCGCCACGCGGCTGGCAGCCGACGCTGTGGCTCTTGAGGTAGACGCTGCCCGGCGGCAGGTGGAAGCGCGTCGCGACGCCAGGCTGGAGCAGGGCGGGGGTCACAGCCCGCTGCCGTGCCCGGCCGCACCGCCGCTGATGCTGTCGCGCTTGACCCCATATTCGGCGCCCCAGCGGTCGGTCATCTCGGCGCGGATGTCCCAAAGCTCGGGGAAGAAGCGGTGCCGCGTGCCCGCGTTGAGCAGCTCGACCGGGCGTCCCTTGAGCGACTTCGACCCCATGCCGATCGAGCGGTGGATCAGATAGATATGGTGGGCGCGGAAGATCTGGAACAGTTCGTCGAACTCGATCAGCGCCTCGGCGACCATATAGGCCTCGTCATGCTTGTAGCCGGTGTCATAGACGTCGGCGACGCTGCGGCCTGCGGGGTCGAGATACGACGCCTTATAGCGCGCCCAGAGCGGCTGCGGCATCGTCAGCAGCAGCTGGAAACCCGGGCTTTCCTGCCCCGACCCGTTGCCGAGCTGGAGGCGGATCGACTGGTAGTCGAAGGGGCTCATCGTCTCGAGCAGCGCCAGCTGGTCGGTCATCAGCCGCATGAGGCGGTTCACCCGGTCGAACAGGCTGAGCACGCGCATCGTCTCGCCCGCCGCCATATGGCCGTCGATCTCGGTGAGGGTGAAGGCGATCAGCTTCATCCACAATTCCTCGACCTGGTGAACGATCTGGAACTGCAATTCGTCGGGGGTGCAGAGTTCGGCGAGCGGCTTCTGGCAGTCGAGCAGGCGGTCGACCGCGAGATAGACCCCATAATCCTTCATGTCGGGGGTTTCGATGCGGCGGTGGGTTTCGGTCTTGTCGAGCATGGGGCTATCCCTTGCAAAATGGCACGGAGGAACGGACGGCACGCGCAAGGGCGCACCGGATCGTTCAGCCGCGCGGTGCGACCCCCGCCGGCGGGCGCCGCGGCGACCCCGACTGGCCGAGCCACAGCAAGGGCGCCGTCCCGCTCACCGTGCGAGCAGGTCCGACGGCAAGGTCGGCTCGCCGATGATCAGCGCGAAACGGCGCCAGATTTCGTCGCGGTCGGGATCGCCGCGCTCGATATAGGCGCGCACGATTTCTTCGCCGAGCCCGTAGTTGATCACATAGCTGCGATACTGGTCGGTGAAGCTCACCGACTGTTCGGCGCGCGCGGGCGAAACGAGCAGATATTTTTCGGTGAGCGCGACCGCGGCCGGCCGGTCGATGACCCCGTCGAGATATTGCTGCGCGATCGTCAGCCGCGCGCCGGTCAGCGCCTTCATCGCGTCGAGCAGCTGCCAGTAACGGTCGTCCGACGGCGGCTCGATCCCCGCGAGCGGCATCAGCACGTCGCGTTCGGTGTCGGGGCGCGTCTGGCCGGGGAAGGCGAGGTCGATGCCATAGTTCGCAGTGCCCTCGGCGATCAGGCTTTGCGGGCTGTAGAGCGGATAGACGCTGTACTCGACCCAGCCGCGCCCCTTCACCATCTGCTCCTCAAGCTTCATGTTGAGGAGGTGATGGCCCGGATATCCCTCGTGGCAGCCGAGGTCGAGCGCGCGCGACAGGCGGATCGGCAGGTCGGTGTTGACCTGGATGATGCTGTGATAGCCGCCCTGGTAATAATTATAGCCGCTCCAGCTCTTGCCGGTGACGAACTGCAGTTCGAAACTGTCGCCGGGCGCGAGCGCGACATGTGCGACGGTGCGGCCGCGGCAGCGCGAAATCGCGGCCTCGAACACGCCCTGCAGCTTGTCCTTGGGAATGGTGAAATGGTCGAGATAGGCCTCGACCCGCGTCGCGAGCGGGCCTTCGCCGGGCACCAGCGCGTCGACCGCGGCGAGCGCGGCGTCATAGCTTTTGAGCGGCCGCAGCACCGGGCGCACGCCGAACAGTCGCTCGGCCTCTTCGGCGAAGGAGAAGCGCGCGCCGCCCATCATCATCAGCCGCGTCTCGGCGGCACGCAGCTGCGCGGCGAGGAAGGCGCGGCGCTGGCGCTCGATCGGGTCGGACAGGTCGGGCGCGATCTCCTCGAGCTTCGCGATCAGCTGGCGCGTCGAGACGAGCAGCGCCTTCTGGTCGCGCGGCGCCGCGGTCGACGCATCGAGCAGGCTCTGCGGGCCATAATAGGCGTCGATATAGCCTTTCTCGTGCGTGCCGATCTCGAGGCTGAGCGAAACATAGGCGGTGGCGATGGCGTCGACCGT
>NZ_LYVN01000255.1 GCF_001990265.1 Sphingopyxis sp. KK2
CCGTCGCTTCGGGGAACCTCAGCCTCGCTTCGGGTCATCAGGCGCAGGCCGCCGGCATCCAGGCAACTGCGGTCGGCAAGAATGCCAATGCGGCGTTCGACAACTCGACCGCCGTCGGCTTCGGCGCCACCACGACGCGTGCCAACCAGGTCAAGCTGGGCGGCACGGGCAGCAGCGTGACGGTCGGCGATATCGCCGCCTCGACCGCCGCGCAGACGGGGACGCTCAGCTTCGCCACCGTCGATGCGTCGGGCACGCTCGGCGCCGGCCCGACGGTGTCGAGCCTTGCGACGGCCTCGGCACTCGCCGCGACCAACGCCAATGTCTCGGCGCTGCAGACGCTGACCGCGACGCACACCAGCCAGATCGGCACGCTGTTCGCGCAGTCGGAAGACAATCGCCGCGAAGCGCGCCTCGCCAATGAAGGCGTGGCGCTGGCGCTGTCGATGGAAACCCCGGCGCTGCCCAGCGATGCCAAGTTCGGCTTCTCGGGCGGCATCGGCTATTACAACGACCGCACTGCGGGCTCGGTCGCGATGACCGCGCGCATCAGCGAGAAGGCCACCTTCTCGGCGGGCGTCGGCGCGGGCTTCGACTCGGGCGAGATCGGCGCACGCGGCGGCTTCCAGGTCGTCTGGTAAGCCATTTATGAAATCGGGCGATGCGTCTTGCCAAAGGCGCATCGCCCTTTCATGTTGGATTTTATGAACAGCATCATTCCTTCGAAACGCGGCGCGAAAGCAGCCGCTTTTTCTTTGTCTGCCGCGCTGCTGGCGATCGCCATGCCCGCGCAGGCCCAGACCGGCGCCGCGGCGCCGCCGCCCGCCGCCGCGATGCCGGTGCCGGGCGACCTTGAGCTTGCCAAGCTGATCTGGTCGACGATCGTCGCGATCGACCATGCCAACCAGTCGGGCAATTATTCGGTGCTGCGCGACATCAGCTCGCCGGCGTTCCAGATCGCCAATGATCCGTCGCGGCTGGCGCAAATCTTTGCCTCGCTTCGCGAAAACCGCGTCGACCTGTCGAACAGCCTGCTGCTCGCGCCGGTCTACAACGGCCCGG
Organism: Sphingopyxis sp. KK2; assembly: GCF_001990265.1. Taxonomy (GTDB): domain Bacteria; phylum Pseudomonadota; class Alphaproteobacteria; order Sphingomonadales; family Sphingomonadaceae; genus Sphingopyxis. The sequence goes on from NZ_LYVN01000255.1 coordinate 1,063, forward strand.
CGCAGGTGGGGGCGGGCAATGTGCTGCGCGTGCGCGGTAGTTTCGGGCTGCGCCCGACCGCGGTCGCCTTCGACTTCGAATTCCAGTGGTATAATGGCAAATGGCGCCTGTTCGGCGTGGCGATCTCACCGATGCCATTGGCGACGCAGCAGCCTTCGTCGGCGCCCGAGGTGCCCGACGCCAGGCGGCGCGGGGGGCAATAGCCACGTTTTACGCCCCTGCCGCCGCGCAGGGGCTTGCATTTGGCCGCGAATCTGCGTAGTGGCGCTCGCATCGGAACGTCGCGGCATCGCGGCGCTTCTTTTATTGCCCATATATCGGCGATTTAAGGTGGACCGTTTTCCCGGTTGCCCTTGATCGTTGGACGAACCGGAGACGACACGGCATATGCAGATCATCGTTCGCGACAATAATGTCGACCAGGCCCTTCGCGCGCTCAAGAAGAAGCTGCAGCGTGAGGGCGTGTATCGCGAAATGAAGCTGCGCCGTCACTACGAAAAGCCCAGCGAAAAGCGTGCCCGCGAGCATGCCGCCGCCGTTCGCCGCGCCCGCAAGATGGAGCGCAAGCGGATGGAGCGCGACGGGATCAAGTAAGACCCGTCCTTCCCGTTCGGGATCCGGATTTGAAGAGGGCGCTGCGGCAACGCGGCGCCCTTTTTCATTGCGTCGATGCCGCCATTTGCCTCTGGACCGCGACTTGCCGCTCCGCCTATAGGCTTTCGCGTTATTTTGCTCCGCGGGGGCAGGGGAAGGATCAGCGACATGAGTGTTACGACGGTTCCATTGCGTCCGGTGAGCAAGGGCGGCCTGTGGCTGATGTGGTTCGGCGTCGCGGGCCTGATCGTCGCGGCGATCGCCTTTGCGGTGAGTTCGACCCCGCGCATCGGGTTCGAAACGATCAAGGAAGGCACCGGCCCCAAGCCCGCGATGGCCGACTATGTGCTCGTCAAATATGAAGGCAAGCTCGACGACGGCACGGTGTTCGACGCCAATGAGCGCGCGCCTTTCGCGGTCGCGCAGACCGCGCCCGGCTTTGCCGAAGGGCTGACGCGGATGCAGAAGGGCGGCAAGTACAAGCTGACCATTCCGCCCTCGCTCGGCTATGGCGACGAAGACAATGGCCCGATCCCGGGCGGCAGCACGCTGCATTTCGACGTCGAACTGCTCGAATTCAAGACCGAGGCCGAGATGCGCGAGCTGCAGCAGCAGATGCAGCAGCAACAGATGCTCCAGCAGCAGATGATGCAGCAGCAACAGATGCAGGGCGGCCCGCCGCCGGCGCCCTGATCGGGACAAGGCCTATCGGGCATTCAAGACGGCGGCAGGTGATCCTGCCGCCGTTTTTGTTTGTCGGATTTGGAGCGCGGGGAGGCGGGCATTGATCTCCCCTCCCG
>NZ_LYVN01000256.1 GCF_001990265.1 Sphingopyxis sp. KK2
GCGGCGATCGGCAGCATAGTCGGCGAGCGTCGTGTCGGTCTCGTGCCCGACCGCGCTGATCGTCGGGATGCGGCAATCGGCGATCGCGCGCACGACGACCTCCTCGTTGAACGCCCACAGATCCTCGATCGAGCCGCCGCCGCGCGCGACGATCACGAGGTCGGGGCGCGCCACCGGCCCGCCGGGGGCGATCGCATCGAAGCCGCGGATCGCATTGGCGACCTGCGCCGCCGCGCCGTCGCCCTGCACCAGCACCGGCCAGACGATGACATGCATCGGGAAGCGGTCGGCCAGCCGGTGGAGGATATCGCGGATCACCGCCCCGGTCGGCGAGGTCACGACGCCGATCACGCGCGGCAGGCGCGGCAAGGGCTGTTTGCGCTCCTGGTCGAACAGCCCCTCGGCGCCCAATCGCGCCTTCAATTTCTCGAAGAGCAGCATCAGTGCGCCTTCGCCGGCCACTTCGAGCGTGTCGACGACGAGCTGATATTTGGAACGCCCCGGATAGGTGGTGAGCTTGCCGGTCGCGATCACCTCGATCCCATCCTCGGGCCGGAAGGCGAGGCGCGCCGCCTGCCCCTTCCACATCACCATGTCGATCAGCGCATTATCATCCTTCAACGCCGCATAGAAATGCCCCGACGCCGCGCGCTTGGCGCCCGACAGCTCGCCGCGCACGCGCACCCGCGCAAAGCCGTCCTCGACGGTGCGCTTGATCGCCGCCGACAATTGGCTGACCGTCATGTCGGGCGCATTGTCGCCGGGCGAATGCTCGGCTAACAGCCGCGCCGCGGGGTCGGTTTCGGACGCCGGATCGGGAAAAGGGACTGCCATGAATATCCTGCTGGTCGGCTCGGGTGGCCGCGAACATGCGCTGAGCTGGCAACTGGCACAATCGCCCTCCTGCGCCAAGCTCTATGCCGCGCCGGGCAGCCCGGGAATCGAAGCGTTCGCCGAATGCATCGCGATTCCGGTCGACGACATCGACGGCCTCGTGGCCTTCTGCACAGCCAACAGCATCGACTTCGTCGTCGTCGGCCCCGAAGCGCCGCTCGTCGCGGGGCTTGCCGACCGGCTGCGCGCGCTCGGCATCGCGACCTTCGGCCCCGGCGCCGCCGCGGCGCGGCTCGAAGGCAGCAAGGGCTTCACCAAGGATTTGTGCGCGCGCGCGTCGATCCCGACCGCCGCCTACGCCCGCTGCACGAGCGCCGACGAAGCGCATGCCGTGCTCGAAGGCTTCGACATCCCGGTCGTCATCAAGGCCGACGGCCTCGCTGCGGGCAAGGGCGTGATCATCGCCGAGACCGCCGAAGACGCCGCCGCCGCCATCGACGACATGTTCGACGGCGCCTTCGGCGGCGCCGGCGCCGAGGTGGTGATCGAGGAATTTATGACCGGCGAGGAAGCGAGCTTCTTCGCGCTTTCCGACGGCAAAAACGTCATGGCATTTGCCAGCGCGCAGGACCACAAGCGCGTCGGCGACGGCGACGTCGGGCCGAATACCGGCGGCATGGGCGCGTACAGCCCCGCCCCCGTGCTCACCGCCGATCTCGAGGAGGCGGTGATGGACCGCATCATCCGCCCGACGGTCGCGACGCTCGCCGCCGAGGGCACGCCCTATATCGGCGTGCTCTTCGCCGGGCTGATGCTGACCGACGAAGGCCCCAAGCTGATCGAATATAACGCCCGCTTCGGCGATCCCGAATGCCAGGTGCTGATGATGCGCTACACCGGCGACCTCGCCGCTCTGCTCCACGCCGCCGCGACGGGCGAGCTGGCCAACGCACCCCCGCCCGCCTTCACCAGCGACTATGCGCTGACCGTCGTCATGGCGGCGAAGGGCTATCCGGGCACCCCCGAAAAGGGCGGCGCGATCCACGGCATCGCCGACGCCGAGCGCGAGGGCGTGCGCGTCTTTCATGCCGGCACCGCGCGCGACGGTGAGACCATCGTCGCCGCCGGCGGCCGCGTGCTCAACGTCACCGCGACCGGCCGCACCGTCACCGAAGCGCAGGCACGCGCCTATGCCGCGGTCGACAGGCTCGATTTCGCGACCGGCTTCTGCCGCCGCGATATCGGCTGGCGCGAAGTCGCGCGCGAAGCGGAATAACCCTCCGAATTTCGTCATCCCCGCGAAAGCGGGGACCCAGAGCGTGCGTCGGCCAAGCTTTTCCTGGGTTCCCGCTTTCGCGGGAATGACGAAGAATTTTGATCGACCCAATCCATATGGGCGCATAGGCTGACGGAAAGACAGGGAGACTATCATGGCGTGGCTTCAGGAAAATTATGTCATCGCGGTCGTCGGACTCGTCGTCGCGGTCGTGCTGCTGTGGTTCCTGTTCGGCCGCAAAAAGGCCGAGGATGTCGCGCCGACGGTCTCCCCGCCCGCCGAACCGAAAAAACCGCTCGAGGCGGTGAAGCCCGAAATCGTCGCGGCCGAACAGGAACCACAG
>NZ_LYVN01000257.1 GCF_001990265.1 Sphingopyxis sp. KK2
GGAATGGCGCGCCGATCGCGTCCCGCCGCTGCAACGGGGAAAGCGGCGACATGCGCGAATGGCCGATCTTCAAGACGCTTCCGGTCGACGCGGATAATTTGACCCCGAGCTTCTAGCTTCGCGCTTGCCAGCACGGATGATCGCGGCCATCAGGTTGCGAAAAGCAACCGATGGAGTGGATGATGACCGGCGATTTCGAACAGCAGCGGGTAAAGCTTTCGACCGGGGTCGAGCTCGACGTCGTCGATATCGGCCCGCGCGACGCGCCGGTGCTGATCTTCCTGCACGGCTTTCCCGAATCGCACCGCACCTGGCGGGGCCAGTTGCCGCATTTTGCGACCCGCTTCCGCTGCATCGCCCCCGACCAGCGCGGCTATTGCGGCTCCTCGAAGCCGCAGGATGTCGCCGACTATACGCCCGACAAGCTGATCGCCGACATCTTCGCGCTCGCCGATGCGCTCGGCGTCGAGACCTTCACCATCGTGGGTCACGACTGGGGCGGGGCGATCAGCTGGGGCGTCGCGCTCGGTGGCCAGCCCGGCGGGCTGCACCCGGCCTGGGCGGGACGCGTGACCCGTGCGGTCATCGCCAATGCGCCGCATCCCGGCATCTTTGGCCGCCTGCTCCAGGCCGACCCCGTGCAGCGCGCCGCGAGCCAATATATTCGCCTGTTTCGCGATCCCGCCACCGACGCGCTCGTGCGCGAACAGGGGCTGGCGGGCGTGCTTGCCAAGGCATTCGAGGGACGGCTCGAAGGCGCGCCGACACCGCCCGAGGAAATCGCGCGCTCGCTCGCCTGGTGGGAGGATCGCGACGCCTGTTTCGGCATGCTGAACTGGTACCGCGCGTCGCCGATCGAGGTGCCGCCGATGGATGCGCCCTTCGCCGAGCCGCCCGCGATGCCGTTCCCCAAGCTCGAAATCCCGACGCTCGTGATCTGGGCGACCGACGATGTCGCGCTGCCGGTGAGCAACCTCGACGGCATGGCGGAACTCGTCCCCAATGCGACGATCGTCAGGGTGCCGGACTGCGGCCATTTCGTGACCTGGGAAGCGCCCGGTGCGGTCAATGCCGCGATGGATGCATTTCTGGCCTGACGCATCGGAATGAAGCGGCGGGCGGCTCCGGGAGGGGGGTGGAGCCACCCGCCTCGGGGGTCTTATTTGGTCGTATAGCCCCCGTTGACGAGGATCGTCTGCCCGGTCATCCACCAGCCGTCGGTGACGAGGAAGCGGATCCACGGCACGATATCCTCGATATGCGTCAGTCCGGTCGGGCTGAACGGCGACAGCGCCGCCGCAGTCTTGTGATAGGCGACCGCTTCGGGCCCTTCGGCAGGGTAGAAGAAGGGGGTGTCCATCGGCCCCGGCCCGATCGCGGTCACCGAAATGCCGCGCCCCCCGAATTCCTTCGACGCGGCGCGGGTATAATGTTCGACCGGCGCCTTCGTCCCGGCATAGCTCGCATAAAAGGGCGTGTAGGCGCCGAGCAGCGAGGTGACGAGCGTGCACACCTTGCCGCCATCGCTCACATGCTTTCCCGCCTCCTTCAGGAAAAAGAAGGCCGACTTGCTGTTCACCGCGCTCATTTCGTCGAACTCGGCCTCGCTGATCTCGACCATCGGCTTTTTCAGTACCTTGCCGACGGTGTTGATCGCGATGTCGATGCCGCCCATCGCGGCCTTGGCGTCGGCGAACAGTTTCTCGACCGCACCGGCGGTGGTCAGGTCGGCCTGGAAGGCGAAACCCTTCGCTCCCGCCGCCTCGATCGTCGCCACGGTTTCGTCGGCTTCGGCGCGTGCCGCGGCGCTGTTGTAGTGAACGGCGACGGCAGCGGCGCCCTGTGCGGCGAAGTCGCGCGCGATGAGGCCGCCGAGATTCTTGGCGCCGCCGGCGATGAGGACGGTTTTTCCATTGAGGCTGTGGTCGGTCATGGTCTGTTGGTCCGAAAAATAAGGGTTGGGGATTCGAACCTAGGCTCGCCCGAAAATCGAGGCTTTCAGATTTTCCCAAGCTTGGCATGATGGCGTCATGGATGGGGTGGGGATCAGCGCGGCCCGCATCGTCGACCGGATCGGCGGCCCGGAAAGCTGGGCGATCGAGGCCGACGTCCATGCGCTGATGCTGCACGAGGCGGGCAGCTATCATCGGCTTCAGACCTGGCTCGACGGACGGCGCACCTCGCTGGGCGATCCCTTGCCCGGCGAATTGTGGCTCGCGCCTGCCGGCCATCACTATCGTGCCCGCGCCGAAGGCGGCGCGGTACGCTATGTCCGCGTCGCCATCGAGCCTGGCTTGCTGCCGATCGGCGCGTCGGCGCGCCCGGTCGCGGGCCACGACGATCCCGCCATGGCGGCGCTGGTCCGCGCGCTGGCCGACGGCGACGGCGCGGCGGCGCCGCCGCTTCTGGAACTG
>NZ_LYVN01000258.1 GCF_001990265.1 Sphingopyxis sp. KK2
GAACTGCTCGTCGGCATCGCCCACGACCTCGGCACCCCGCTCACCCGCCTCGCCTTCCGCATCGAGGCGCTGCCCGACGCCGCGCGGGGCGCCGCGCGCGGCGATATCGAGGAGATGCAGACGCTGATCGCCGCTGCGCTCGAATTTGCGCGCGGCCGCCGGCGCGAGGTCGAACCGGTCGCGCTCGACATGCTGCTCGCCGACCGCGTCGCGTTGCTCGACGACGATGCCGCGCCGGTCCGCCTCCTGTCGGCACAGCAGCTGGTGGTGAACGCCAACCTCGTCGACCTGATGCGCGTGATCGACAATCTGATCGTCAACGCGCAGCGCCACGGCGGCGGCGGCGAACTCACCCTCCAGCGCGCGGGCGATGCCGCCGAACTCCTCGTGCGCGATCATGGTCCGGGCATCGATCCGGCAACGGCGGCGCGGCTGTTCGATCCGCTCGTTCAGGGCGAAGAGGCCGGCGACCGCGCTGGCATCGGCTTCGGCCTGGGGCTCGCCATCGTACAATCCAATGTCGAAGCGATGGGCGGCTCGATCGCGGCGCACAACCATGAACAGGGCGGCGCACTGTTCCGGATCCTGCTGCCGCTCGGACCCTAGACCGTCGTTCGCAACCGGTCCCGGCGATGACCGCGACCAATGGCTGAAATGGGGTGGTTTGCAGAACGGCTGCTAACGTGCTCGCGGGACACATAGTGGTCGTTTGCGTGAAGCCCCCCAAGATAGTAACGACACCGGATGACCTGCCCTCGCTGCCAGAATATGGATCAACGTGTCCCCATACGGACGCCGGGTGAACTCTTCAAAGTGGTTCGTATTGTTCGACAAGCTCTGGCGGATGGAAACATTGAGCAAATAGATGCGGGACCTATGAAAGGCGTCGTGCCCTTCAACGAATTTTCAGAAGCCGGTCCGCAGGATGATGTGATACTTTATCGTTTTCGATGCCCATCTTGTTCTGAAAACTATGTGCTAGGTGCAGCCACATGGAACGGGACTGGCGGCTCCTGGGATAAGGCGGAGCCGCTCCCGACGGCTTAGTTCGGTCGTTAGCGGCCACCTCCACCGCAACCCCATCCGCGCGTCACGCTGCCATGCGCAGCCGGTTCCGGCCCTCGCGCTTCGCGGTGTAGAGCGCCTCATCGGCGCGCTGGAGCAGTTCCTCGACGCCCGTTTCGCCGGCATAGACCGCCAGCCCGATGCTCACCGTCGCCGGCGGACCGGCGTCGTCGGCGCGGCCGTTGGCATTTTCGATCGCCTGCCGCACGCGTTCGGCGACCAGTTCGGCTGCCTGCGCGCTCGACCGCTGGAGCACGCAGACGAATTCCTCGCCGCCGAAGCGGCCGACCATATCCTCCTCGCGCAGCACCGCCTTGGCGCGCTGCGCGACGCGGCGGATCACCTCGTCGCCGACGCCATGGCCATGGACGTCGTTGATGCGCTTGAAATGGTCGATGTCGAAGATCGCGACCGCCAGCGGCGCGCCATTTTCGCGCGCGCCGACCAGCGCGCGTTCGAGGAAGGCGAGCGTGTGGCGGCGGTTGGGCAGGCCGGTGAGCGCGTCGGTGTTCGCCGCGGTTTCGGCGTCGTTGCGCGCCGCTTCCAGCATGCGGGCGTTGTCGACCGTCTCGGTGACGTCCTGGATCGTGCCGAAGATGCCGACGGGCTTGCCGCCGCGGCTCATTTCGATCGAGCCGTGCGACACGATATCGCGCACCTCGTCGTCGGACCGGATGATCTGTCCACTGAATTCGAACGGCGTACCGCTCGCGATCGCCCGTTCGAGCGTCGTCCGCATGCGCGCCGCATCTTCGGGCATATAGAGGTCGAGGCTGCTCTGCACCGTCATCGGCGTATCGGGTTCGACGCCGTGGATCATATACGCCTGGTTCGACCACTGGATCGTCCAGCGCACCAGGTCGACGCGCCAATGGCCGACGAGCGCCGCTGCCTCGGCCTGCAGCAGCCAGCGGTTGCTCTGTTCGAGCCGCTTGGCCAGCCGCTGGCGTGCGACGAGCAGCGCCGCGAGCGGCAGCGCGGTGAACAGCAGCGTCAACAGATAGAATTGCAGGAACAGCACGATCGTCGTCGGCGATTCGTGCATATGCGCGATCGGGCCGAGCCCATGCCCGGTCATCCACGACGCGATGATCGTGACGATCAGCACGCTGGTCGCCGCGCCGAACGGACCGAGGCGATAAGAGGCGGCAACGACCGCGACGCACGGCAGGAAAGTGACCGGGAACTGCGCCTGCGAGAAGCAGACCGTGGTGATCGCCGCTGCCGCGACCAGGATCGCGGTCGCCTCGACGATGCCGGCGCGGCTGGTGTTGCCGAGCGCACCCGACCGACCGAGCCGCGCGAGCATGACGATCGGCGGGGTGACGATCATCATCCCC
>NZ_LYVN01000259.1 GCF_001990265.1 Sphingopyxis sp. KK2
GATCTCACACAAAGACACAAAGAGGCCGGGTCACGCCGCAGGCGGTGCCCATCGCCGCAGGCGATCTTGTAAAGCGCTGCGCGCGGGGAAGCACACAGCGTGTGGCGGCTCGACTGCCCTCTTTGTGTCTTTGTGTGAGGCTCTTTTTCCTTCTTTGTGCCTTTGCGCCTTTGCGTGAGGCAAAAATAACCAGACCCATCGCACTGCACCGGCGCAACGGCAGCAACCGACCGGTTGCGGACGTTGCCATCATCACCCGGACATGCGATCATCCCATGTAACTTGCAATTAAAGGGCGACTGAGTGAGCAGGGGTTGCAGAGCGTGCGGTCACTCCGAGGGAACCGTTTCCGAAGAAAGCTTGGGTCCGCTTCTTATCGTCATCTGCGATAAATGTGGCATGACAGAACAAGTGCACGTGTCTCCCGGGAAAGAGCCCCGGCTTGGGAAGTTTTGCCCGCCGCAGCCGGGCGACAAATTTCCACTCTGATCGGTTTGGAAGACAGGCGACGTCCGCTTCCCACCCCAAAACCGCCATCGGCGAAGCCGCAAAAAAAAACGCTGTCCTAATAAATTCCCGCCGCATAGCGTCACCGGATGAACGCGTCAGGTCGTCGCTCCTTTCATCCCATCCGTTGCGCCAATCGCCAGCGAGGAGGGGAAAGAAGAGGGAGACGTGGTGTGACCTTTGTGACCTTCCGAATAAAATCACTCCGCCTCCCGGCGATTCAACATTCGCATTGGCCACGCGGCCACGCCACGCTATCGGCGGCACCATGAGCCTGTTCCCGCCCGCATCCTGCCCCCGCCTGATCGTCAAGATCGGATCGGCCCTGCTCGTCGACCCCGACGGCGCAGTGCGGCGCGACTGGCTCCAGGGCGTCGCCGCCGACATCGGCGCGCGGACGAAGGCGGGGCAGCAGGTTGCGGTCGTCTCGTCGGGTGCGATCGCGCTCGGCGCGCGGCGGCTCGGCCTTGCCAAGGGCGGCCGCGCCAGCCTCGAGGATGCGCAGGCCGCCGCCGCGACCGGACAGATTGCGCTGTCGCAGGTATGGGCCGAAGTCCTCGGCGCCGAAGGCCTCACCGCCGCGCAGATGCTGGTGACGCTCGACGACCTCGAACATCGCCGCCGTTACCTCAACGCCTCGGCAACGCTCGACCGACTGCTGAACCTCGGCGTCGTGCCGATCATCAACGAGAATGACAGCGTGGCGACCGAGGAAATCCGTTTCGGCGACAACGACCGGCTCGCGGCGCGCGTAGCCCAAGCTGCTGCTGCGGGCGGCGTGATCCTGCTCAGCGACATCGACGGCCTCTACGACCGCAACCCCGCGCAAGCCGGCGCGAACCATATCGCGCGCATCGAGCGCATCGACGCGAGCATCGAGGCGATGGCCGACACAGGATCGGCGTCGGGCATGGGATCGGGCGGGATGGTGTCGAAGATCGCGGCGGCGCGGATCGCCAATGCTGCCGGCGCGCATCTCGCCATCGCGTCGGGCCATATCGACCACCCGCTGTCGACCGAGGCGCGGCACAGCCTGTTCGTCGCCGAAAAGGGCGCGAGCGCGCGCAAGGCCTGGCTCGCGGGCGGGCTGACCGCCAAGGGCCGGCTCACCATCGACGCGGGCGCGGCGAAGGCGCTGCGCGGCGGCGCCAGCCTGCTCGCCGCAGGGGTCACCGCCGCCTCGGGCCGTTTCGCGCGCGGCGACATCCTCGACATCGCCGGACCCGACGGCCGCGTCGTCGCGCGCGGCCTCTCCGAATATCCCGACGCCGACGCCGCCGCGATCCTCGGCCTCGGCCGCGACGCGCAGGAGGCGGCGCTCGGCTATGCGCCGCGCAGCGCCATCGTCCACCGCGACCATATGGTGCTGCTGTGACGACGCCCACCCTCGCGATGACCGGCGCGACGGGTTTCGTCGGCGGCGCGACCTTGCGGCACGCGGTCGCACAGGGCTGGCATGTCCGCGCGCTCACCCGCCGCCCGCAGCAGCCGCGCGATGGCGTGAACTGGATCGAGGGCGCGCTCGACCGTAGCGACGCGCTTGCCGAACTCGCGGCGGGCAGCGACATCGTCATGCATATCGCCGGCGTCGTGAACGTCCCGACGCGCGCGGCGTTCGAGGCGGGCAATGCCACCGCGACCGGCAACGTCATCGACGCCGCGCGGACGGCAGGCGTCACCCGCTTTGTTCATGTCTCGTCGCTCGCGGCGCGCGAGCCGGACCTTTCCAACTATGGCTGGTCAAAGGCGCGCGCCGAAACCATCGTGAAGGCCAGCGGCCTCGACTGGACGATCGTCCGCCCGCCCGCCGTTTTCGGCCCCGGCGATACCGAGATGCTCGACATCTTTCGTATGGCGCGGCGCGGCGTCGCGCTGCTCC
>NZ_LYVN01000260.1 GCF_001990265.1 Sphingopyxis sp. KK2
AACCAGGGCGGCGGATCGTCGGGCGGTTCGGGCGGCGGCTTCGGCGGCGGCTCGGGCGGTGGCGGCGGACGCCCGCCGTTCGACGACGACCTGGACGACGACGTCCCCTTCTGAGGCCCTGATCGATGGCGAGTGACCTGCTGATCGCCGCCGATGTCGTCCGCGGCGTGTGCCGGTTGTTCGCGCAAGCGGGGCTGGTCGCGATTCCCGAAGTGCCGCTGCCCAATGGGCGGCGCACCGACCTGACCGCGATCGATGCCAAGGGCCGGATCACCATCGTCGAGATCAAGGTCAGCCGCGCCGATTTGCACGGCGACGGCAAATGGCCCGACTATTGCGATTGGTGCGACCATTTCTATTGGGCGCTGGCGGCGGGGCTCGACCCCGCGATCCTAAACACGCCGGAGTATCGCCCCGAGACATCGGGGCTGATCGTCGCCGATCGCTATGGCGCAGCGGTGGTGCGCGAGGCCGCGAGCTGCGACCTCGCGCCCGCGCGGCGCAAGGCCGAGCTGCTGCGCATCGGGCGGCTGGCGATGCGGCGATCGATGGTCGCGAGCGACCCCGAACTCGCGATGGGGTGGACCGAGGGCTAAAGCGGTTCGCTGCGCTCATAATAGACGGCCCAGACCAGCCCCGCCGCCGAGAGCCCGATCCACAGGATCGCCCCCACGATCACATCGGCGCTGAGCGCGAACGGCATGGCGACGAGCAAGAGGCCAAGCGCGACACTCGCGAGCACCCAGCGCAGATGCGTCTTCAACGGCCGCCGCGTGCGCCGTTCGATCGCCTGAAGCGCCAGCCCGATCAGGATGAGCAGCGCCGTGGCGACGAGGATGAAGAGATCGAGGCCGTTGGTAACGATCCGCACGGTGATCAGCACCGCCGCCAGGATCAGCGCCCCGAGGCGAATCCAGAGCAGCGGCTTGGCGTTTTCGTTCATCCCCGCGCCTGCATCCGCGCGAGATAGCGCGCGAGGATGTCGATTTCGAGGTTTACCGGGCGCCCGGCGGCGGCCTCGTCGAGCGTCGTCATCGCGCGCGTGTGCGGGATGATGTTGAGCGTGAAATGCGCGCTGCCATCGGGCTGGTCGGTCACTTCGTTGACGGTCAGCGACACGCCCTCGACCGTGATCGATCCCTTGGCGGCGATATGCGGCGCGAGGCTGGCGGGCGCCGCGACGACGAGGCCCCAGCTGTCGCCGACCGGCGTGACCGAGACGATTTCGCCGACCGCGTCGACATGGCCGGTGACGATATGCCCGCCGAGTTCGTCGCCGACCTTGAGCGCGCGTTCGAGGTTGAGGCGGCGCCCGGCATCCCACATGCCCGGCGCTGTGCGCGCGATGGTTTCGGCGCTGGCATCGATCGCGAACCAGTCGCCATCGGCATCCTTGCCTTTGTCGACGACGGTCAGACAGGCGCCCGAACAGGCGATCGAGGCGCCGAGGTCGATCGTGTCGGTGTCATAGTCGGTGCCGATGACCAGCCGCGCGTCGCCGCGATCCTCGCGGGTGCGGACATGGCCGATGTCGGTGATGATGCCGGTGAACATGGGGTCTAGGATCCTTCTCTGGCCCGCTCGTAGACGTCGAGCCGGTCGCTGCCAAGCAGGCGGCTGTCGGCGAGGCGCCAGCGCCCATGCGCATCGGCAAGGTCGGCGAGGCCGATGTCGCCGAGCGCCGCCTTGCCCGCGCCGATCAGGATCGGCGCGCGATAGAGCAGCAGCCGGTCGACGCGGTCGGCGGCGAGGAAGGCCGAGGCCGCGCCGGCGCCGCCCTCGACGAGCAGCGAATCGACGCCGTCGACCGATTCGGGCAAAGCAACGGCGGTCCAGCCGTCGGGCGCCGCGCCGCGGGTAAGCATCAGCCGCCGGGGGCTGCGGCCTTCGAGCCCCGGCAGGCGCACGTCGAGTTTGGGCGAATCGGCTTCATAGGTGCCGCGTCCGACGAGGATCGCTTCGTGGCGCGCGCGTTCGAGATGGCCGTGGGCGCGGGCGCGGGGACCGGTGATCCAGCGGCTCGACCCGTCGGCGCGCGCGATGGCGCCGTCGAGCGAGGTCGCGAGCTTGAGCGTGACGAAAGGCCGGCCCTGCCCCTGCCGCGTCCACCATGGCGCCATCGCGCGGCGCGCCTCGGCGGGGAGGACGTTGAAGACGACCTCGATCCCGGCATCCTGCAGCCGCGCGATACCTTTGCCGTTGGTGCGCGAGTCGGGATCCTGCGCGGCGATGACGACGCGCACGACCCCGGCAGCGATCAGCGTATCGGTGCAGCAGGGACCGCGCGCGCTCGCATGCGCGCAGGGCTCGAGGCTGACATAGGCGGTCGCGCCGCGCGCGGCGTCGCCGGCGGCGGCG
>NZ_LYVN01000261.1 GCF_001990265.1 Sphingopyxis sp. KK2
GTGATGGCGGGGGCGAGCTGCCTCGCGATCGAATGCCAGCCGAGCCGCATCGAGATGCGCCTGCGCACCGGCTATCTCGACAAGCAGGCATCGAGCATCGACGAAGCGATCGCGATGATCGAGGCGAGCCATGCCGAAGGCAAGCCGGTGTCGATCGGCCTGCTCGGCAACGCCGCCGAAATCCTGCCCGAGATGGTCCGGCGCGGCATCCGTCCCGACCTGCTCACCGACCAGACCTCGGCGCACGATCCGGTGAACGGCTACCTGCCCGCAGGCTGGTCGCTCGACGAATGGTTCGCGAAGCGCGAGAGCGACCCCGCCGCTGTGGCGAAAGCCGCGAAGGCTTCGATGGCGGTGCATGTGCAGGCGATGCTCGACCTGCAGGCCGCCGGCGTGCCGACGACCGACTATGGCAATAATATCCGTCAGATGGCGAAGGACGAGGGGGTCGAGAATGCATTCGATTTCCCCGGCTTCGTCACCGCCTATGTCCGCCCGCTCTTCTGCCGCGGCATCGGGCCCTTCCGCTGGGCGGCGCTGTCGGGCGATCCCGAGGACATCTACAAGACCGACGCGAAGGTGAAGGAGCTGCTTCCCGACAACAAGCACCTCCACAACTGGCTCGACATGGCGCGCGAGAAGATCCGGTTTCAGGGCCTGCCCGCGCGCATCTGCTGGGTCGGGCTCGGCGACCGCCACCGCCTCGGCCTCGCATTCAACGAGATGGTCGCGAACGGCGAACTCAAGGCCCCCGTCGTCATCGGCCGCGACCATCTGGACTCGGGTTCGGTCGCCTCGCCGAACCGCGAGACCGAGGCGATGCGCGACGGCAGCGACGCGGTCAGCGACTGGCCGCTGCTCAACGCGCTGCTCAACACCGCGAGTGGGGCGACCTGGGTGTCGCTCCACCATGGCGGCGGGGTCGGCATGGGCTATTCGCAGCACAGCGGCATGGTGATCGTTGCCGACGGTACAGCCGAGGCGGCGAAGCGGCTCGAGCGCGTGCTGTGGAACGATCCCGGCACAGGCGTGATGCGCCATGCCGATGCGGGCTATCAGGATGCGATCGACTGCGCACACGAGAAGGGGCTCGATTTACCGAGCCTTTGATGCGATTTGTAACAAAGGATGAAACGCCCGATATGTGGGATTATTTGTTGTAATTGAGAATCGTTCTCGATAGTGGCGACGCAACGCTTCCTGTCAGAACGATTTCATGCACGCACCCTCTCCCTCGCGCCCGGCGACCAAGAAGAGCCGCAAGGCCTTCTGGCTCAAACAGCTGCACATGTGGCACTGGATGAGTTCGGCGATCAGCCTGATCGGGCTGATCCTGTTTGCGGTGACCGGCTTCACGCTGAACCACGCCGCCGATATCGAGGGTAGCCCGGTCGTGACCGAGAAATCGGCGCAGGTGCCCGTGCCGCTGCTCGCGCAGCTCGCGAAAGCCGAGCCGGCCGATGCCAAGGGGCCGCTGCCCGGCCCGGTCGCCGACTGGGTCGAAGAGAATTTCCCGGTGCGTGCGGGCGAAGCCGAATGGTCGGCCGACGAGGTTTATCTCCCTGCGCCGCGCCCCGGCGGCGATGCCTGGGTCGCGATCGACCGCGTCACTGGCGACGTGACCAGCGAGGTTACCGACCGCGGCTGGATTTCCTATCTCAACGACCTCCACAAGGGCCGCAATTCGGGCGGCGAGTGGAGCCTGTTCATCGACATCTTCGCGCTCGCCTGCCTGATCTTCGGCATCACGGGACTGTTCTTGCTCTGGCTCCACTCGGCCAAGCGCAAGAGCACCTGGCCGCTGGTCGGCGCCGGGCTCGCGATCCCCGCCGCCATCGCCATCATCTATATCCACTAGGGAGTCAGTCCATGCAGCCAGCCTCGCGTACGATCCTCATCGGGGGCACGCTCACCGCCGCGCTCGCCGCGCCGACGCTCGCCGCCGCGCAGCCCGCGACGATGGATGTCACGGTCAATATTCCGCAGCTCAAGGTCGCCGAATATCACAAGCCCTATGTCGCCTTCTGGGTCGAAAAGGCGGGCGCGCCGGCGAAGACCGTCGCGGTCTGGTACGACCATGACATGAAGGCGAACGAAGGCACCAAATGGCTGCGCGACGTGCGCCAGTGGTGGCGCGTGTCGGGCCGTTCGCTGAAATTCCCGGCCAATGGCATCACCGGCGCCACGCGTGCGCCCGGCACCCACAAGATCAGCTTCTCGCGCGCCCAGCTCGGCGCGCTGGCGGCGGGCGAATATGTTCTCGTCGTCGAGGCCGCGCGCGAAGTGGGCGGCCGCGAATTGCTGCGCATCCCCTTCACCTGGCCGGGCAAGGCCGGGGCGGGTG
>NZ_LYVN01000262.1 GCF_001990265.1 Sphingopyxis sp. KK2
TGGGGGGAACCGATTTTCGAAGAAAATTGGGGGGCACCCGCCGGCCTTGTACAGCCGCGCCGTCGCCCGTCATACTCGGCCTTGCCGAGACGACCCCACCCTCTCGGCCGTGCGCTACCCTTGCCGTATCACTCATTTCGTGCCCCCGATTTGCGAATGACAAAGAGGCTGTCGTGCTGCCGACTTTGCCCCTCCCTGGCATCACCCGGATCGGTCTGAGCTTCGCTTTGCTGGGCAGCAGCGGTCCCGCTCGCTCGGAGCTGCGGGCTAGCAAGCGGGAAGAATATTGCCTGCAAGGGCGCCGCTGCGGCCACCGTTTCCACAGGTCGGACTGCCACCCGGCCCGCCATAGCGGCACCGTTGCGCCCTGTGACCTTGGCGACATAATCGCGCGTCTCGCGCGGCAACGGGCGACCGGTGCGCAGATGCTCGGCATAGCGCCCCGGCCCCGCATTATAGGCCGCAAACAGGCCCGGATAACCGAAGCGGTCGTACATCGCGCGGAGATAGGCGGTGCCGCCGATGATGTTGTCGCGCGGCGCATGCGGATCGGGTCCAAGCCCATATTGCGCCCGGAGCGCGGCCCAGGTTCCGGGCATGATCTGCATCAGCCCCATCGCGCCCGCATGGCTCGTGATTGGCCTCCCGCCGAGATGCGTTCGGCCTCCGCTCTCGGCCGCGATCACCGCAACCACCCAGGCCTCGGGAAGGCCGAAGCGTGCCGCCGCCTCAGTGACATAAGGCCGCCAGCCTTCTGCCTCGCGCGCCGACGATCCGAACGACAGGATCGTCGCAATGAGGGCGAGCGCTGCGCCGACAGCCTTCAGCGCGCCCACAGCAAATGCGCCCTTCCGACGATGTCTCTAGCCTGCGTGACCCCGAAATAACGGCCGTCGAAGGACGCAGGGGCGCCTGCCATGAGCAGAAAAACCTCGCCCTTGCGAACAGCGACACACCCTTCCCACCATGGCAGGGTCCGGCCCTCCGCATCGCGCCCGAGGCGGGTCACTGCCGGCACGCCGTTGACCGAAAGTGATGCGCCGCGCGCGCAGATTTCATCGCCCGCTACCGCGACCGCGCGCTTCACCAGCGGCACATTCGCCGGGAGATAATGACGCCGGGCGGCGAGCGAACGCCACGGCTCGGGCGTCCGCGCCACTACCATGTCGCCGACCACGATGCGCCCGCCGGGGCTAACGACGTAGAGGCCTCGTGGGGCGCTCGCGCTTGCGTTCCAGATAAGGCGCGGAACCGGCGGGACGATGACGGTGACGAGTAGCGCGGCAATCCCGGCGGCGCCGGCGGCGAAACGAAGACGGAGCTGGCCGCGCGCCTCGCGCGCCGTGCGCAGCGCCTCGCCCCACGCCATCAACGGGAGATCGGGACGCTCAAGCACGACCCGGTTCCCGCGCTACGGCGGGCGCGGCGGCCCTGCCCGTCGCGGTGCCGCGCGACCAGTCGATCAGGTCGTCGATATGGTAGCGAACATAGCGACCGTGGCGCCGGAACGGCGGCCCCTCGCCCTGCCCGCGCATATATTGAAGCTTGCGCGGGCTAAGCCCGAGATAGGCGCCCGCCTGTTCGGTATTGAGGAACGGCGTTCCCTTCTTAGCCGCGCGCGCGCGGGCGATTTCATCGTCAGTCTCGGTCATTTGCGGTTGGCCTTCCTCGCATCGGGGTCCGGCGCGGCGGATGCAGCGCCCTGCGTGTCGATGCGGCGCGCGGCGGCGCGCGGAGAGGCTCGCAAACGGGAGAGACAGAAAAAGAGCCCCCGCGCCCCGAAAGGCGCGAGGGCGAGTTGGGGGCGCTCGGTCAGTCCATCGGGTTCCAGATGAGCGCATAGGTGTCGTCGTCGTCCTGGCCGGCGGCCCGGCCGAGGTTCGCATAGATGCGGCGCGGCCCGAATTCGGGGGCAGCGAAGCTCAGACTGACATATTGCTTGCCCGACTGTTCGCCGGTTTTCACCCAGCCGGCGCCGATCTCGACATTGTCCGAGAAGACCCGGAAATCGGGCTGCAACTCGTGCGACTTGCTCCGATTGGGCCGGACATCGATCTCTGCGCGGATCGAAAGCGTCTTGAGCTGACCGCGATATCCTTCGGACATGGTGCCGCTCACAAAGCCGATTGCTGCCATTGTTCGTCTCCTTGAAATCGCCTGCGAGGACCATCCCCGGGGCGTGGCGGATCAAGGGAAAGGGGCCTCAGGCGGCGGCGCACCCGAAGGGCCGCAGCGCAGCGGAGGACGGGCACGGCGCGCCTTTTTTGGTGCGCAGCACATGCGCGAGGAGCCGGCGCAGCCGG
>NZ_LYVN01000263.1 GCF_001990265.1 Sphingopyxis sp. KK2
GGGCTGCGGCCCGAAATCGTCGCCGCCGCAGACGGGGACGCGCCGCGCTTCCGCCTGCATCTCGGGACGCTCCGGGTGCTGGCCGGGCGTGCGGCGGCGCCGCGAATGGCGCTGGCCGAACCCGGCGACCGGGCGACCAGCCTGCTCGGCGTCGGCTTGCCGCCGGGGTGGCGCGAGGATTGCTGGTTTTTCGAGCCCGAGGATTGCGAAGCAACCGGCCCCCTTGCGGGCGCGCGGTTCGACGATTTCTATCGGATGCTCGTGCTGCTGATCGACCTGTTCGACGCGCAGCAGCTTTTCTGGTCGCCGGCGCGGCTGTGGAGCGATGCCGCGCAATTTCGCGGTGCGATCGCCGAGATGCAGGCGAGCGGCATGCCGCCGGTGCTGCACCTGATCGCCTTTCGCCGCCGCGAGGACGCGGACGGCGCGCGCGTCGCGACGCGCGGGCTGGCGGTGTTCGCCGGGCAGGAACTGAAGGCGGCCGTCCCGCCCGGCTGGGACATGGCGGCGATGGTGCAGCGGCTGGCGCGGCTCGCGCTCGACATGCTGCTCAACGGTCCGCTGGCGCGCGCGCAGCAGGCGCCGGGGCTGAACGGCGGCGAATGGGTCGCGCTGACGCCGCAGGACGGTGCGGGCGGGCGGCCGCCGACGGTGCTGGTCGAGTTTCGCTTCGACCGCTGATGGACGGGCGTGCGCCGCCCGCTTCCTCCCGCTGCCGCTGGTCGGGCGCCGTGCCCGCCGAGGCGGGGTATCAGCGCCATCACCTGATCCCGATCGCCTTGCTGGCGCGGCCGCAGATGGCGGCGATGTTCGACCGGCTCGACGGCGAGGGTTTTGCGCTCGACCGCTTCGCGCTCAACGGGCTGGTGCTGCCGGGCAATGAGCGGCTGGCGTGGCTGTCGGGGCATGCGCTGCATCGCGGGCCGCACGGCGCCTATAGCGACGTCGTCGCGGCGCGGGTCGAGCAGATCCGCGCCTATCACGCGCTGCAGGCGATGCGCGACCCCGCGGCGGCGGGGCGCGTCGCGGCGGCACGGCTGCGGTTGCTGCAGACGGTGCTGCGCCGCGCGCTGACCGACCGGCACGGGATGAGTTTCCGGCTCAACCGCAGCGACCCGATGCGGCTGTTCGCCGACCGGCCCTATCTGGACGAGGCGATCGGGCGGCTGTTTGGTGGGTAGCGGGCCGACTTATAGCCGGACCTTTGCCTCGAGTTCGCGGCGGGCGGCGATATATTGGTCTTCGAGCTGGGCGACGAAGTCGGCGACGGGGAGGACGCCGCGGACCGGGCTGATGCCCTGGCCCGAGCCCCAGATGTCCTTCCACGCCTTCGCCTTGGTGTTGCCGCCCGAACCGAAGTTCATCGTCTTCAAATCGCCTTCGGGGAGGTTGTCGGGGTCCATGCCCGCGTTGACGATCGAGCCGCGCAGGTAATTGCCGTGCACCCCGGTGAAGAGGTTCGAATAGACGATGTCGGCGGCGCGGCCCTCGACGATGCCGTTCTTGTAGCCCGGATCGGCGTTCGCCTCGGCGGTCGCGATGAAGGCGCTGCCCATATAGGCGAGGTCGGCGCCGCACGCCTGCGCGGCTAGGATCGAGCGACCGTGGCCGATCGCGCCCGACAGCGCGACGGGGCCGTCGAACCATTCGCGGATTTCCTGCACCAGCGCGAAGGGCGACTGGACACCGGCATGGCCGCCCGCACCCGCGGCGACGGGGATCAGCCCGTCGGCGCCCTTTTCGACCGCCTTGCGCGCGAACCGGTCGTCGATGACGTCGTGGAGCGTGATGCCGCCCCAGCCGTGGACCGCCTGGTTGAGCTCCTCGCGCGCGCCGAGCGAGGTGATGGTGATCGGCACCTTCCACTTGGCGCAGGTCGCGATATCCTGCTCGAGCCGGTCGTTCGACTTATGGACGATCTGGTTGACGGCGTAAGGCGCCGACAGGCGGTCGGGATTGTCGCGATCCCATGCCGCAAGCTCTTCGGTGATCTGGTGCAGCCATTCGTCGAGCAGGCTCTGCGGCCGGGCGTTGAGCGCGGGAAAGCTGCCGACGACGCCGGCCTTGCACTGCGCGATGACGAGTTCGGGGCCCGAGACGATGAACAGGGGCGAGCCGATGACGGGCAGGCGCAGGCGGTCGAAGATCGGGGGAAGGGCCATGGAATCACACTCTCCGGTTGCTGTTTGCAACTGACCTTAACGTAAACGGAAGGTGTGGCAAGGGGGTGCGGACTGTGGGTTTTGAGG
>NZ_LYVN01000264.1 GCF_001990265.1 Sphingopyxis sp. KK2
CGGGCACGACGGGAACGGCAACGGCAGCGGGATCGAACGCAGCAGCTTGCCGTCGGGCGCATAACAGGCGACCGCCTGCGCCAGCACCAGCGCCGCCCAGATCCGCCCTTCCGAATCGACCGTCGCGCCATCGGGGCCCGATCCCTGCTCGCGGCAATCGACCAGATCCTCGCGCGGCCCGATTGCGCCGTTTTCGGGGTCGTAGCGATAGCGCCGCAGATGCCCGTCGAGGCTGTCGGCGAAATAGAGCGTCTCGCCATCGGGCGAGAAACTGATCGCATTGCCGATCGCGACCCCCCGCTCGATCTCCGCGCAGCCGCCGTCGGCATCGAGCCGGAACAGCGCCCCCGCGTCATCGTCATAGCCGGTGCGCATCGACGCCGTCAGGAAACGCCCATGGCGGTCGGCCTTGCCATCGTTCAGCCGCGTCGCGGGCGCCATGACGGGACGCGCAATCGCCTCCACCTGCCCGCTCTCGGGATCGAAACGATAGAAACCATCCGCCAGCGCGGCGATCAGTCCGCCCGACGCGAGCCCGATGCTCCCGACCGGCTGATCGAGCGTCCAGCGGCGCACATCGCCGCCCTCGGCATCGCTCGACAGGATTTCGGGCGCGATCGAATCGACCCAGTAAAGCCGCTCGCTCCGATGATCCCACAGCGGGCTTTCGCCCAGCCCGGCGACGCCGGCGGGCAACAGGTCGATGGCGACGGGCATGATCTTCTCCTCTTGTGACGGCAGAGGATAGCCGCTGCGCCGCGACGCGCTGCGCCGGCCGGTCCGGCGCCGCCGCTTATTTCAGATGCGATTTGTCATTCCGCCGCGATGGCAAAATCCTCACCCTCGTCGGCTGCATCGTCGCCGCGATTGTCCTGCGGATAGCGATGATGGAATTCCGCGATCGTCTCGCGCATGATCTCGACGAACTCGGCGCGGCGCGGCGACAGCCGTTCGGTCGTGCCGCCGATCCCGATCACCAGCGGGATGCCATGGCTGCTGTTGCCCAGCGGCATCGCGATCGACGCGATCCCCGGCACCGGATGTTCTGGCCAGTAACAATAGCCGGTGTGGCGGATCCAGCGGATCCGGCTCATCACATCCTCGAGCGTGATCGCCTTGTCGGGATTGAGCTCGTAATAGTTGGAATAACGATAGATTTTGTCGATCTCGCGGTCGCGCATCCGGCTCATCAGCGCCATGCCTGCGGTCGCGTCGAGCATCAGCCGCATCTCGCCCGGATTGGGCGGGCGCTTGTGCGGATGGTCGGGGGTGCGCATCGTCACATATTGGATGAACAGGTCGTTCTGCGTGACGAGGACGACGGTTTCCTCGGTCTTGCGGAACAGCTCGTCGATCAGCCAGTTATAACCGTTGCCATAGGCGACATGGCTGTAGAGCCAGCTGCCGAGCGAAGCGACCTGCAGCGTCGGCAGATAGGTTCGCGTCTTGCGATTATAATTGAGGTACCCCTCGATCACCATGCTCTTGAGCAGGTTGGTCGTGCTCGACTGCGGATAGCCGAGCGCCGAATAAATCTCGTTGAGCCGCAACGGCTCGCGGCGATCGCGGAACAGTTCGAGCACTTCAAAGGTGCGCGACGCCGATTTGACGGGTTTTCTCTTCATCTCTCCACCCCAACAACGACGGCGCTGATGCCGTCTGTGGCCGGTCAATCCGCCGCCTCGCGGGCGGTCTCTGTTCCGCCCACGATAGCGATCCGCCTTCTCCAGACGCGCAAAAGCGTGACTTCATTCGGTCATATCACATATGTGATATCGGGTGAAGGTCAGGGAGAAGCCGGAAAACCCGCCAGATGCGCGGCGATCCGCGTCCCCCAGGCGGCGCGCAGCCGCGGCGGCCCGTCGTGCGCCATCGTCTCGTCGATCTCGATGATCGCGCCCGGAATCGCCTCCGCCGCCTCGATCGCGCGCTCGACCGGGATGACCTTGTCGTGCCGCCCGTGGACGATCAGCGTCGGCACGCGGATGCCCGCCAGCGCGGGTCGCAGGTCGGGCGCGGCAAGGCTCGCGGCGAAATGCCGCGCGGTGCCGCCGGGGTGGATACCGTGGCGCCAGGCGAGCCGCGCTTCCTCGGCGACGCGGCCCGCATCGAAGTCGGCCGCCATGCCGTTCGCCTGCGCGACGCCGAGTTGGCGCGCGACATAGGCGTCTTCGTCGGGGATATGGTCGGAGGCGA
>NZ_LYVN01000265.1 GCF_001990265.1 Sphingopyxis sp. KK2
ACCGAATTCGGTCGCGACGATGACGAGCGTGTCCTGCCACGCCGGCCCGAGCCCTGCCTTCAATGCGCCGACGAGCTGGTCGAGCCCGCGCAGCAGCCCGGCGATACGGCCGTGCTGGCTGCTGTGCGTGTCCCAGCTGCCGGTTTCGACCATCATCACCCGCGCGCCGTCGGCGGGCAACATCAGCGACGCGGCGAGCTTGCCGAGGTCGGCGCCGTTGCGTCCGTTATTGCCGCCGATGTCGCCCGCCAGCTCCTGCGTGCGGACCGCGCTTTCCCACAGGGGATGCAGCAGCGCGTCATTCTCGTAGAGCGCCGACAGCCGCGCGATCAGGTCGGCATCGGCTTGCGGCAGACGGCTCGGGACATAGGTTGCGACGGGGAGCGCGCCGCGCAGCGCGAGCGGGAGCGACGGTGCCACCGCGAGCGCGCTGCGCCCGCCCTCGGGCAGCAACGACAGCATCCGGTTCATCCAGCCGTCGGCGCGGCCATAGGGGCGTGTGCCGCCGCCCTCGAGCATATTCTGGCCGTCGAAATGCGAGCGGTCGCGATAGCTGGTCGCGACCGCGTGCGCGACGCGCGCCTCGCGTGCGGCGAACAGCGCGCCGGCGCCTTCGAGTGCGGGGTGCAGCGTGAACAGGCTGTCGAGCTTGGCGCCGCTCATCGCCTCCTCGACCAGCGCGCCGCGCAGCGCGGCAAAGGCGGGGTCGCCGGTCGGCGCGGCGATGGCGAGCCCGTCGGCGGCGCCGCGCTGGATCACGAAGAGCAGGCGGCGGTCGGTCGGCGCGGCGGCAAAGGCCATGGCGGGAAGCATTGCGGCGCCGATTCCGGCGCCAAGGATGGTGCGGCGGGTCAGGATCATCGTCTATCTCCGCAAAAAAGTCGGGCTAGCGAAGAGCAGGGTCAGGCCCTGCGCAGGGCTGTCGGCGCGAGCGATGGCCTCTGCGATGTCGGGGGCGAGCGCGTCGCCGAGCGCCGAGGGCGCGAGGGTGCGTGCATCGGCGCGGTCGCCGATGCGCAGAGCGATGCGGCTCGCCAGTTCGACGCGCTGCATCAGCGCCCCCGACCCCGCCCAGGTCGCGACCGTGTCGCCATAGCCCGCGGGCGATTCGGGGCGCCAGACCTGTTGCCCGAGCTGGCCGAGCAGCCCCGCCACATTCTGGCGCGCGCCGAGCATCGACACGGGCAGCGCCCGCGCCATCGACACCGCCCAGTCCCACGGCGACTTGAACATCGACGGGCCGCCCTGCCAGGGTTCGGGCGAGGCAATCAGGGTGCGATAGAGCGAGGGCAGGTCGCCGCCGCTGCGCAGGAAATCGGCGGCGAGGCGATCAACAAGGGCTTTGGGCGGGTCGTCGGCGGTGAAATGGCGCGCGAGCTTTGTGGCGATATGGCGCGCGGTCGCGGGGTGGACGGCGAGGTCGCGCAGCACCGCCTCGGCCTGTTTTTCGCCAGTGTCGGGATAGCGTTTGCCGAGGATCGTCTGTTCGCCGGGCTGGTGCCACTCGGCGATATAGACCGTCTCGCCAGGCTGCGCGCCGGCGGGGATCAACTGGCGCAGCGCGCCGCGACCGAGTCCGGCGACCGAACGGCCGGTGAGCGCGCGAGCAAAGGCGGTGACGTCGGCCTGCGTATAGCCGCTGCGCACCCCGAGCGTGTGGAGCTCGAGGATTTCGCGCGCGAGATTTTCGTTGAGTCCCGGCGCACGGCGCGGCCGGCGCGAGCGTATGGCAAAGGGGCTGTCGGGTCCGACACTGAGCATCTGGTCGAGGTAGAGCAGCATCGCGGGGTGGCGGACCGCGGCGATCAGCAGGTCCGAAAAGCGGCTCATGACATGCGGGCGGATCGCGCGAAACTCATGGTCGCCGGCAAGCCCCGACACGAACTGCTTCTCGGTCGAGACCGCGAAATGATTGGCCCAGAAATGGACGAGCCGTTCGGCGAAGGGGGTCGTCGACGCGGTTGCCACCGCGAAGCGCGCGGCGGCGGCATCGGTATAAAAGTCGCGGATCGCCTCGCGCACCTCGCGGCGCGGTGCCGATTCCATCTTGCGACCCATCGCAGCCTCTTCGGGGCTCATCGCGTCGCCGAGTTCGCGAAAACGGATATTGGTTTCGGCGATTTCGTCCGGGCCGGGAAGCGCGGCGATCGCCGCCGGGGCGGGGTCGAACGCGC
>NZ_LYVN01000266.1 GCF_001990265.1 Sphingopyxis sp. KK2
CCATCACTTCGTCGCACGCCTAATCTGACCCCAAGTGCACGTCCGATCTTCGGGCGCGTGAAAAACAGGTAAGAATAGCCATGCGGCAAATGGCAGCGTCCCAAGGACGGTCGCCGCGGCCCGGGGCGGCAGCGGCGAAGAACAGGCAAGGGCCCGATCGCAATGGGTCCGATCGCGGCAACCCGCGCCCGGCGCCCTTCACGCGCCCCAAAAGCTACGCCGCGATCGACCTTGGCACCAACAATTGCCGGTTGCTGATCGCGCGACCGCAGGATGGCGAACTGGTCGTCATCGACGCCTTTTCGCGCATCGTGCGGCTGGGCGAAGGACTTCACCATACCGGGCGAATCAGCGACGCGGCGATGGACCGCGCGGTCGCCGCGCTCGCCATTTGCGCCGACAAGTTGCGCCGTCGTCACGTCAGCCTGTCGCGCGCGGTCGCGACCGAGGCGTGCCGCCGCGCGAGCAACGGGCAGGAACTGGCCGACCGGGTGCGGCGCGAAACGGGCATCGTGCTCGATATCATCGCCCCCGCCGAGGAGGCGAGACTTGCCGTCCTGGGATGTCACAATCTGATGGAACCCGGCGACGGCCCGGCGCTGATCTTCGACATCGGCGGCGGATCGACCGAGCTGATGCATGTCGAGGGCAGCGGCCACGACGTCGCGATCCGCGACTGGGTGAGCGTGCCCTGGGGCGTCGTCTCGCTGACCGAACATGCCGCCGGGACGGGCGAGAGCGCCGCCGACCGGCAGGCGAGCTATGCCCATATGCGCGCGACGACGCGCGAGGCCTTTGCCGCCTTTGCCGAGCGCGCCGAGCGCCATGCGGGGCAGCCGCTGCGCCTGCTCGGCACCAGCGGCACGGTGACGACGCTCGCCAGCGTCTTCCTCGACCTGCCGCGCTATGACCGGCGCGCGGTCGACGGGCTGGTCGTGCCGTGCGACGCGATGCGCGACATCAGCCGCCGCCTGGCCGAGGCGAGCATCGCCGACCGCGCCGAGATCGGCTGTATCGGGCGCGAGCGCGCCGACCTGGTGGTCGCGGGTTGTGCGATCCTGGAAAGCATCATCGACCTGTGGCCCGCCGCGCGCGTCGGGGTCGCCGACCGCGGCATCCGCGAAGGCATCCTCCGCACGCTGGCGATGCAGGGCCGCGACGTGCCCGTGACACGGCGCGAGTATCGCAAATGAGCGGCAACGAAAAGGGCGGCAAGGGCGGCACCAAGGGCGGCGGACGCGGCAGCCGCGGCGGGCTGCACGTTCGCGTCAAGACCGCAAAGAAGCGCACGACGTCCTCGACGCGCTGGCTGGCGCGGCAACTCAACGACCCCTATGTGCGCCGTGCGCAGGCCGAAGGCTATCGCTCGCGCGCCGCGTACAAGCTGATCGAGCTCGACGAGAAATTCGCTTTCGTCAAAAAGGCCCGCGCGGTCGTCGACCTGGGGATCGCCCCCGGCGGCTGGTCGCAGGTGGTGCGCAAGACCAACCCGCGCGCGAAGATCACGGGGATCGACCTGCTCGAATGCGAGCCGATCGAGGGGGTCGAGATCCTGCAGATGGATTTCATGGACGATGCGGCGCCCGATGCGCTGATCGAGGCGCTGGGCTCCGCCCCCGACCTCGTCATCTCCGACATGGCGGCGAACACCGTCGGCCATCCGCAGACCGACCACCTGCGCACGATCGGGCTCGCCGAAACCGCCGCCGATTTCGCGGTGCGCACGCTGCTGCCCGGCGGCAGTTTCGTCACCAAGGTGTTCGCGGGCGGCGCCGATCACAGCTTGCTGACCCTGCTCAAGCAGAATTTCGCGACGGTGAAGCACGCCAAGCCGCCGTCGAGCCGCAAGGGATCGCCCGAATTGTTCGTCGTCGCGCAGGGGTTCAAGGGCCGGAAGCCCACAGCAGAGGCCGACGAATAGCCCTGCCCCTCGCTTCGTCGCGGCCTATGATCCAGATCATTGCCCAGCGATTTCATCGTCGATACACATCGGATGTCGCAGACACGGCGCCGGTCGCCGCGATGCGTCCGATCAACCGGGGAAAATCGATGCGCCGAATCTCGCGTAAATCCATCACCTTGCTGACGATGTCGGCGTTCGTTCTCGCCAGTTG
>NZ_LYVN01000267.1 GCF_001990265.1 Sphingopyxis sp. KK2
GTGATGGGTCAGACGCCGCGAAGGCAGCGGCCGCCGGCTACCTTGCCCAGCCGCGCCGCGTAAACCGACAGCGGCCCCCGCCTGCGCGGGGGGCGACGAATAAAACTAATCCGCCTCGCAAACCTCGCAGGGGATGACCTCGACGATCATGTCGCCCGCTTGCAGCGTGCGCGTTTCGTCTTCCCAGAAGCCATAGGGTTTGTCGTCGCGGTAGATGCGCAGGCCGCGGCCGCCGCTGGCGAGCTGTTCGAGGCTGCGGCCGACTTCCTCGGCGCTGACCGGGCGTTCGCGCAGCTGCACCTTGCCGCCGACCGCGGCGAGATCGGCCATATAGCTTGCGACATGCTCGCCCTGCGCCGAGCCAGCGAGGAGCAGACCGGTGAAGCTGACCGGGTTGATGACGTTGCTGGCGCCCGCCTGGCGCGCGAGCAGTTCGTTATCCTTGGCGCGGATGACGACGCTGATCGGGACCTTGGGCGCGAGGTGGCGGACGGTGAGCACGATCAGGATCGAACTGTCGTCGCGGCCCGCCGACACGAGCACGTTGCGCGCCCGCGCGATCTGGACGTCGATCAGCGTGTCGTCGTTCGACGCATCGCCCTGCAGCACGTTGCAGCCCATCGCCTCGGCCTCCGCAATGCGGTTGCCCGACTGGTCGATGACGACGATGCACGACGGATCGGTGCCGCGCGCGATCAGTTCGCGGACCGCCTCGGCCCCGCTGGTGCCGTAACCGAGCACGACGCAATGATCGGTGAGCTTTGCCTGGATGCGGGCCATACGCCATTTTTCCCATGTGCGCTTGAGGACGAAATTATAGGCGGTGCCGACGAAAATGAAGAGCACCATGATGCGGATCGGGGTGACGATCACCGCCTCGATCAATCGCGAGCGGTCCGACACCGGGGCGATATCGCCGAAGCCCGTCGTCGTCACCGAGATCATCGTGAAATAGACGACGTCGAGGAAGCTGATGTGGCCGTCGTGGCTGTCCTTCAGCCCCGCACGGTCGATCCAGTGGACGAGCACGACGATCGCGATGAGGAAGAAGGCGACGCTGAGGCGTGCGAGAACATCGGCCCAGATCGGCCATTTGCTCGCGCGCTTGAGCGGCCGGAAGATGTGCTGCATCTGGAATTTTTCGGGGCTGCGCTTGCTCATCGCGCGGGCAGTTGCTTGAGCGGGTCGACCGGGACGCGGTTCTTGCGCAGCTGGAAATGGAGCTGCGGCGTCTGGACCTGCCCGCTCGCGCCGGCGAGGCCGATGATGTCGCCCGCCTTGACCGCCTGGCCGCGCCGGACGTCGATCTGCTGCGCATGGCCATAGGCGCTGACCCAGCCGCTGCCATGGTCGATCAGGATGAGGCCGCCATAGACCGCGATCTGGTCGCCGGCGTAGGAGACGACGCCGTTCGCGGTTGCATGGATCGGGGTGCCCGCGGGCGCGGCGATGTTGATGCCATCGTTGACCTTGCCGGGCGCGAGCGGGCCGAAACGCGCGATCACCTTGCCGGGCAGCGGCCAGACGAACCGGCCGGTGAAGGCGGCGGGGGTAGCGATCGCGGCGGTCACGGGTTTGCGCGGCGCGGCGCTGGCGGGCGCGGGCGCCTTGTTCGCGGCGAGCGCGGGCTGGCTGCCGGTCGCGATATCGTCGATGTCGAGGTTGAAGGCGGCGGCGCGCGCGGCGAGGTCGACCTGTTTCGGCGGCAACGGCCGCGCGTTCGCGGGCAGGCGGAGCCGCTGGCCGACGCGCAATATATAGGGTTCGGCGAGCGCGTTGATCGTGACGATCTCGCCCCAGTCGGCGCCATAGGCGCTGGCGATGCCGATGCCGGTCTCGCCCGCCGCGACGCGGTGATAGAGGCCGGCGGGGATGCGTAGCCGCTGGCCGGGGACGAGCGTGTAGGGCGCCGCGAGATCATTCTCCATCGCGATCGCCTCGGAGCCCGCATGCGTCATCTCGCCGATCGCGCGCAGCGTGTCGCCCGGACGCACGACATAGGTCGTCGCGGTGACGGTCGCCGCGTTGGTGGTGACGGGTTTGAGCGTCCAGGTCGGCTGGCTGTCGCCGCCCGCGACATCGTCATAGCCG
>NZ_LYVN01000268.1 GCF_001990265.1 Sphingopyxis sp. KK2
GCCGCAGCGTCACGCTGTCGGCCGCCTCGACATGGGTTGCCGCGCCATGGCCGGTCGAGATCGGCTGCTTGCCCGCAATCGCGCCCTGCGCCGCGCCGATCGCCACGCCCTGCGCCGCGATCGTCGCTCCCGCCGCCGCCAGCGCCGCGCCGTTGGTGGCAACCCCGGCAGTCGCCGCCGCCAGCGCAACATCGGTCGCCGTCAGCCACCCCGCGCCGACGGTCAGCGCGACCGTCTTCACGCCCGAAGAAAAAGCGACAAGCGCCCCGCCGTTCGACGATGCCGCGACGACATCGCGCGACAAGCGCCCCTCCGCGTCGAGCGTCCCGGTGCCGACCTCCCACTCGCCCGCATGCCGCACCCCGGCAATGCTGTAGTGAAAGCTCGCACCGCCCGGCACGACATCGGCAAAGCGCCGATGCCCGGCGACCGCGCCGCCCAGCACAAGCGGCCCCGCCCCGACCGCAACACTCGTCTCGCGCACCAGGTCGGCGAAAAACAGGCTCGGCATCACCGCGCCTCCTCATCATATGGAGAAAAAATAGGCGCCCGGCCCAATCCCGAAAGGGGAGGGAGCCGGACCGGGCGCCGCACGCGCACCAACCGCTTTAGCTGGCTGCGAATTTCATCAGCTTGATGGCTTCCGAATTGATGATCGCACCGCCCACCCGCTTGGTTGCATAAAAATGCACGAAGGGCTTGTTGCTGAACGGATCGCGCAGGATGCGCGTCTCGCCGCGGTCGGCGATCAGGTAACCGGCGCGGAAATTGCCGAACGCGATCGACAGGCTGTTCGCGCCCACCGCCGGCATGTCCTCGGCCTCGACCACCGGATAGCCGAGCAGCGTCGCCGCCTGCCCCTCGACCAGCCCCGGCTGCCACAGGAACGCGCCGTCGCTGGTCTTGAACTTGCGGATGCGCGCCAGCGTGTCGCTGTTCATCACCCAGCTTGCCCCCTGCCGGTACGGCGCGCGCAGGCTGTGCACCAGCTCGACGAGCTTGTCCTGCGGGTTCGACGCCGCAAAGGCTCCCGCCGCGCCCGACGCCAGATATTGCAGCGTCCCGAACGCCCGCACCCCGTCGGCCTCGTTCGTCGTCGCGGTGTCGAGGAAGCCCTTCGGCCGGTTGGTGCCATTGCCGGTCACGAACGCCGCCCCTTCGGCGACCGCGAATTCGCGCGCGATCTCGTCGGCGAGCCACGCCTCGACATCGAACATCGCATCGTCGAGCATCGCCTGGCTCGCCGCCGGATTGGCGTACAGCTCACCCGACGGCGGGGCGATCTCGGCGAAGCTGCGCGTCCCCGTCTCGGGCCGCGCTGCCGTCTCGCCGACCCAGCCCGCGCCCGTCGCGCCGGTCGCGACCAGCTTGCGATAGCCGCTCGTCCCCGTCTGCACGACCGTCGCGATCGACCGGATCGGCGACAGCGACTTCAGCGTCGCCGCGATCGTCCCGTCGATCTCGCGCGGCACCGCATAACCGCCCTCGCCGCCCGACGCGCCCGACAGGCTCTTCATCTCGACCCCGGCATCGATGCCGCGCCGCAAATAGCGCTCGACGAACGCATCGCGCGCCGGGTCATCCGCCTTCGCGCCGTCGAGCGGCAGCCGCGCCGCCGCGACCGCCTGTGCATCGACCTGTGCCTTCAACGCCGCGACCGAGGCCTTGAGGTCATCGACCGCTTCGGCCGCCAGCACCGCATCGAACGCGCCGTCGAGCGCATCGGCCTTCACTTCCATCTCCAACTCCATGCCCGTCACTCCTTCACCACATCCACCGCAATCACCCGCGCCAGCACCTGCATCGGCGCCGCCACCAAACTCACTTCGGCCAGGTCGAGCCCGAGCAGCTCGCGCGGATCGCTCCCGCGCGCCGCCGTCACCCGATAACCAAAGGACAATCCCGTCAGCGCCCCGCGCGCGACCAGCGCCGCCGCAGTCGGATGCGTCACCCGCGCCACCACGCGCAGCCCGCGCCGATCCTCGGCCAGCGCCTCGATCGTGCCGACGACGGCGCCCGGCCGGTGCTGCCACAGCAAGG
>NZ_LYVN01000269.1 GCF_001990265.1 Sphingopyxis sp. KK2
GCGGAAGCGATGCTGCTCGCCGACGATGATGCAGCGCGCGGTGCGGCGGCGATGGCGTTCGGCACCGCGCTCTTCACCCTTTCGGGCGGTGGAACCGGCACGCGCTGGGGCCTGCTGTGGGGCGCCGGCGTGCAGGTCGAAGAGGAAGACGCGCAGTATCTCTTCGCCGCGGCGCGCGCGGCGCGCGTTCCGTCGCGCGACGCTTTCGCGGGCCGGCGCGCGCTGCTGATGCTCGACCGCTGGGCCGCCGCGATCGCCGCGGCGGGCGGCGTACGGCGCTGGCGAAGCGAGGGGCTGTTGCTGTTTCGCGTCGGGTTGATCGGCCGCTGACGAATAAAATGCGCCGGGGGTGGAAATGCCGCCGCCGAACATCTATCTTGTGCGGTACATAATAGGGTCGCAGGGGACGATTGATGTTCAACGGGCTGATCGCCTATCTCGATTCGATCAAGGCGCGCGACCCCGCGCCGCGCTCGCGTTGGGAAATCCTGCTCTATCCCGGCCTGCTCGCCGTCGGCATGCACCGCATCGCCCACTGGCTGTTCGAGGCCGACCTGTTTTTCCTCGCGCGCTTCGTCAATCATTTCGCGCGCTTCCTGACCGCGATCGACATTCATCCGGGGGCGAAGATCGGGCAGCATCTGTTCATCGACCATGGTTTCGGCGTCGTGATCGGTGAGACCGCCGAGATCGGCGACAATGTCTCGATCTATCAGGGTGTGACGCTCGGCGGCACCGACCCTGCCAACGGCATCGGTGGCAAGCGCCACCCGACGCTCGCCAATGACGTGATCGTTGGTTCGGGCGCGCAGATCCTCGGCCCGGTGATGGTCAACGCGCGCGCGCGCGTCGGCGCCAATGCGGTGGTGACCAAGGATGTGCCCGAGGGCGCGGTGATGGTCGGCATCCCGGCGCGCTCGACGCTCGTCGATGCCACCGAATATGCTCGTGAATTCGTGCCCTATGGCACGCCGTGCAGCGAAAGTTTCGATCCCGCGACGCAAAAGGTCGAACTGCTGCAATGCCAGCTCGAGCAGTTGCAGAAACAGCTCGCCGCGCTGGTCGCCGAGCGTGAGGCCGCGATCGAGCCCGCGCCGCGCAAGGGACGCAGTCGCGCCTGATGGGGACCGTGACGCCCCTGCCGCTCGCCGGTCGCACGGCGCCGCAGCAGACCGGTTTCGAGCGCACCGAACTGATGCGCATCCTCGACCTCTATGGCCGGATGGTCGCGGCGGGGCATTGGCGCGATTATGCGATGGACTTCCATCGCGACGCGGCCATTTTCTCGGCCTTCCGCCGCGCGTCGGAACGCCCCGAATATCGCATAGAAAAACGCCCCGCCTTGCGGAGCCGCCAGGGCATGTGGGCCCTTGTCTCCGAAGCCGGGGCGATATTGAAACGCGGGGACGAGCTCGCCAATGTGCTCGCCCCCGTCGAACGCAAGCTTATGAAGCTGGTATCGGACTGACCGGCCGCACCGTCGCCGGCAGCTGGTCGGCGATGTTGGCGGGCAGGAAGCCGACCACCACGCTCCGCGCATTCTGCCAGAAGGCCGAGAGCAGCAGCAGCGCCGAACCGATGACGAAGGCGGTGAGTGCGACGTTGAGCTCGACCGCGCCAAAGGTCTGGAACAGCTGGGTCAGCGCGAACAGCACATAGGCGAGGGCGGAGACGAGCAGCGCGCGGCGGTCGATCGCGAGCGCGATCAGGCCGAAGGCGATATAGATGGCGATCACCATCACCGCGGCGGCGCTCCCGATGTCGTTGCCCTGCGTCACGCCGAGCAGGTGGAAGATCGGATGCGCGATCATCGGCGCGGCGAGCAGGTGGAGCCAGAAGGCGACGTCGCTGCGGCGCGTCTGGCGGACCCGGTCGCTGCGGTCCCACCACATCGCGAGCGCGAAGATGCCGAGCCCGGCGACGAGCACCAGCGTCATGAACAGGTTCACCGGCGGTTCGTTGCCGCCGACGATCGCGAGCACCAGCGCCACCGCGGTGCCGGCGAGCGCGGCGCTGCCCGCCGCGACGG
>NZ_LYVN01000270.1 GCF_001990265.1 Sphingopyxis sp. KK2
CGAAATCCATATCGGCAGCATCGAGGTTCGCGCCGCGCCGCTCCCCGCCGCGCCCGCTGCTCCGGCGGCGCCGGTATCGACCTCGCTCGACGCGTTCCTTGCACAGGGGAGGGGCCAATGAGCAATTTCCGCGCGCTCGCCGTCGTCACCGCGACGCTCGAACATGTGCTCCAGGATGCCGCGAACCAGGCGGTGGGGCAGGCCGACGTTCGCGTCGGCGCGCCGACCGCGAAGCTCGCCGAGGACGGCAACCCGCTGATCAACCTCTTCCTCTTCCGCGTCCTGCCCAACACCCAGCATCGCAACGACCATTTCCCCTCGCGCGACGGCGCGGGCACGCAGCGCGCCCGCGCGCGCGTCCATCTCGACCTTCATTATGTGATCAGCTTCTATGGCGACGCCGCCAAGTTCGAACCCGAACGTCTTTATGGCGCAGCCGCGCTCGCGCTCGAACATGCCCCCGGCCTGTCGGTCGCCGCGATGGAGGCGGCGATCGCCGACAATGCGAACCAGGCGATCCTCGCCGCGTCCGACCTCGCCGCCGAAGGGCGCGCGATCGGGCTCGAACCCGAACAGCCGTCGCTCGAGGACTGGTCGAAACTCTGGTCGGTCTTCTTCCAGGTCCCCTATGCGCTGTCGGCGACCTATGTGGTGCGCAACATCGCGATCGAGACGCAGGACGATCCCGGGCCGCCGCTGCCCGTCGCGACCCCCGAAATCTATGCCGCGCCGATGGGACCGCTGCAGATCCGCAGCATCGGGCCTTCGGCGGGACAGACCGGCCCCGCGCCATGGGGCGGCACGCTCCATCTCACCGGCACCGGCATCGCGCGCTTCGGCAACAGCCTGCGCATCGACGGCGAACCGCTGCCGCTCGACGAGGATGCGATTGCCGGCGATGCGCTCGCGCTCCCGCTCGATGCCGCGCTGTTCGGCGGCGCGCTGCCGAAGGCGGGCGCACATCAGCTCGAGGTCGTCGCCGCGCCCGTCGATCCGGGGATGCCCGAACGGCTGCGGCGCGGGTCGAATGTCGTTGCCTTCGCGATCCTGCCGGTGATGACGCAGATCGGGGCGGCGACCGGGCCGGGAAGCGCCGCGGGCCTGCGTTCGGGCACGGTCACCGTCGACATCGACCCGCCGCTCCGCGCCGGCCAGTCGGCGACCCTGCTGCTCAACGCCTTCGGCCCCGGCCAGCTTGGCAATGCCGCGATCGAGGCGACCGCGCCCGCGGCTTTCCCCGCGAGCCAGCTCGTCTTCGCCTTCACCGATCTGGCCGCCAGCGACTATCTGGCGCGCGTCGATGTCGACGGTTTCGCCTCGCAGCCCGAGGTCGGCACCGATCCCCAGCTTCCGACTTTCGGCCGCATCACCGGCCCGCTGGTCGACCTGTCATGACCGGCGCGGCCAAATTGCGGCCGCTTGCCGATGCCTTCCCGGCCGTTGCGGGCTGGCTCGACGGCGGCAAGGCCGCGCCG
The DNA here is from genome assembly GCF_001990265.1 of Sphingopyxis sp. KK2. Taxonomy (GTDB): domain Bacteria; phylum Pseudomonadota; class Alphaproteobacteria; order Sphingomonadales; family Sphingomonadaceae; genus Sphingopyxis. Next base: position 1,476 of record NZ_LYVN01000270.1, read on the forward strand.
CCGCGTACCCGCGCCGATGTCATTGCCGAACGCTTCGGGCTCGACGCGTTCGGCCGCAACCTGCTGCTGCTCGGCGCGTGGGCCGCGCTCGACCCGGCGGCGGGCGACAAGATCGCGGCGCTCCATGGCGACCCGCGCCGCACCGCGCCGTCGCTGGGGCTGGCGCTGGTCAAATTGCCCGGCGGCAACTGGTCGGCGCTCGGCGCCGATGCGCCGCTGCGCGGTTTCGGGCTCGTCCGCATCGACAGCGGCGAGGGGCTGGGCGGGGCGCCTTTCGCGCTCGCCGAATCGTTGCTCCTCGCGCTCGTCGATGCGCCGTCGCTGACCGAGGAACTCGCGCTCCAGGCGCGCCGCGTCGCGCCGCCCGCGACGCTGTCGCCCTCGCGCCAGCGCCTCGCCGATGCGGTCGAACTGCGGATCGCCGGCGAACCCGACATGACGCTGCAGCTCTGCGGCGCCGACCCGCTGGGGAAGGAACAGGCGGCAGCCGCCGCGCTCGCGGCGGTCAAGCGGCCGCTCTATGCGATC
>NZ_LYVN01000271.1 GCF_001990265.1 Sphingopyxis sp. KK2
CGCTGTTACGCCGCCCGCGCTGCGAAAGCGGCGGGCGGCAAGCGGATTTCAGGGCGGGCGACGCTGTTACGCCGCCCGCTTATTTTCTCACGCGGCTTCGCGTGCTGCCGTCGGTTCGGGCTGCTGGTCGGCGCGCGCGGCCTGCACTCTCGCATGGGCGGCTACCGTGCCGACGCCGCCGCGCGCGGTATAGGCGGCAGGCGGAAAGGCCATCCATTTCGGCACCCATGCCTCGACTTTGGGCCGTCCGTTCGCGCCGTCCAGATGGTCGCGAACGATCTGTTTCAGGGTCTTGGCCTTCTCCTGTCCGTTGGCGGCGGCGACCTCCTCGCCCGCGACCTCGTCCACGAGGGCCGACAGGACTTCCCTGTCGCGCAAGCATTCAAAAAAGGCATCGTCGGCCTGCCAATATTGCGCCATGCCGACTCCGATTTCGAGGCCCGCCGCCTCGACGGCGGCGCTGCCCGACGCGAGCGTTTCGCCGATCACGACGGTGATGACGTCCATCACCGCGCGGTCGGGAAGGTCGAGCAGCCGGAGAAACAGCTCGACCAGCCCGAACTCGTCGCCGTTGCCGCCGGTCACGGTCGGCTCCTCCGCCGAGAAGCCGAGCAGCGCGAGAACCGCGCGCCGGTGCTGGTCGAAATCGCTCTCGCCTTTGCACAGTTCGACGCTTTCGCGCACGGCATCGTTCCGCGCGGTCTGCGGCTCGATCCGCACGTTCCACAGATGCGAGCCGACAATCGCGTGGGCGACCATCAGCCGCAGCGCGACCTTCGGGTGATGGACGAGCGCGGCGCGCACGGCGGCATGGCGATGCAGGTCGATATAGGTTTGCATCGTGCCGCTGACCTCGGCGCGCGGGGGCTTGGGACCAGTCGCGATTGCCTCGCCCGCGTCGAGACGCTTCGCTTCCTTCGCGGTTACATAGCCCTCGAAGAAATCGACCTCGCCGCTTTCGCGCACATAGATATAGACGCGCCCGCCCTTGCGCTTGGGCGCCTTGCGATGCTCCCATGACGAGAAATATTCGCCGCGCGGGACGATCACAACGTCCGGCCATCCGGCATCGAGATAATCCTCTTTTCGCGCCGCGATGACGGCCTCCTGTTCCTTCCAGAAGGCGTCGGCGTCGGCGAAATAGCGATCCTCGCCGAACAGGTCGGCGACGACCGCAAGGCCGCTCGCCTCGACATCGAAGAGCGCATGGTCGACCTTGATTGACGCCCCGCCGAACAGCCAGGCTTTCAGCTGATGTCCGGTCGGACAATAGGCGTCGGGATCGTCGAACAGCGCGAGCCACGTCTTTTGCTGGCTCTTGCTTGCAAGCGTGAGGTGCCGCACCGTTGCGGCATCGACCTCCTCGCGCCGGTAGAGTTCGCGGACGCGCGGCAGGAGGTTGCCGAGCGCGAGGATGCGTTTCACGCCGGTTTCGGGAATGCCGAAGGTCGCCGACAAATCGGCGACCTCGCGGCCTTCGCGGACGAGCTTCGCGAAGGTTTCCCAGCGCGTCACGTCGTCGGGCGCGAGCCGCGCGATATTCTCGATCAGCGACGCTTCGATGGCAGCGGCATCGTCCTCCTCGTCGAGGATCGCGCAGGGCAGCGGGTCGCCCGCCGCGTCGCCGCGCTCGTCGGCGACGAGCTTGGCGGCGGTGTAGCGGCGCGCGCCCGCGACGATTTCGAATGCGCCCTCGGCGCAGTTCGGGCGCACGATCAGCGGCACAAGAACGCCGCGCGCGCGGATGGTCGGAAGGATGTCGGACACGTCCGGCGCCTTCTTCGCATAGCGCATATTGGCCTTGCTGATCGACAGCTTGCCAAGGTCGATAAAGTCGAGTTTCATGATAGTCGCTCCTTGTGAGCGCCGGTCCGTCGGGATTTCGCGATTTGGACGGACCGGCTTTGTTTGCGGCGGGAACGCGCCGCGCGTCATCCGCCAGTCGGCGGAAGCTCGGTGTCGCTGGCGCGCGCAATCTTGCGGC
>NZ_LYVN01000272.1 GCF_001990265.1 Sphingopyxis sp. KK2
GCTCCGGGCGGCAGCGCCGCCGCCAGATCGGCCACCACCGACGGCAGCGCATCATCGGCGACCGCGACGACGATCAGGTCGCACCGCGCGGCGAGCTCGCCCCATCGATCCGTGCCGACGCCCCCGGCCACCGCCGCCGCCTCGCGCGCCCGGTCAGCATTGCGTCCCCAGATCGTCACCGCTTCGGCCGAGCGCGGCGCCAGCGCCGACGCCAGCGCGCGCGCGACGCGGCCCGTGCCGGCGATGCCCACGCGATGATAGCGGACGCTCATCAGCCGGCGAGCGTCGGCAGCCCGTCCATGATCGCGGTCAGCGCCAGCGCATTTTCGCGCTCCATCGCGCTATGCCCGGCGTTGGTGACCATATAGGTCGCGGGTTCGGCGCCCGCGCCCTGCAGCGCCGCGACGAGCCGCGACGCCTGCGTCAGCGGGCAGACCTGGTCGAAGCGGCCGTGGACGATATGCACCGGGATGGTCGCGAGGACATCGGCGCTGCCGAGCAGATGCCCCGGCTCGATGAACAGGTTGTTCGCGAAATAATGCGCCTCGATCTGCGCGAAGCAGAGCGCGAAATCGGCGTCGCCGAATTTGCCCGTCGCCGCCGATTCGGGGATCATGTTCGAGATCACGCCTTCCCAGAGCGACCAGGTGACCGCGGCTTGCAGTTGCGTCTCGCGCTCGGCCTCGGTCGCGGGAACCATGTCGAAGATGCGCTTGTACGCCGCCATGACGTCGCGGCGCTCCTCGACCGTCAGCACCGACAGCAGTTCGCCCCATTCCCCAGGATAGCTGATATAGGCACCGGGCGCGGTGAGCGCATAGGGCGCCTCGTGCCAGGTCGCGGCGTTGCCCTGATAGAGATAGTCGAGGTCCTCGGCGGCGCCGAGGAAGATGCCGCGCAGCACCAGGCTGGCGCAGTGAGCCGGATGCTCGATCGCATAGGCCATCGCGAGCGTGCTGCCCCAGCTGCCGCCGAAGACATGCATCTTGCCCGTGATGCCGAGCGCATCGCGCAATTTCACGATATCGCCGATCAGGTCGGCGGTCGTGTTGTTGCGCAGCGCCACCGCCGGCCCCGCCGAGGCGACCGTCGGCTCGCTCTTGCCGCAGCCGCGCTGGTCGAACAGGATCACGCGGTAGCGCGCGGGGTCGAAGAAGCGCGCCATGTCGGGCGCGCAGGCACCGCCGGGGCCGCCGTGGAGGAACATCACCGGCTCGCCCGCGGCGTTGCCATATTCCTCCCAATAAAGGCGGTGCCCAGCCTCGGCATCGACCTCGAGCAGGCCGCTGCTCAGCGGCTGGGCTGCGGGATAGACCCAGCCGTCGCCGATCTTGCTGCTCGTTTCGAGGCGCGAGAAATCCATCGTCATTTCCCTTCGATGGCGAGCAGTTCGACGGTGAACAACAGCGTCGCGCCGCCGGGGATCGGCCCTTTGCCGCCCGCGCCATAGCCCAAATAATAAGGGATCGCGAATTCGACCTTGTCGCCCACCGCCATATATTGGACGCCCTCGGTCCAGCCGTCGATCACGCGGCTCAAGGGGAAGCTCGCGGGCTCGCCGCGCGCGACCGAACTGTCGAAGGTCGTGCCGTCGACGAAGCTGCCGACATAATGGACCGTGACCATGTCGCTCTCGCCGGGACGCGGCCCCGCGCCGCTGCCCGCGATGCGGCGCCAGCGCAGCCCGCTCGCCATCACATTCCAGCCATTGCCCGCATTGCGTTCGGCGAGTGCCGACGCCTGGCGGTTGAGCCAGGCGGTGCTCACCTGCTGGGTCGGCTCCTCCTGCGCCGCAGCGGGAACGGCGAGCGCGAGCGCGGCGAGGAAAGACAGGGTGCGGGGCAAGGTCATGACGATCTCCTGGAACGAAGACCGGGGCATAGCGGGGCGGCGCACAGGTGCAATCCCTGTTGGGGGTGGGCGCGGACGGCGCGGAACGAAAGGAAAG
>NZ_LYVN01000273.1 GCF_001990265.1 Sphingopyxis sp. KK2
GCACCGGGACGGCCGAGGCGCAACCGGCGAGCGCGGCGAGGGGGAGGGCGGCGGCGAGCGCGCGGATCATGCAATATCCCTGTTTCGCAGGTGGATGAGGTGGACGGCCATAGCCGCGCCGACGATGGGCGCCAACAGGTTGACGACGGGCACCAGGAAAGCTGCGGCGGATAGCGTGCCGAGCGCCCAGCGCGTACCGCGCGGCAGGCGCGGCCGGTCGGGGTGGCGCGCGAGCACCATCGCCTCGAGGTCGCGGCCGAGCAGCGCGGCGTTGATCGCGAAGGCGAGCAAGGGGGCGCCGATCGCGGTGAACAGCAAGGGGATATAGAGCGGCAGCGCGACGAGATTCACCAGGATCAGCCGCGTCACCGACACGAGGCCGAGGCGCAGGCTCTTGGCGAAGCGGACCGGGACCGCGCGCGCCGCCGCCTCGGGATAGCGGCGCCCTTCGACATCGGCGACGATCGCGTCGCCGAACAGCCCGACGACGGCGATCGCGACGCCGCGGAACAGCAGCCAGCTCGCGCCGATCAGCCCGATGACGAGCAATATGCCCGCCATGTCGATCTCGACCTCGCCGAGCCATTGCCAGCGGTAGAGCGCCCAGCGCGCGCCGAAGAAGATCGCGGCGCCGGCGGCGAGGAAGATCAGCAGGGTGAGCGCGAGGCTCTGCGCGAGGACGATGAGCACCGGGCGGCGCGGCAGGTCCTGCAGGGCGAGCATCAGGGCGTGGATCGCGCGGGCCATGCTGCGGGGATGCGCGCGGGGGGCGGGGGCGTCAAGCGTCGCGCTTGCCTTGGCGGGCCGCGCCCCTTAAAACCGCGCGCAATCTTTTCCCCATCATCGACAGGAATTTTATGGCCTCCACCGCCCGTTTCGACGTCGTTGCCATCGGCAATGCCATCGTCGACGTCCTTGCCCGCGCGTCCGACGAGCTGATCGAGACCGAGAAACTGGTCAAGGGATCGATGCGGCTGATCGACGCCGACGAAGCGACGCGGCTTTACGCGGCGATGGGTCCGGCGGTCGAAATGTCGGGCGGCAGCGCCGCGAACACGCTCGCCGGCATGGCGGCGCTCGGGCGCAAATGCGGCTTCATCGGGCAGGTCGCGAAGGACCAGCTCGGCCAGGTGTTCACGCACGACCTCACCTCGCTCGGTGTTGCCTTCGACACGCCGGCGCAGGACGGCGGCGCGCCGACCGCGCGCTGCCTGATCCTCGTCACCCCCGACGGGCAGCGGACGATGAACACCTTCCTCGGCGCGTCGCAGAGCCTGGGGCATGACGCGCTCGACGCCGCGCTGATCGCCGATGGCGAGATCCTCTATCTCGAAGGCTATTTGTGGAATGCCGACGCGTCGCGCGCGGCGATGGCCGAGGCGATCGGGCTGGCCAAGGCCGCGGGCCGCCGCGTCGCCTTCACGCTCTCGGACACCTTCGTCGTCGCGGGCCATGGCGAGGATTTCCGCCGCATGACCGCCGCGCGCGAGATCGACATCCTCTTCGCAAACGAGGCCGAACTGCTCGAACTGGCGCAGGAAGGCGATTTCGAAACCGCGCTGGCGAAAGTTGCCGCCGAGGTCCCGCTGCTCGTCGCGACGCGCGGCGAACATGGCGCGGTGGCGATGGCGAATGGCGAACGCACCCAGGTCGCCGCCGAGCCGATCGATACGGTGGTCGATACGACGGGCGCGGGCGACCTCTTTGCCGCGGGCTTCCTGTCGGGGCTCGCCGAAGGCCGCAGCATGGCCGACTGCCTGACGATGGGCGCGGTGTGCGCGCGCGAAATCATCGCGCAGGTCGGGCCGCGCGCGCAGACCGACCTCAAGGCCAAGGTCGCCGAGCGGCTCGGCTAGGAACTTTTTTCCGCTGACGCGGATGGCGGCACCGGCCCGCTCCCCCACCCGGCCTCC
>NZ_LYVN01000274.1 GCF_001990265.1 Sphingopyxis sp. KK2
CGGCGCCGGGGTCGGCACCGCGGTGCAGCCAGCCAACGCCAGCGTCATTGCCAAGGCCGCGCCATGGCGCCAGCGCGCTTGCATAGCGATCATCTGCCAAATCCCCGAAATTCAACGGCTTCCTCGACGCCAACGCGCGGCACCGGCCATTGGTTCACCGCCGCGCCCTCGTCGGCGTAGCCGATCGCGAGCCCGGTGAAGAGAATCTGGTCGTCGCTGAGGCCCAGCGTCGTGCGGATCGTCTCGCCATACATCGCCCAGCATTCCTGCGGGCAGCTCGCGAGGCCATGCTCGACGAGCAGCAGCATCACCGATTGCAGCCACATGCCCATGTCCGACCATTGCGGCGGCCCCATGATGCGCGAGCAATGGAGGAACAGCATCACCGGCGCGCCGAAGCCCGTGTAATTGTTCATGAACTGGCCAAGCCGGCCCTTCTTGTCCTCGCGCGGGATGCCGAGCGCGGCGTACAGCCCCTCGCCGACCCCGAAGCGCCGCGTTTCCCATGGTTCGGTCAGCCCCTTGGGATAGATGTCATATTCGGGCTGATGCCCCTCGCGCCCCATCGCGATCCGGCCCGCGACCGCATCCTTCACCGCCTGCCAGGGCTCGCCGGCCAGCACCACCGCCTGCCAGGGCTGGAGATTGCCGCCCGATGGCGCGCGCTGCGCCGCGGCGAAGATTTCGGTCAGCAACGCGGGGTCGACCGGCTGATCCGTAAAGGCGCGCACCGAGCGGCGCTTGTGGAGCGCGTCGGTGACCGAAGGCGTGGCGGTGTCAGTCGCTGGCATATTTATCCTCTCGCCGTTTCCCGAACAGCAATTTGCGTTCGAGCCGGGCTTTCAGCTGGCGGTAATAGGAAAGGAGGAAGACATCGTCCTCCTCCGCGACCGGCCGCCCGATCTTGGCGCGGATCGTGTCCGCGACCTCGCGCATGGCGCGGGCATCGCGGATACGCAAGACCCGCTCCAGCTCCTGCAGCTCGAAAATGCCATAGACCGACAGTTCGGCCTCGCTGAACTGCATCGGCCCCGATCGTTCGGCTTCGGCGGCGATATCATGGTCGAGCTTCGATCGCTGCGCCATCACCACCCAGGTCCCGGCGATCAGGTCGCCCATCCGCATCCGGTCCTTGTTGAACAGCAGGAACAGGCTCAGCGTCAGCGACCAGCCGACCCCCGCCGCGACGGTCCACCCCGACACCGCATCCTCGCTCGCGCCGACCCCCAGCATCATCAGCGGCAGGAAGAGTTCAAGCTCGCGGATCAGGTTGCGCGCGACCACCGCGTCGGCGGTCAGCCGCCCGCCGTCGCGCGCGACGACGCGGATGCCCATCATCCTTTTGCCCGGGGTCGCGGCGCGCTGCCCCAGTTCGAAGCCGATGAACCAGAAGGTGCGGAGCAGGAAGAAACCGAGCAGCCAGACGACGTCGATCACGTCGCGCGAGGCCGCGGAGTCGATCCAGTCGAGGAATAGCGAAAACAGGATCATCACCGCCAGCAAGATGCCGAGATCGACCAGCAGCGCGCCTAAGCGCAGCCCCGAACTCGCGATCTTCAGCTCGAGGTCGACTCCCTCGGGGGTGACGAACTGGCGGACCTTGCCCTTCTGGGCGAGCCGCATCTTGTTGTTGGCGGCGGCGCTCATGCCGCTTCGCCGCGGCGCGGGATGTAGTAATAGCCGAGCCACAGCAGCAGCATGACGGTGCCGATGCCATAGCGCATCGCCGTGTCGGTGATCAGCTGGCGCCCGAATCCTTCGAGCAGCCCGGCGACCAGCAGCATGATGATCACGCCCACCATCACCTTACCCGCGGTGCGCCCGGCGTCGGACGCCGCCTGCAACCGGCTGCGCGCGCCGGGAAAAACCACCGCGGCGCCGATCCGCAGCCCCGCCGC
>NZ_LYVN01000275.1 GCF_001990265.1 Sphingopyxis sp. KK2
GCGGCGCGCGCCGCGCTGGAGGAATAGGATATGGCAACGGCGAAAGCCTTCGCTCTGCTCGCGGCCGGTGCCGCCTGCGTCGCGGCGCTCGGCGCGTGCGGCAAGCGCGAGGATCTGAAGCCCGTCGCGGGCCAGGCCCCGCCGTCGCTGCCGGTCGGTGCCAAGACACAACCAACGACGGAGGAACTCACGACGCCCGACGCGCAGGCCCGGCCCGCGCGGGTCGACGAACTTCTTAAACGTTCGGAACAACGTGAACCCGACGATTTCGATTTACCGCCTCCGGGCTGAGTTCAGGACTTTCTCCAATGGATCAATTTGCACTTCGTGACGGCGTGATGCACGCCGAAGCCATCCCCCTGTCGCGCATCGCCGAAGAGGTGGGGACCCCCGTTTACGTCTATTCGCGCGCGATGCTCGAACGCCATGCGCAGGAATTTCGCGACGGGCTGAAGGACGTGCCGAAGAAGCACCTCGCCTTTGCGATCAAGTGCAACCCCAACCTCGGCGTGCTGCGCGTGCTCGCGCGGCAGGGCTATGGCGCCGACGTCGTCTCGGGCGGCGAACTCGAACGCGCGCTCGCCGCGGGCATGGCGCCGCAGGACATCGTCTTTTCGGGCGTCGGCAAGACCCGCGCCGAACTCGCGCTCGGCCTCGACCGCGGCATCGGCCAGTTCAACATCGAACATGAACCCGAAGGCGTGGCGCTCTCCGAAATCGCGCTGGGCAAGGAAATGACCGCGCCCGCCGTGCTGCGCGTCAATCCCGACGTCGACGCGGGCACCCATGCCAAAATCTCGACCGGCAAGGCCGAGAACAAGTTCGGTGTCGGCATCGACGCCGCCCCCGAAATCTTCGCCCGCCTCAGCGCGCTGCCGGGGCTCCAGATGCGCGGCATTGCGGTCCATATCGGCAGCCAGCTGACCAGCCTCGCACCGCTCGAGGCGGCCTTCGAGCGCGTCGGCCAGCTTGTCGCCGACCTGCGCGCGGCGGGGCACAGCATCACCCATGTCGACCTCGGCGGCGGCCTTGGCGTCACCTACAAGGCGGGCGACAATCCGCCGAGCATGGCCGATTATGGCGCGATGGTCGCGCGCGTGACCAAGGATTGGGACGTCACCCTGATGTTCGAACCCGGCCGCGTCATCGCGGGCAACACCGGCGTGCTGCTGACCGAGGTGCTGTGGGTCAAGCCCGGCGCGACGAACCCCTTCGTGATCGTCGACGCCGCGATGAACGATCTTGCGCGCCCCGCGCTCTACGATGCCTGGCACGACTTTGCCGCGGTGAAGCCGTCGGGCGAACGGATGACCGCGTCGATCGTCGGCCCGGTGTGCGAGACCGGCGACACCTTCGCGCGCGACCGTGAGACCGACCTTGTCGAACCCGGCGATCTCGCGGTGTTCCGCACCGCGGGCGCCTATGGCGCGACGATGGCGTCGACCTACAACAGCCGCAGCCTCGTCCCCGAAGTGCTCGTCGACGGCGACCGCTATGTGAAGGTCGCCGACCGCATCGCCGCGAGCACGATCATGGCCGCCGAGCGCGTGCCCGACTGGATCGACTGACCCAACCCCTCCCCGGATGGGGAGGGGCCTGTTATAGGTTTTGTATGGAGCAGCTTCCCATCTTCCTCAACCTGCAGGGCCGCACGGTCGTGCTGGTCGGGGAGGGGGAGGCTGCCGACGCCAAGGCGCGGCTGATCGAACGCGCCGGCGGGCGCATCGTGCCGCGATGGGAAGCGGGGGCGACCCTCGCCTTCGTCGCGCTCGATGACGGCGCCGAGGCCGCCGCCACCGACCTCCGCGCGCACGGGCTGCTCGTTAACGTCGTCGACCGCCCCGACCTCTGTGATTTCACGACCCCCGCGATCGTCGACCGCGCGCCGGTG
>NZ_LYVN01000276.1 GCF_001990265.1 Sphingopyxis sp. KK2
GCGGTCGAAGCGACGCTCGACTATGTCCGCACCCGCCAGCAGTTCGGGGTGGCGATCGGCAGCTTCCAGGTCGTCCAGCACAAGGTGGTCGACATGAGCGTCGCGTGCGAGGAAGCGCGCGCGCTGATGATGGTCGCCGCGTCGCAACTCGCAAGCGGGGGCGACGCAAGGTCGCTGATCGCGGCGGCGAAGGTCCGCGTCGCGCAATGCGGCATCGCGGTGGCGCAGCAGGCGGTGCAGCTACATGGCGGGGTCGGCACCAGCGAGGAACTGATCGTCAGCCACCACCTCCGCCGCCAGATGATGCTCGATCTCGCGCATGGCGACCGCGACCATCACAAGGCGCGGTTCGCCGAACTGACGCGATAAGAAGGGATTTGCAGGGCGCCTCAGGCGCCCTGCTTCGCCTCGTCGGCTTCGATCCGGCGGCCGGCCAGCCAGAACAGCAAAGACCCGATCGCGAGCGGCAGCGCGACGAGCGCCATCGCGGCGCGCAGGCCCTGTTCGCTGCCGAGCGAGGGGGCGAGCAGGTCGCTCGCGATGCCGACGAACAAGGGCCCGAGCGCAAGGCCGATCGCATTGGTCACGAACAATTGTACCGCCGCCGCCATCGCGCGGACGCGCGCGGGGACGAGCGTCTGCACCGAGGCGAAGACCGAGCCATAGTTGAGCGCGTGCACGAAGATCGCGCCGCTGAGGAAGGCGAAGGACAAGGGCACGGTCGGCGCGAGCGCGGCGCCCGCGAACAAGGGCGCCGCGATGACGAGCGATGTCGAGGGCACGAGCGTATAGCCCTTGATCCCGCGCCGCGCGGCGCGGTCGGCAAGCTGGCCGCCGACGAAGGTGCCGACCATGCCGACGAGTCCGACGATCAGCCCGAGGCTGAGGCCGAGGAAGACCGTCGGCGGGACGCCCCAGCCCGCCGCCATCGCGTCGATCCCGGCGACGTGCGTGCGCATGTAGAGCGAGCCGAAGAAGGAGGCCTGGCCGTAATAGCCGAAAGCGCCCATCGCGGTGCCGAAGGAGATGAGCCAGAAGCTGGGCAGGCGGCGCAGGGTCGCGAGCACCTGACCGAGCGGCATATGCGGCGCGGCAGGCGTTTGCGGCGTGATCGCGCGCTTGCGCGGTTCGTCGAGGGTGAACCAGACGATGATGGCGAGCAGGATGCCGGGCACCCCCGCGATCAGGAAGGCGGCGCGCCAGCCGAGGCTGGCGAGCAATATGCCGCCGAGCACGAGCCCCGCGAGCGAGCCGACCGGCACGCCGAGCGAATAGAGCGCGAGCGCGCGGCCGCGCTGTTCGCGCGGGACATAGTCGGTAATGAGGCTGTGCGCGGCGGGGGTGCAGCCGGCTTCGCCGACGCCGACGCCGATGCGCGCGAGCAGCAATTCGGTGAAGTTGCGCGCGAGGCCGCAGAGCGCGGTGAAGCCGCTCCACACCGCGAGCGCGATGGCGATCATCCCGACGCGGTTGCCGCGGTCGGCGATGCGCGCGAGCGGGATGCCGAGCAGCGTGTAGAAGAGCGCGAAGGCGAGCCCGCTGATCATCCCGATCTGCCAGTCGGCGAGGTCGAGGTCGGCCTTCATCGGTTCGACGAGGATCGTCACGATCTGGCGGTCGAGCATGTTGAAGGCATAGACGATCATCAGCAGGAACAGCGCGCCATAGGGCATGCGCGCCGCTGCGGCGTCGGTCTGGGCTGGGGCGGTTTCGCTGGTCATCGGCCTCTCCGTGGCGGGCGCGTCGCCCGTTCTTGCGACGGGCACATTAGGCGCGGGGTGGCGGGACGCAGGCGCGCGGGTG
>NZ_LYVN01000277.1 GCF_001990265.1 Sphingopyxis sp. KK2
TTCGCGCCTCCCTCCCTCTCCCGCCGGGAGAGGGAGGGAGGCGCGAAGCGGCGGAAGGGTGAGGGAGACTAAGGACCGTCAGGCCAGCGTCGCGCGAAAGGCGGCGAGGCGCGCGACGGCTTCGTCGAGGATCTTATGGTCCTTGGCGAAGCAGAGGCGCAGGATGTGGCGCGGGCCGTCGCCTTCGAACAGCGCCGACACCGGGATCGAGGCGACCCCGGCCTCGCGGACCGCGCGCTCGCTGAAGTCGCGGTCGGTGAGCGCGATGCCCGAGGCGGCGAGGTCGATGCACAGGAACCAGGTGGCGGCGTTGGGGAGGACGGTGAAGCCCGCGCGTTGGAGCGCGTCCGCCAGATGGCGCCGCGACGCGGCCCATGCCGCGCGCTGATCGGCGAACCAGTCGTCGGGCTTGCCGAGCCCCTCGGCGACCGCCCATTGCAGCGCGGGCGGCGTGGTGAAGGTGAGGAACTGGTGCGCACGGCCGAGCGCCTGCGCGATATCGGGCGCGGCGCAAAACCAGCCGACCTTCCACCCCGTGAGCCCGAAGATCTTGCCCGCCGAGCCGATCTTCACCGCGCGGCGCGCCATGCCGGGCATCGACAGCAGCGACCGGTGCGGGACGCCGTCGAAGCAAACATCCTCCCACACCTCGTCGCAGATCGCGGTGAGGTCGTGGCGAACGCAGAGATCGGCGATCATCGCGAGTTCGGCCCCGCTCGCGACCGTACCCGCCGGATTGAGCGGGTCGTTGAGCATCAGCAGCCGCGTGCGCGGCGTGATCGCGGCCGCGATCGGCGCGGCCTCGTAGCGCCAGTGCGGCGGGCTGAGCGGCACCGACACCGGCACGCCGCCGGCGCGGCGCACCATCGGCGCATAGCTGTCATAGGCGGGCTGGAAGAGGAGCACCTCGTCGCCGGGGGTGACGAGCGCGAGGAGCGCCGCAGCAAGCGCCTCGGTCGCGCCCGAGGTGACAACCACCTGTTCGCGGGTCAGCGACAGGCCCTGCCGCCGGGCGTAGAAGGCCGCGATCGTGTCGCGCAGTTCGGGGAGGCCGAACGCCGGGGGATATTGGTTCGACCGCTCGGCGAGCGCGCGCGCCGCAGCATCGAGCATGTCGGGGTGCGCCGGGCCGTCGGGGAAGCCCTGCCCCAGGTTGATCGCGCCATGCTCGCGCGCCAGCGCAGACATATGTTCGAAGATCGTCGGCGCCATCGCGGCATAGACGGGATGGATATCCGTCATGGCGCGGGGGGTGCGAGCCAGAGCGACAGGCCCGGCGGCGGATCGGCGGGCGGCGCGTCGGCGATATGACGCACCGCATCGGCGCGGGCACGCGCGAGGATCGCCGGGGCGATGCCGGGGGGATGAAAGACATGGTCGGCCTCGCCGAGCAGGCGCGCGGCGCCGAGCGTGAGGTCGTCGGGGTCGAAGCTGGTCAGTGCGATCGTCTCGATCCGCGACGCGGGAAGCGCCGCGTCGGCGGCAAGCCAGTCGTTCACGCGATCGGGCGCGGTCGCGTCGAGCGGGTCGAGCGCCCCGCCGCTCGCCAAAGCGGCGTCGATCGCGCGGCGGCGATCGGCGGCGGCGGGCCAGCGCGCCTTCATGGCGTCACGTCCGGCGTAGAGCGCTGCGGCGAGCGCGCCGAGGCGCGACGGCAGCAAGGCCTCGATGCGCTGGCGCACGGCCTTCGCCAGCCCCGCCGACGCGCCGCCGGTGCCGATCGCGATCGTCACCG
>NZ_LYVN01000278.1 GCF_001990265.1 Sphingopyxis sp. KK2
GTTATAGGTCGATCCGGCCTGCACCGACCATTTGCCGTCGCTGCCCTTGGCGATTTCGACGACGCCGATGCCAACCGCCGACAGCGCGATCGCCTTCTGGTCGGCGGTCGCGGTGGCCGGGTCGTAGCTGCCCGCCATCAGGATATTGAAGTCGGGATATTCGAAGTTCAGCGCCAGCAGGCCGCGGTTGTTCGCGTCGACACCCGGGAAGGCGAAATATTCCATGCCGTCATGATTGCCGCCGGCCCATTTCTCGGCGACCGCGGGGCTCGCCGGGAAGCTGCCCGAATAAGGCGTGCCGGCCTCGACCGAATCGCCGGCCTTGAGCAGCACGTCGACGGTGTAGCCCGCCGGCACGGTGACGGTGTCGTTGCGGTTCGCGGCGACCGAGGTGAAGTTGACCGCGAAGCTCGGCGGCGTCGGAGTGGGCGTGGGGGTCGGGGTGGGCGTCGGCGGCACCGTCACGACCGGGTCGCCATCGCTGTTGCACGCCGCGAGCGCGGGCAGCACCGACAGGCCGAACAGACCGTTGACGAGCAGCGTGCGGCGCGACGGGTTGGCGGCGACGATCGCCTCGAGGCTGTTCGGACCGTCAAGGTCGTCGGTCGCGCGGCGATAGGGCGCGCGGGCTTCGTCGGTAAGATGTGACATGCAGTACCCCTGTTTCGGTTGGCCCCGGGACTGGGAGTCGTCCCGGTGAGGTGGCCCCGATGGCAGGGGGAGGTGTCAGGCTTGTTGCCCGAAGGTGTCAGCGCGAAGCGACTTCGATGACAGTCGGGTGACAGACGGTGCGATCAGTCGTGCACCGCCTTGACGAGCGGCCCCAATTGACCGCCGCCGAGCCAGGCGAGCTGGACCTCGGCAGAGACCTTGTTGATCGCCTCCTGCGGCTTGTTGCCGGGATGCACCGCGCGGCGCAGCGGGCGCTTGCCCGCGGGCATCGCCATGATCTCGGCGATCGCGCGCGGGACGTCGGCCGGATCGGCGCTGCGCCCGCTGCCATCCTCGGTCCCCATGCCGCGCGTGAAGGGTTCATAGGCCTTGAGCAGGTCGGCCTCGCTGCGGTCGCGGAGCGCGCCGGTGTAGGCATTGCGATTGACCCAGACCCTGGTCGGATAGCCGCCGGGCTGGATGATCGTCACGTCGATGCCATGCGGCACCAGTTCATAGGCGAGCTGTTCGGACAGCGCCTCGACCGCGAATTTGGTCGCCGAATAATGGCCGCCGCCGGGGACGATGACGCGCCCGAGCTGCGACGAGATGTTGAAGATCTGCCCCGATTTCGCGGCGCGCATTTGCGGCAGCAGCGCGCGCAGCATGCGCTGGATGCCCAGCACATTGGTCTCGAAGATCAGCCGCGTCGCCTCCATGTCCTGCACCTCGACCGGCCCGGTGATGCCGATCCCGGCATTGTTGACCAAGGTGTCGATGCGTCCGCCCGCGATATTCAGCGCCGCGGCGGTGCCGCCGGCGACCGAGGCGTCGTCGGTGACGTCGATCTCGACGATATGCAGGTCGAGCTTGTCCTTCGCGGCTTCGGCGGCGAGGCTTGCCGCCTCGGGGCGCGGCACGTTGCGCATCGTTGCGATCACCTTCGCGCCATGCTTCGCATAGAGCAAGGCACCGACGCGCCCGAAGCCGCTCGACGCGCCGGTGATCAGCACGGTGCGGCCCTTGAGCGCATCGGGCGCGAGCGGTTCGGCGGCGCGCAGCAGGGCAGGGGCGGCGGCGGTG
>NZ_LYVN01000279.1 GCF_001990265.1 Sphingopyxis sp. KK2
CGCCATGGTCTATGCGCGCGGAATCGACGCCAAGGGCGGCGACAGCGGCTATGGCCTCGAAACCGAACTCGCCGATCCCGACGCCGAACTGGTCGCCGCCGCCGCGAGCGCGAGCGACGCGATCGAGGCGGTGCTGCGCCCGCTCATGGCGCTCGGAAAGCGGCTCGACGCGCTGATCGAGGACCCGCCCGACTGGCTCGACGGACAGGCGCGCGCGCGCGTCGACGGCGCGCGGCACAGCCTTGGCAACCGCATCGACACGCTGGGCGCCTGGCTGTCGCTGCTCGGGCGCGTCGGCGGCCCCGCCGATCCCGATTTCGTCGACTGGCTCGCGGTGAACCGCATCGACGGGCGCGAGGTCGACGCCGGGATGCACCGCCACTGGCTCGATCCCGCCAAGCCGATCGCCGACATCGTCTATCGCCCCGCACAGGGCGTGCTCGTGACCTCGGCCACGCTGCGCGGCGCGAACGACTGGCACGACGCCGACATCCGCACCGGCGCGCGCCACATGGACGGCGGCGTCCGCCATTTCGCGGTGCCCAGCCCCTTCGACTATGCGCGCCAGTCGGAGGTGCTGATCGTCACCGACATCGCGCGCGGCGACCTGCCCGCGCTCGCCGGCGCGTACAGCCGGCTGATCGAGGCGTCGGGCGGCGGCGCGCTCGGGCTGTTCAGCGCGATCCGGCGGCTGCGCATCGTCCATGCGCGTATCGCCGACCGCCTCGCGCGCGCGGGGCTGCCGCTCTATGCCCAGCATGTCGACCCGCTCGACACCGGCACATTGGTCGACATCTTTCGCGCCGACCCGCACGCCTCGCTGCTCGGCACCGACGCCTTGCGCGACGGCGTCGACGTCCCCGGCGATTCGCTGCGGCTCGTGGTGATGGAGGGCGTGCCCTGGCCGCGCCCGACGATCCTCCACGCCGCGCGCCGCGCCGCGCAGGGCGGCGCGCGTTACGACGACATGGTGATCCGCGGCCGCATCGCGCAGGCGTTCGGCCGGTTGATCCGGCGCAGCGACGATTATGGCCAGTTCGCCATGCTGTCGCCGAGCTTCCCCTCGCGCCTGCTGGCGGCCTTCCCGCCCGGCACCCCGATCCGCCGCCTGCCGCTCGACGAGGTGGTCAATCATGTCGCCGCGGCGAATGTCGAAAGAAGACGAGGGGCCAAACCTGCCAATTACACGACTGAGGTTTGAAGCGATTTTGTTCAGGGCTAGGAGGCGAGGCGCAGGCATATGAATATATTCCAAGGCTCGCCGACGCAGCCATGGACAAAATCGGTCAAATCCCGAAGGGACGTCAAAATGGCTTCGATCTCGAAGGGGAATGCCCTTGGAAACAGAACCACTGTTCCCGGCGGGCATTCCCCTCCGATATCTTCGCCATTTTGACGCCTCAGCCGTGGAATTGGCAGGTTTGGCCCCTACGCCGCCTTTCCCGCCTTTTCACCGTCATAAGATTGCGGCACAAGGCCTCGAACACGGGGCTAGGCGCGACGGGCGCGGGGAGAGATTTTGAAGACGTTGACGATCCTGCGCCATGCCAAATCGGGTTGGGACGTACAGGTCGAGCGCGATTTCGACCGCCCGATCAACGCGCGCGGGCGGCGCGGCGCCGACCTGATCGGCCAATGGCTGAAACGCCAGGGCCTGCCCGTCGATCGCATCATCGCCTCGCCCGCGGTGCGCGTCACCGAGACGCTCGACCTGTTCCA
>NZ_LYVN01000280.1 GCF_001990265.1 Sphingopyxis sp. KK2
TTGAGCGAGTTGCGCCTCGTGCATATTCGGCGGCCCGAGCGCGGCCCGGTCACCACTGAGTTGAATAACGGCGGTTGGTCGGTGGCGATGCTGATCGATGGCGCCGCGCGCTAAGGGTTCCCGGCGGGCTCGTGGCCAGACATCAGGGGCGTGCAAGCGCTTAGAATTCGTCATGGCACCCTTCTCGGCGCCGAACGTTGACCCGCATCAGCCAGGCGCAGCTCTTTCCGAGATATCAGAACCTCCAGTAGGGACGACCTTATCAAAATGTCGCGCCCGCCAGCATCAGCCCGCCCATGCAGCACAGGAGGCAGCCCATTCTTGAGGAGTGACACCGACTTACCATATGCAAGACAGGTCTTCTGGCGGACTGGGGCGCCTGTACCGATGAGTTCGAATTCCGCTACATCCCCCTAAGGCGTACTGCATTTATGACCGTGGTCGTGCTCGCGAAGTGGTGCGCGGTACCGTTGGCAAGCGCCTACCTATCTGGGGACTGAAGCAATCACCGCCTGACTGGTGTTAGGCCCGTCTGCGACCGCGCCCGCATCCGGACGCGGTCTATGGCGCCGCGAAAGCGCTCGCCGTCGGTGTAACGCCGATGTCGGCAGTGACCGCGGCGTCATTATCGCCTGCGTGGGCGGCATCATCCGAGACACACTCGCCGGCGAACCGTCGATCCTCTTGCGGCACGAAATCTGTGTGACGGCCGCGCTTGCCGCTGCGGGCCTCTACATCCTTCTCGAGGGCGTAGCCGTGGCGTCGCCATGGGCTGCAACGGCAGCTGAGATTATCGGCATGGCACTGCGGGGCGGCGCCATTCGATGGGGCTGGTCACTCCCCGCGCGCGGCCGCTTCTCCACAGATTTCTGAAAGCGGACATGCGTCGATCACGCCGTTCGGCTTGACTTGGATGCGATAAAAAGAACAAAGAAGGAACATTGCTCTCCATTTTCCGAGTTCGCCCCGTCATGCAAGCGCCATCCATTATCTCCGATCTTCGCGCGAAAATCGCGCAGATCGAAGGTATTGCGGCGCGTCATTATGTCATTCCGTTCGAAATTGAAGCTATCGACTCGCGTCTGCCAGCCGGGGGGATAGCCGCCGGCGCGCTGCACGAGCTGGCGGGCAGCCCCGAACTTGCCGACGATGCGAGTGCGACGATCTTTCTCGCCGGCATCCTTGCGAGGTGCGAAGGGCCCGTCCTGTGGTGCCTTCGCTGGCGCGATCTTTTCACGCCCGCGCTCCATCTCGCGGGACTGCACCCTGACCGCCTGATCCATGTCGAGGCGGGAAGCGACACCAACGTCCTCCTCGCTATGGAGGAGTGTCTCCGCCACCCGGGACTCGCCGGCGTCGTCGGCGAGGTCCGCAAATATACCACCACCGCCTCGAAGCGGCTGCAACTGGCGGCCGAAGCCTCCGGCGTCCCGGCCTTCGTCTTCCGCCGCGCCAGCAAGGCCGGCGAACCTGCCGAAGGCAGTGCCGCCCTCACCCGCTGGCGGATCACGGCAAGCCCGAGCGAGGATCTCGGCATCCCCGCGATCGCGCGGCCGCGCTGGCGCGTCGCACTCGAGCGTACGCGCGGCGGCAATCCCCACAACTGGATCGTGGAGGGGTGCGATGCGACGGGTCGTATCGCTCTTCCTGCCGCACTGGTCGACCGACCGG
>NZ_LYVN01000281.1 GCF_001990265.1 Sphingopyxis sp. KK2
GAGCGCGCGGCGGCGGCCAAGGCGCAGCCGTTCGAGCGCGGCCATGTCTTCGGCGAAACCGCCGTCTTCATGATGGTCGGGCGCGGGGGCAGGGCGGGGCATGGGCAGTCTTTCGGCTATGGTCGTTGCCGCAGCGCTAATGCCCCCACCTTGCCCTCATATTGCGCTATGTTTCATTCGCCGCCGAACTTCGTCGTCAGCTGGATGCCGATGACGCGCGGTTCGCCGGCGTAGAGGCTGTTGAACCCGAGGCTGTTGTCGAACTGCACCGCCGACACCGCATAGCGCTTGCCCGTCAGGTTGGTCGCGAAGATCGCGACCTCGCTGTTCAGGCTCTCGATATCGAGCGACGCGCGCGCGCCGGGCAGGCCGTAGGCGGGCTGGTTGAGGCTGTCGCGATAGATCGCCGAGCCGACGAGCTGCGTCTTGCTGCGCCAGGTCCAGTCGACGGCGAGCCGCAGCTGGCCGATAGCGAGCGGGGCCGCGTAGGTGGCGCCGAGGCGATAGCTGTATTTGGGGAATTGGAAGGGCTCGTTCGAGCGGTCGCCGGTGACGTCGGTGAAGTCGAGATATTTCGCGTCGTTGACCCCGACGCTGCCCGACAGCGTCAGCCCGTCGAGCGGGATTGCGGTAACTTCGAGCTCGCCGCCGCGGATGCGCGCGCGCGCCGCGTTGGTGACGAGGCTGACGATCGCGCCGCCGGGCGAGGCCTGGACGATCGTGCGCTGGATGTCGCTGTAATTGGCCTGGAAGATCGCGGCATTGATGCGCAACCGGCGATCGAGCAGGTCGGCCTTGGTCCCGACCTCGTAATCGGTCACGGTTTCGGGGGCAAAGGCGGCGAAGCTGTCGGCACTGCCGGTGCCGCGCAGATTCTGCCCGCCGCCCTTGAAGCTGCGCGCGGTGCGGGCGTAGAAAAGCAGCCCCGGTCGCGCGGTCCAGTCGACGCTGGCGAGATAGGAGTAGTCCGAGAAGCCGTCCTTGAAGCGCGCCTGGCAGGTGCCGCCGAGCCGCAGCGCGACCGGGATGTTGCACACCGCGCCGCCCGGCGTCGAGCGGTTGAACGAGCGCAGTTCCTTGCTCTCCTCGGTCCAGCGCAGCCCGCCGGTGAAGCGCAGGCTGTCGGTGAGGTCGTAATTGAACTGGCCGAACACCGCCCAGCTGCTGTTCCTGACCAGTCCGTCGGTGAAATTGGGGTTCGCGGGGTTGATCGTGCCGAGCGCGGTGGCGCGCGAGGTGTCGCGGCCGGTTTCCTCGTTGAAATAGGCGCCGACGATCCAGTCGAGCTGCTCGCCGAATTTGCCCGAAAACTGGAATTCCTGGCTGAGGTTCTTCGCGCGGCTGGCAAGGCTCGCCTCCAGCAACGGGAAGGGCGAGGCGTCGAGGTCGACGTCGAGCCAGCGCTTGAGCCAGCGCGCGCCCGAGATCGAGCGGAAGGACAAATCTGGCGTCAGCTCGACCGCCAGGTTCGAGCTGACGCCATAGGTTCGGGCGTAAACGCCCTGGAGGCCCGTTGCGTCATTGTCGTAGAAACCGCGCCGGTCGACGAGGCCTGCGAACAGCACCTGCGCCTGCGCGAGCGCGGCACCGATCGCGGGGCCGTTGGCGACCGGATCGGCGAGCAGCGCGGGGTTGAGGATGCCCTGGCTGATCGCGATGTCGATCAGCGC
>NZ_LYVN01000282.1 GCF_001990265.1 Sphingopyxis sp. KK2
ACCTGACGCGCCGCCTGCTCGCCTTCGCGCGCTCGGAACCCGCCCGCCCCGAAATGATCGTCGTCGACGACAGCATCGCCGCCTTTGCCGAGCTGATCGAACGCACGATCGGCGACCGCATCGCGCTGACGCTCGACCTGCAGGCGCCGGGCCTCGCCGCGTGGCTCGATCGCCAGCAGTTCGAAAACGCGCTGCTCAACCTCGCGGTCAACGCGCGCGACGCGATGGAGGGCCATGGTTCGCTGACGATCCGCACGCTGCGCGACGAAGAGGATGAGCCCTCGGCGCTGGCGGTGCAGGTAATCGACACCGGCTGCGGCATGTCGCCCGAAGTGCTCGAACGCGTCTTCGACCCATTCTACACCACCAAGCCCGCCGGCCAGGGCACCGGCCTCGGCATGAGCCAGGTCTTCGCCTTCTGCCGCCAGTCCGACGGCGAGGTGCAGATCCAGTCGACCGAGGGCGAGGGCACCAGCGTCGCGATGCTGCTGCCCGTCATCCGGCGCGCCGACGCGCCGCCCAGCGAAACCGCCGCCGCGCCGGTCGCCGCCGCCGAAAGCGCGGGCGCAGCGCTCGACATCCTCGTCGTCGAGGACGACCCGCGCGTGCTCGCCGCGACCGTCGAGGCGGTCGAGGAACTCGGCCACCGCGCGGTCGCCTGCAACGACCCGCGCAACGCCGAAACCTTGGTCGAAAGCCATGGCTTCGACCTGATCCTGTCCGACGTGCTGATGCCTCAGCTCACCGGTCCCGAGATGGTCGCCGCGCTCAAGGAACGCTGGCCCGATATCGCGGTGCTGTTCGTCACCGGCTTCGCGGGCGATGCGAGCGAGGTCGCGAGCTTCGGCGACCATGACGTGCTGCGCAAGCCCTTCACCCTGACCCAGCTCGACCAGGCGATCCGGCGCAGCGGCGATCCGCGACCAGCGGAAAAGGTCGCGGCGTTCGGGTAAGGACGGAGATGAAGAGGATCCCGCTCGACGCCACCGGTTGGCGGACCACCGATGATTTCTTTGTCGCGTTGCTGACCGAACTCGGTGCGCCGTCGTGGCATGGGCACAATCTCAACGCGCTGTATGACAGCCTGTCGGGCGGCATCAACGATGTCGAACCGCCCTTCGCTGTCGAAGTGCGCAATGGCGGCAGCCTGCCTGCCGAATTCGAGGCTTTGTTCGCGGGCGTCGCCGAGGTCTTTGCCGATGCCCGCCGGGAATTCGGGACCGACGCGAGCTTCAGCCTCGCCTGATCATGAGGCGCTACCTGATCGCCCCGCTCCGCATCAGCTTCGGCACCAGCGTCAGCGCGGCGACCAGCGGCCACTTCCGCTGCCAGGGCTTGATCTCGATCTTGGTCCCCGCGTGGCGATTGATCTTCCACGCCAGATAATCGATCCCGCCGGCATAGGTCAGGCTCGCCTTGGCAAGCCGCACGATGCTGAGCGCCTTGCCCTCGGCGCGGCGGCGCGCCCAGCCGCCGGCGCGCACGCCTGCGGGGATGGCGGCGATCGCGGCGGCGCTGAACCGGCGGTAGCGCTCGGGATCGGCATCGACCACCGACTGCGCGCGGCTCTTGCGCTCGGC
>NZ_LYVN01000283.1 GCF_001990265.1 Sphingopyxis sp. KK2
GAGGGAAGGGGCCCGCCGGCGAAGCCGGTGGGAAGGGTGAGGGCGATAAAGGGGTGTGCTAGGGCGCGATCGCCAGCCCGTCGCCATTCTTGCCGCCCGCGATGCGGCGCAGCACCTTGCCGCTCGCGACGTCGATCTCGGCGACCATGTCGTGCCCGGTCTCGGCGGCATAGAGCCGCTTCGAATCACCGCTGAACAGCAGCGTCACCTGCCCCTTCGCCTGTTCGCCCGACACCAGGATCGTCCTGACCGGCGCGCGCGTCTCGGCGTCGAACAGGCTGATCGTCCCCGCCGCGATATTGCTCGTCGCGATCAACTTGCCGTCGGGGCTCGCGAGCACGCGGATCGCGACCGGATCGACGGGCAGTTCGGCGACCTTCTCGCCGGTCGCGGTGTCCCACACCGACACGCGCGGCGCCTCCAAATCGCCGACCCACAGCTCGCGTCCACCCTTCGCCAGCGCCAGCCCCTCGGGCTTGCCGCCGATGGTTATGTCGCGCAGCTTCTTTGCATCTTTCAGGTCGAGCACGCTCACCGTCCCCGATGCGATATTGGCGGTGTACGCGGTGCGATTGTCGGGTGCGACGGCGATCATATGCGTGCCCTGCTGCCCGGTCGCGATCGAGGTCAGCGTGCCGTCGGGCGCGACCACCGCGACCGACTGGCTGCCTTCGGCCGTCGCGACCAGCCGCCCGTCGGACAGCCAGAGCAGCCCGTGCGGGCGCTGGTTGGGGCTGAGGTCGATCGTGCGTAATATCTTGCGCGCCGCCACATCGAAAACGTCGATCGTCGTCCCGCCATAGGCGACCACCGCCGCCTGCTTGCCGTCGGGCGAAACCGCAATCTCGTGCGGCATCTTGCCCGTCGGCAGTCGCGCGAGCTCGGTGCCGCTGTCGAGCGCGATCAGGCTCAGACTATCCTCGCCCTTGTTGCCGATCAGCAGCGTCTCGGCGGCGGCGGGCGGCGCGGCGAGCAGCAATATGGACAGGATGGCGATGGTGCGGCGCATGGATTTTCCCCTTCGATGTCGCGCCATCCTAGGCGGCGCGGCGGGGTCGGCAACCGCCGTTCGACGAACGGCATCGGCCTGATATTACGATAAGTTAACTGGCGCCGACGGCAGGCGCTTCGCACCTTTCCGCTGCGGCCGATCCGCGCCGCACTGCCTTGGGGAGCGAAGAATGAACCTGCCATCGATCGACATCGACGCGATACCCTTGCTCGACACCGCCGTCGGGCTGTTCGGCTCGCTCGCGGCGCCGACTGCCGCCTCGGGGCCGTCGGTCTTCGAGGTCTCGGTCACCGTCGTGCTGATCATCTACGACTGATCGGGTTGCGGGCGCCCGCAGCCGCGCCGCGCCCGCATTCGAAGACGCCGTCATGCGCCCGCCATCGCGCCACGATCATCACCCCCGCGCCGGCAGCGCGCGCACCGCCGCGATCCGCGCCGCGACCGCCGAAATCGCCGCGCGCTGGTCCGCCGAGGATGAGGCCCCCGCTGGCCTCGCCGCCGCGCTCG
>NZ_LYVN01000284.1 GCF_001990265.1 Sphingopyxis sp. KK2
GGCTCAGATTGCCGGTCGTCGTCGACCCGATACCGCTCGCGATGCTGTCGCGGCCCGTCGCGGTGCTGCGCTCGCCGCTCGCCTCGGCAAAGGTTCCGGTCGCGGTCGAACCGATGCCCGTCGCCCTTGCGCCCCAACCGAGCGCAACCGCGTCCATCGCGGCGGCGCGGCTGAACGCCCCGATCGCGATGGCATGGACCGCAGTCGCGCGGCTGTCGGGGCCGATCGCGATCGTGTCGGTCGCCGTCGCCTGCGAAAGCCCACCGATCGCGACATTGCCGTCGGTCGAAGCCACCGCCTGGTCGCCCATCGCGATCGCCGAATTGCCCGTCGCATTGCTCAGATTGCCGATCGCGATGGCGGCGGTGCCGGTGGCGTTGTTGTCGGCGCCGATCGCCACCGCGCCGGTGCCCGTTGCGACGTTCGGATCGCCGATGGCGACCGCGCCGTCGCCCGACGCGACATTCTCGAACCCGATCGAGGTCGCTTTGCCGTCCTTCGCGACTGCGCCCGAACCGATCGCGGTCGACCCGTCGGACTGCGCCTGCGCGCCGCCGCCGGCGGCAAAGCTGTCGTCGCCCGTCGCCTGTGCGGCGGGGCCGTTCGTGTTGGCGCCGACATAGGGATTGCTCCCCGCGACCACCCCCGCGATCGCGGCGTCGAGCTGCGCGAGGTTGACGCCGTCGGTTGCCGCTGTGCCGGCCGCCACATTGGTGAGCTGGCGCTCGCCGCCGGCGGTGCCGAAGGATACGCTGTCGTTGCGATCCGCGACCGAGGCATAGCCGAGCGCGACGCTGTTGCTGCCTGCGGCGTTGCTGGCGGCGCCGACGGCGGTCGCATTGGCGGTCTCGGCCTTCGAATAGGCGCCGAGCGAGGTGCTGTTGGCCTGTGTCGCGCGCGCGGCGTTGCCGAGGGCGGCCGACGCGAGCCCCGTTGAGACGGCGTTCAGGCCCAGCGCAGTCCCTTCGTTGAACGTCACAGCGCCGAACCCGAGCGCGGTGGAATTGATCCCGCCAAAGCTGTTGTAGCCGACCGCCGTCGAACTCGTCCCGGACTTGGCATTCGCCCCGACCGACGTCGATTTTTCGCGCGTGTCGGTGTTGGCGCCGACGGCGGTGGCATCGGAGGCCTCAGCCTTCGAATAGGCGCCGACGGCGGTGCTGTTCGCCTGCGTCGCGCGCGCCGCATTGCCGGTTGCCACCGATCCCAGGCCCGTCGAAACCGCGTTCACACCGACCGCTGTCCCCTCGTTGAAGGTCGCGGTCCCGAACCCGAGCGCGGTGGAATTGATCCCGCCGAAGCTGTTGTAGCCGACCGCCGTCGAGCTCGCCCCGGACTTGGCATTCGCTCCGACCGACGTCGATTTTTCACGGGTGTCGGTATTCGCGCCGATAGCGGTAGCGTCGGCAGCCTCGGCCTTCGAAGAGGCGCCGACGGCAGTCGTATTGGCTTGTGTCGCGCGCGCGGCATTG
>NZ_LYVN01000285.1 GCF_001990265.1 Sphingopyxis sp. KK2
TTCCCACCCCGGCGCGGGTCGCCCCTTGTCGCGGCGGCGCGCGAGCCAGATGTTGACCCCGCCCGCGGCGAGATAGGTCAGCCCGAGGCCGAGCGCGAAATAGACGATCTTGACGATCCCGCCGCCGAACCAGCCGAAATGGAGCGCACCCATACCGCCGAGCAGATCCTCACCGAGATTATTGTCGGCCGCCTTGCCGATGTCATAAGGGGTCGCATCGCGGCGGAAGGCATAGCTATCGGTACCCGCGAGGCGATCGGGCTGCTTGATGTTGAACAGCGCCGCGCCGCCCTGCTCGGTCGGATGCTCGGTGAAGATATAGGTCAGCCGGCCGCCGTCCTGCGGCAGTTTCGCGAACATCGGGCGGAGGTCGAGCACCGGCGCCGGGCGCGGGTCGTCGATCGGCGGTTCGGGAAAGAAGAGCGCATAGACCTTGCTCGCGTCGCCGTTGAACATCGCCATGCCGAGCACGCCGACAACGATCGTCGTGAGGCCGAGAAACGCGCCGGTGAGCGAGATGATGACGTGAAAGGGCAGCGCCCACACGCCGATCCGGTTGTGGAGATCAGCCTCCTGCAACCGTTTCGACCCGCCGATGCGCAGGTGAAAGGCATCGCGGAAGATGCGCGGATGCGCGGATGCGCGAGGATGCCCGAGATCAGCGACGACAGCAAAGCGACGCCGACGAGGCCGACGATGAACACGCCCCAGGTCGTCGGCAGGTGCAGGTTGATGTGGAGCCGGGTGATGAACTCGGTCCAGGCGAATTCGGTGCCGGGGACGAGCTTGCCGGCTCCATCGGCGAGGAATTCGCGGTCCTCGTCGGCGTCGACATGGAGCAGGAAGCGCGGCAGGTCGGCGCTCGGCAGCGTCAGATAGACATGCTCGACGCCTGTCCCGCCCGCGGCGATCGCGCTCGCGAAAGCCGCCTGCACCGCATCGGGGCCGACCTTCGTCACCTGCGGCCCGGCGGCGCTTTCCCAGCGCTGGAATTCATGCGCGAAGACCGCGAGGCTGCCCGACAGGCAAATGAGATAGATGAGCGCGGCAAAGGCGAGACCGAGACCGCTGTGGCCGCGCAGCACCGCGCGCACGAAGCCCGCGGGAATACGCGCCATCAGATCCTTTTTCTTCACGGGCTTTTTGGCGGGAGCGGCGGTCATGCGAAGCCCTTCAAGATGGCGGCGGTAAAGCTGACGACGGCGACGCCGACGAGCACGGCGGTCGCGCGCAGGATACGATTGTCGGCGAGCGTCCACGCCATGCAGGCGCCCCAGGCGACGGGCACGATC
>NZ_LYVN01000286.1 GCF_001990265.1 Sphingopyxis sp. KK2
ATGCTGTCGCGGCCGCCTGCCACCGCCTGCGACCCGATGGCGATGCTGAAATCGCCGCTGGCGCGCGTCGGAAGCAGGTCGCCGCCGCCGATGGCGATCCCGAAGGCGCCTGCGGCCGTCGCATTCTGGCCGAGCGCAACCGCGGCTTCACCCGAAGCGTCGGCCTCTTCACCGACGGCGACGCCGCCGTCGCCCGCCGCTGTCGCGCCGCCGCCGGCGGCGATCGATTGCAGGCCGCCCGCCTGCGCATTGGCCGCGGTCGTGTTCACCGCAAGAAATGGGTTGGCCCCGGCCGCGACCCCGGCGAGACCGGCGTTGAGCTGGGCCAGATTGACCGCATCGGTCGCGGCGATGCCTGCGCCGACATTGGTAATGATGCGTTCGTTGCCGGCAGAGCCCACCGACACGCTGTTGGCGCGGTCGGCGACCGAAAAGCTGCCCAGCGCCACCGAATTGAAGGCGGAGGCCGTCGAATCGCTGCCCACTGCCGTCGCGAAATCGCTGTTCGCCAGGCTGTCGCGGCCGATCGCCGTGCTCTGGACCGCCTGCGCGCGAGCAAAGGTACCGTTCGCGGTCGCGCCTTCGGCGCTCGCCTGCGCGACGAAGCCGGTCGCGGTGGCGTCCATCGCCGATGCCGAACTGCCCGCGCCGCTGGCGGTCGATTGCAGCCCGGTCGCAAAGGCGAAGTCGCCCGTCGCGGTGCTGCGGTTGCCCGTCGCCTGGCTGTTGGTGCCGGTGGCGGTCGAGAAGGCGCCATTCGCCTGCGCCCCCGCGCCGGTCGCGCTGCTGTTCTCGCCATTCGCCTGCGCGGCGATGCCCGTCGCGGTGCTGTTGATCCCGGTCGCACGGCTGAGGTTGCCGGTCGTCGTCGACCCGATTCCGCTCGCGATGCTGTCGCGGCCGGTCGCGGTCGCGCGCTCGGCGGTGGCCTGCGCGAAGGTGCCCGTGGCGGTCGCACCGATCCCGGTCGCCTGCGCGACGAAACCCGTCGCGGTGGCATCCTGCATCGACGCGAGGCTGCCCGCGCCGCTGGCGGTCGACTGCAGCGCGGTCGCGCGGGCGAAATCACCGGTCGCGGTGCTGCGCGATCCCGACGCCTCGCTGAAACTGCCCGTCGCGGTCGCAAAGCCCCCGCTGGCGAGCGCGCCCGAGCCCGTGGCGCTGCTGCTTTCGGCGGTGGCTTGGGCGCCGATGCCGGTCGCGGTGCTGTTGAGCCCCGTCGCGCGGCTCAGATTGCCGGTCGTCGTCGAC
>NZ_LYVN01000287.1 GCF_001990265.1 Sphingopyxis sp. KK2
CACCGTGCTCGACCTCTGCGCCGCGCCGGGCGGCAAAACGATGCAGCTCGCCGCCGCCGGCTGGTCGGTCGTCGCGGTCGATTCGAGCGCCAAGCGCCTCGCCCGGCTCGAGGAGAATCTCGACCGCACGGGGCTCGAAGCCGGGATCGTGCAAGGCGACATCCGCACATGGGAGCCCGGCGCGGCCGCCGACGCGGTGCTGCTCGACGCCCCCTGCTCGGCCACCGGCATCTTCCGCCGCCACCCCGATGTGCTGCACCGCATCGAGCCGCGTCAGGTCGCCGAAATGGCGGCGCTGCAGGCCGATCTGCTCGCGCGCGCCGCCGCATGGGTCAAGCCCGGCGGCACCCTCGTCTACGCCACCTGCTCGCTCGAACCCGCCGAGGGCGAGGAACAGGTCGCGGCTTTCCTGTCGGCACACCCCGGCTGGACGATCGATCCGGCGCGGACCGACGAGCTGCCTCCCGGCATCGACCCGACCGAAGCGGGCTTCATCCGCACGCTCCCCGGAACGCTCGCCGATGCGGGCGGCCTCGACGGCTTCTTCGTCGCGCGGCTGCGCGCGCCTTAGCTGGCGCGCCGCGACAGCCGGTATAGCGCCAGCTCGCCATAATCCTTGGCGAGCCGCACCTTGCCGACATAGTCGCAGTCGAAATCGCGCGCATTGCCGAGCGCCAGCATCGCCGCCATCGGCTGGGTGCAATAGATTTGCCCGACGAGCGTCACCGGCTCGATCCGCGCGGTGCGCGTCACCTCGGTCCCGTACCACAGCTCGTTGCCGACCACCGGGTCCTGCCCGCGATAGATCGGCCCGAAATGGATGCCCGTGCGCATCCCCGCCTTGTGCCCCTCGAGTCCCAGGCCGGGCGGCAGGACGTCGAGCCGCTGCTGCATGTCGAGCGCGATCCGCGCCGCGGTCGCGGGGTCGGAGATGATCGCATAGACCGCGTCGCCCCAGGTGTTGCGGAACAGCACCGCCTCGCCATAATCGTCGAGCACACGCCCGATGCCGCCCATCACTTCCTTCGCAAAGATCGGCAACTCTGCCTCGCCAAGCTTTGAAAAACCGGCAAAATCGGCGAACAATATCGCGTACAGCCCGCGCCGCGTGCCTTCCGGCGGTTCCGGCGCCGGCGGGAAATCGAGCTTGCGGTCGAGCCCACCGACCGCGA
>NZ_LYVN01000288.1 GCF_001990265.1 Sphingopyxis sp. KK2
CGCAGATCAAGGATGCGGTCGACGCGAGCTATGCGCAGCCGCCCGCGCACCGCCGCCTGCGTCACGTCGCCGAACTGTTCCGCGGCGGCGCCCGCCCGCGCGCCGACGACATGTGGTCGCGGCTGCGGCCTTGGTGGGGCGACGGCGAGCGCGCCTGGCTGTTCGACAATGTCGAGGACCTGACCGACATGGAGAGCCCGACGATCGGCTTCGACATGACCGTCATCCTCGACGATGCCGCGATGCGCACCCCGACGATGATGTACCTGTTCCACCGCGTCGAGGAACGGCTGACCGGCGAGGAAACGATCATCGTCGTCGACGAGGGCTGGAAGGCGCTCGACGACGATGTCTTCGTGCGCCGGATCAAGGATTGGGAAAAGACGATCCGCAAACGCAACGGCATCGTCGGCTTCGCCACGCAGAGCGCGCAGGACGCGCTCGAGAGCAAGATCGCCAGCGCGCTGATCGAACAGGTCGCGACGCAAATCTTCATGGCGAACCCCAAGGCGCGCGCCGCCGATTATATGGACGGCTTCGGCCTCACCGAGCATGAGTTTCAGCTGATCCGCACCCTGCCCGACGATGCGCATTGTTTCCTCGTCAAGCATGGCAATGACAGCGTCGTCGTGCGGCTCAACCTGTCGGGCGAGCGCGACCTGCTGACGATCCTGTCGGGCCGCGAGCGCACCGTGCGGCTGCTCGACCAGATCCGCGAAACCGCAGGCGACGATCCCAATGTGTGGATGTCGCGGCTGCTGGCGGTCGCATGACCTTCGCGCTCGCCACGATCTGCGCGCCGTCGTCCGCCGACAGCTTCGTCGCCGGGACGCTCGGCGCGATCGAATGCCAGGCGCAGACGATCGGCAACGCCGGCTATCTCGCGCTCTCGGCCCCGGGATCGAGCATCATGGCCTTTCTGACCGCGATGCTGACGATCTTCGTCGCATTGATCGGCTATCGCATGTTCGCGGGGCGCGGACCCGACCTCGGCGGCGGGCTCTTGATCTTTGCCAAGATCGGCATCGTGCTCGCGCTCGCGACGAGTTGGCCCGCCTTTCGCACGCTCGTCTATGACGTCGCGATCGACGCCCCGGCGCAGCTCGGCGCGGCGGTCGGCGGTGCGGCGTCGCTCACCGGCGGTGGCCAGGCGCTCACCAAC
>NZ_LYVN01000289.1 GCF_001990265.1 Sphingopyxis sp. KK2
GGCGCCGCGACCTGATGCTCACCGGCGGGGCGCTCTTCGTCGACGCCGACCGGCTGAGCGACCCGGCGCCGCTCGCGCTCTTTGCCTCGCTCGTCCAGCAACCGCTGATCGTCGGCGCGCCCGATGCGCTGACCCTGGGGCAGGCGCCGACGGTGCGGCTCGACATGCCGCGGCTGACCGCGAAGGAACAATTGCCGCTGTGGCGCGACCGGCTCGGCCCTTATGCGAAGAAGCTCAACGGCACGATCGAACGGCTCGCGGGCCATTTCCCGGTGTCGCCCGAACTCGCCGAAAGCGTCGCCGCCGAACTCGCGGTGCTCGCCCCCGATCCGGCGGCGAAGCCCAGGAAGGGCGATCCCAAGCTCGAGGATATCGCCTGGGACGCCGCGCGCCGCTTCGCGCGCCCGCGCATGGAGGACCTTGCGCGGCGCATCGACAGCGAGGCGAAATGGAACGACCTCGTCCTGCCGCCGGCGCAAAAGGATGTGCTGCGCGCGATCATCGCGCAGGTGCGCAACCGCCCGACGGTCTATGAAAGCTGGGGCTTCGCCAAACGCAGCGCCGGGCGCGGGCTGGGGATCAGCGTGCTCTTCTCGGGTCCCTCGGGCGCGGGCAAGACGCTCGCGGGCGAAATCCTCGGCGCCGAACTCGGGCTCGACGTCTATCGCATCGACCTGTCGTCGATGATGTCGAAATGGATCGGCGAAACCGAGAAGAATCTCCGCCGCCTGTTCGACGCCGCCGAGGAGGGCGCGGCGATCCTCCAGTTCGACGAAGCCGACGCGCTGTTCGGCAAGCGCGGCGAGATCAACGAGAGCCGCGACCGCCACGCCAATATCGAGGTCAGCTATTTGCTCCAGCGGATCGAGGAATATCGCGGCCTGTCGATCCTGACGACCAACTATCGCTCGAACATCGACACCGCCTTCCTGCGCCGCCTGCGCTTCATCATCGACTTCGATTTCCCGGCGCAAAGCGAGCGCGCCGAAATCTGGCAGCGTATTTTTCCCAAGGCGACGCCGAAGGCGACGCTCGATTTCGACCGGCTGGCGCAGCTCAACCTGTCGGGCGGCTCGATCCGCAACGTCGCGATGGGCGCTGCCTTTGCCGCCGCCGATCGCGGGCAGGACGTCGACATGGCGCACATCCTGTCCG
>NZ_LYVN01000290.1 GCF_001990265.1 Sphingopyxis sp. KK2
CTGCATCGTTCCGTAAACCGACAGCGGCCCCCGCCTTCGCGGGGGCGACGTTCATTTTCGGTCGTTAGCGACCGTCCGTTATCCCGGGCTTGACCCGGGACTCGCCTTCCCTCTTGCGCCGCCCGATCAAAGACAAGGCAGGCCTCGAGCAAGCTCGGGGTGACGCGAACCGAACTGCCCTCTTCCCCCTTGCGCCGTCGTCGCAAATCGGTCACAACTTTACGTGAACGTAAAGGTAAAGCCAAAACCCGCGAGAGGAGTTCTTCCCGATGACGACCCCGACCTACGAGATGATCAAGCTCGAAATCGCCGACCATGTCGCGACGATCACGCTGAACCGCCCCGAGCGGCTCAATTCGATGCCGCCGGCGATGGCCGACGAAATCCGCG
The DNA here is from genome assembly GCF_001990265.1 of Sphingopyxis sp. KK2. Taxonomy (GTDB): domain Bacteria; phylum Pseudomonadota; class Alphaproteobacteria; order Sphingomonadales; family Sphingomonadaceae; genus Sphingopyxis. The sequence continues at coordinate 391 of NZ_LYVN01000290.1, forward strand.
ATGCGCTCGATCATCTGCCCGTCCTCGGCGCGCGCGCGCTGCTGATCACCGGCGAAGGTCGCGGCTTCTGTTCGGGCGCTGACCTCGGCGGCGACCGCGCGGCATCGGCGGTCGGCGGCGGCGCGAACAGCCGCAAGGCTCTGCGCAACCATTATAACCCGATGCTGCTCGCGCTCGCGAACCTCGAAATCCCCGTCGTCACCGCGGTGAACGGCCCCGCCGCCGGCGTCGGCTGCAGCTTCGGCCTGTCGGGCGACTTCACGCTCGTCGGAAAGTCGGCCTATTTCCTCCAGGCCTTCGTCAACATCGGCCTCGTCCCCGACGGCGGCTCGTCGTGGCTGCTGCCGCGCCTGATCGGCCTGCCGCGCGCGACGCAGATGATGATGCTCGGCGAAAAGATCGGCGGCGAACAGGCGGCAGAATGGGGCCTCGTCTACAAATGCGTCGACGACGCCGACCTGCTGAGCGAAGCCCGCGCGCTGGCCCAGCGCCTCGCCAATGGCCCGACGGTGTCGCTCGGCACGATGCGCAAGATCCTGCGCGACGGCCTGTCGCAGAGCTTTTCGGAAACGCTCGACGCCGAAGCCAAGGGCCAGTTCGTCGCGGGCAACAGCGAGGATGCGGTCGAAGGCGTGCTGGCCTTTGTCGAGAAGCGCAAGACCGCGTTCAAGGGGAAGTAACTGAATACGCCCTCCCCTTCAGGGGAGGGCAGCGAGACTT
>NZ_LYVN01000291.1 GCF_001990265.1 Sphingopyxis sp. KK2
CGTCCGCGTCCGCCCCGGCCGCCGCCGACGTCGCCGACAATTGGCGCGCGCAGCTCGGCGCCTTTTCGCAGGACGGCAATGCCCGCAACCTCTGGGCGACGCTCGAGAAGAAATATCCCGGCCTCGCCAATCGCCAGCCCTATCTGGTCAAGAGCGGCAAGCTCACCCGCCTCCAGGCCGGCAATTTCGCGACCAGGGCCGACGCCGACAAATTCTGCGCGACCGTCGGCTCGGCCAGCCAGCCGTGCGTGGTGATCAGCAGCAAATAAGACGCGATAATGCTCCCTGTGGCGAAGCCATGGGGAGGGGGACCGCTTGCGAAGCAAGTGGTGGAGGGGCCAGCAACGCTGCGTCATTGCCCCTCCGTCAGCGGCTGCGCCGCTGCCACCTCCCCATGGCTTCGCCACAGGGAGGATATCCCTACCCCATCGTCATCCCGGGCTCGACCCGGGATCCCGCTTGATCGAACTGCGACACGCGTCATCACCCGCGCCTCCCGCACACAACCAAAATAATTCCCGCCCAGTGTTGACAACGTAAACATTGCACCCCACCTGCGCCCGCACATGTTAACGTCGTAAACACTAGGCAGGAGAAACGCCATGTATCACTTCATCGTGCGCCGCAACGTCCGCAAAATCTTCGAAGGCCTCAGCCGCGGCGACTGGCAGTCGGCGCTCGCCGGCATGGCCGACCGCTTCGAACATATCTTTCCCGGCGACCACGCGCTCGGCGGCACGCGCCATACTAAAGCGGGACTCAAGGCCTGGTTCCAGCGCCTGTTCGCGGTCCATCCGGTGCTGCAGTTCGACATCAAGCATATCGCGTCGAGCGGCCGCCGTGGGACACGACCGCGGTCATCGAATGGCGCGACCGCGCGGTGATGGCCGACGGCGACACCAGCTATGTCAACGACGGCGTCCACATCATCCGCCTGCGCTGGGGCAAGATCGTCAGCCTCCACCCCTATCTCGACACCGCCCGATATGCCGCGGCGCTGCAGCGCCTCGCCGGCACCGGCTTCGCCGCAGCGGGCGCCGCGCCGATCGAGGATTGAGCGACGGACCCGGCACCGTGCTCAGCGCCGGC
>NZ_LYVN01000292.1 GCF_001990265.1 Sphingopyxis sp. KK2
CGGGGCAGGGCTGGATCGTGGCCGCCGGAGCGACGGGGGCATGGGGCGGCGAGGATGGATCGCTGGCGCTGTGGACCGCCAGCGGCTGGCGGTTCGTCGCGCCGCGGTCGGGGATGCGGACGCACCGGCTAAGCGACGGAAGCTGGCTGCGATTCGACGGCGCGGACTGGATCGAACCGGGGCCGGTCGCCAGCCCGGCGGGCGGGGCGACGGTCGATGCCGAAGCGCGCGCCGCGATCGCCGCACTGATTCTTGCGCTTGTCGGCCATGGCCTTCTGATTTAAGGCTGAATTTACCTATTATCGCCCGGCAAGTGCGGCTTTTTGGCAACAGATTGGCAATTTGTTCGCTTGCGCGGAACCAAAGGCGGGGGTAGGACGTCTGCGAGACGTAAATCTCAATTGAAAGGGGAATCTACTATGAGGAAGCTTGCCGCCGCCGTGGCGTTGGCCTCCACCGCCCTTGCGACGCCTGCTCTGGCGCGCGACGACTCCTGGTACGTGGGAGTTGGGGGTGGTGTCATGATCGTCGAAGATCTCGATCTCGACATCGGCACCTTCAACAATTCGGGTACGCTCGATCACAAGACCGGCTACGACTTCGAAGGCGTCGTCGGCTATGACTTCGGCGGTTTCCGCGCGGAAGTCGAAGTCGGCTATCGCGAAGCCGACATCAAGGCCGGTCGCTTCAACACCCCCGGCATCCCGGGTTCGGCCAATGGCACCGGCAACCTGGTTACCGGCAGCTATGACCTGAACGGCGATTCGAACGCGCTGAGCTTCATGGTCAACGGCATGCTCGACTTCGGTGACGACGACGGCCTTCAGGGCTTTGTCGGCGGTGGTGCCGGTGTGGCTCGCGTCGATGTCGCTCCGGTCTTCGCCGGTCCGTTCCTCGACGATTCGGACACGGGCTTCGCCTGGCAGGCGATCGCCGGCGTTCGCGCGCCGCTGACCCGCAACATCGATGTTGGCCTGAAGTATCGCTTCTTCAACGCCAGCAACCTCGACCTGGTCGACCAGCGTGGTCGCGACGTTTCGACGCGCTTCCGCTCGCACTCGATCCTCGGCACGCTGACCTTCAACT
>NZ_LYVN01000293.1 GCF_001990265.1 Sphingopyxis sp. KK2
GAATTGATCCCGCCGAAGCTGTTGTAGCCGACCGCTGTCGAGTTCACGCCGGACTTGGCATTGGCGCCGACCGACGTCGATTTTTCGCGCGTGTCGGTATTCGCGCCGATCGCGGTGGCGTCCACCGCTTCGGCCTTCGAATAGGCACCGATCGCCGTCGTATTGGCCTGTGTCGCGCGCGCGGCATTGCCCAGCGCGGCCGACGCCGTACCGGTGGAAACGGCGTTGAGGCCGATGGCCGTGCCCTGATCGAAGGCGGCCGATCCCGAGCCGACCGCGACCGCGTTGATCCCGGCGAAACTATTATAGCCGACCGCAGTCGAACTGACGCCCGACCGGGCGTTGCTGCCCACCGACGTCGATTTTTCGCGCGTATCGGCATTGGCGCCGACCGCCGTCGCATCGTCGGAGGAGGCCGAGGCGTTGACGCCGCATTCGGTCGATCGGGCTGCCGGCCCGCTGTTGCATTCGGGCGTCTGGTCGGCCTTCGCCGGGGTAACCAGCGACAGCGCGAGCGCGGCGGGTGCGGCGGTGAGAAGAAGTTTGCTGGCCTTGCGCATCGATAATCCCCTTGTCCTCGCCGCCCACGGGCGGCTGCGATGAAAAACGCGACCTTGGGGGCGTCGCTCGTGCGGCGCATTCGGCCCCCGCGCGCAATTCCGGCGGACCGGCGATCGCGCTTGCCAAAGCCTTGGTGCGCCCGCATAAAATCGGGGCGTCAAAGCTGCTGGCAAAAGGTAAGACGGGAAAAGTCGATCGAACCGGACACGCCCCCTCCAGAAAAATTTCCGAAAGCGGCCGATGCACTCGTGGCAGCCCTTTATGCGGAGCTGCGGACCATCGCGCGGCGCGAACATTATCGCGCGGGCGGACCGCAGACCTTGCAGACGACGGCGTTGATCAACGAAGCCTATGTCAAATTGCGCCGCGCCGACGGCTGGGAAAGCCAGTCGCATTTCCTCGCATGCGCGGCGACCGCGATGCGCCATATCCTGATCGACGCCGCGCGCGCGCGGC
>NZ_LYVN01000294.1 GCF_001990265.1 Sphingopyxis sp. KK2
GGATCACCGGCGGACGGTCGGCGATCGGCAGTTTCGACAGCGCAGTCAGCCCGTCCTCGCCCGCCATCATCACGTCGAGGACGATCGCGTCGAAGCGCGCCGCCTTGAGCGCCGCATAAAGGTCGGGCGCGCCGGCGCCGGTCGCGACCTCCATGCCATGGCCGGTCAGGAAATCGGCGGTCAGCGAGCGGATCGCCGCATCGTCGTCGATGATCAGGACGCGCGTCGCCTGGTCCAAGATACGGCCCCTTGCTGCAGTTCCGCCGGGCCTAACAGAAGGCCCGGCGGGAATGAAGTGGGGGCGTGGCGCGCGGGCTATGGCCTCAGGTCGCAACGCCGACCGTCGCGGTCGCGGTGTAGCCGCTGGAAACATCGCCGGTCATCGCCATCGTCATCACCGCGATCTGCGCGGCGCTGTTGTCGCCGAAGACATTGTCGCTGGCGATCGAGGTCGAACGGAAATTGCTCGCGCTCGTCGTATAGCCGGTCGAGGCATAGACGGTGGTGCAGGCGGCCGAGGGAAGGGCGAATTGCGAAATCAGTCGCGCGAAGCGGCCGCTGGTCGCGTTGGTCGAGCTGGTGAAGACCTCGAAATGGATATGCGGATAGCGGCCGGCGTAGCAGCCGGGGAAGATCGTCGTGAAAGTGACGCGGCCGTTGCTGTCGGTGACCTGGAGTCCGCGCAGATAGGATTCGGCCGGCAGGTCGTAGAGCGAATAGCGGCCGTCGCGGTCGCAGTGCCACAGATAGATGGCATGGCCCGCGAGCGGCGCGCAGCTGTTGTTCGCGTCGACGAGTGTGATGGTGAAGGTCACAGGGACGCCGGGCGCGGTGGTGGTCGAGCCGATGAAGCTCGAGCGGATGTCGCTGCGCGTGACGCCGCTGACGGTCAGCACATTCGACGACACGCCCGAGGCGGTATTGGTGCC
>NZ_LYVN01000295.1 GCF_001990265.1 Sphingopyxis sp. KK2
CGCCGTGAGAGGGAGGGAGGCGCGAAGCGCCGGAAGGGTGAGGGCGGATGAATCGCGCCGCGCTAAGCCTAAAATCCGTACACCAGCGTGAAGCGCGTCTGCGTATCGACGCTCTCGATCCCCGGCGGCGGGCTCGAATCGATCTGCGCCGAATAGGCGATGCGCGCCGACAATTTTCCCGACAGCTTGGCGTTGAGCGCGGTCAGCGAACTGGTCGAACTGTTCGCCTCGCCCACGACGGTCGAGGCCACCTGCGTCAGCCGCAAGGTCGGCGACAGCTGCCACCCGAAATCGACCCCCGCGAGCGCGGTCAGTTCGTCGTCGATCGTGCCGCTGACGAAATCGGTGCGCCGCCACGCCGGGCCGCCCTTCAGGCTGAGCGCCACCGACTTGCCGTCGATCAGCTTGTAACCGAGCCCGCCGGAGACGTTCCAGCGGCTGTCATAACCCAGGATGCGGTCATGTTCCCAGCGCCCGAGCCCATAGACGAAGCCCCGATCGCTCAGCCGATATTGCGGCTCGAGCTCGACAAGGTAGCGTTCGACCGAAGTACGGCCGTTGGTGCGCTGATAATCGGCCTGCGCGCGAAACTTGTGCGTCCAGTCGATCCCCTTGCGCGCCAGCGCCACCCCTCCGCTCAGCCCCGCCGACTTGGTGTTGCCGCTGCTGTAGGACGCGCCAATTTGTCCCTCGCCCTTCCAGTTCTGCCAGAATTTCGCGCTCGCGAGCTTCGCCTTCGCTGCCGCCGCCTCGGCCTCTTTCGCCTTGCTGCGCGACTGCTGGAAATCGGCGACCATCAGGTCGACCTCGGCCGCGGCCTCGGGATTGGTGCCCTTCGCCAGTCGCGCGATCGTCTCGACATCGGCGTCCTTGCCGCCCTTGATCGCCGCCTCGATCATCGCGCGCACCGGGTCGGGGA
>NZ_LYVN01000296.1 GCF_001990265.1 Sphingopyxis sp. KK2
GAGGATATGGAAGCAGCGCCCCACCCCCAAAAAGGAAGCCCGCCGGTCTCCCGGCGGGCTTCAAACGAAGAACATGCCCTTGGGGACATGCTCTTCTTGGGTCGCCCTTATGGAATGACCGATTCCCCGCTGCCGCGCGCTACCCATTTGGGTAGCATTGCGTTTTTTTCGCATTTTGCCATGGTGCGTCGATAGGCAGGGACCTTCGCGCGGCTCAGGGGTGCGCCGCGATCCATCGCCCTGTCGGGGATGCCGATGCAGGTTGAACAGGATCCGCCTTTTCCATCCGATCATAATGCGGAGGCCGAATGGCAGGTCCTCAACCGGCTGATCGGCGAGATCTATGACTCGGTGCTCCACCCCGAACATTGGAACGAAACCCTCGCGCAGATCACCGACGCGCTCTGCCCGCTGAGCTGGGATGCCGCCTTCATCCTCTGGGAAAGCAGCAGCCCGCCAAGTGCGCGCTTCGTCGCCGCGACCGGGCTCGCCGCCGGGGTGCAGGAAATCTACACCGCAGTCTATGCCGGCCGCCACGAATGGTCGCGCAAGATGATGCGCTACGGCAATGGCAGCGTCATCGACAGCAACGACATCATGACCCGCGAGGAATTCGCTCAGACCGAATTTTCGCGCAATTTCCTCGCGCCCTGGGGCATCGACCGGATGGTCGCGGTGCTGCTCGACCGGCGCGGCGGCGAACGGCTGGGGCTGATGATCCCCGGCCCCGGCGACCGCGACGTCGAACGGCTGAAGCGCGGGCTGCGCACGCTCGCCCCGCACATCCAGCGCGCGATGCGGATCAGCGACCGGCTCGCGACGCTCGACCTCGCCGCGGGCGCCGCGCGCGCCGCCGCCGACGCCGCTCCCTTCGCGATCTTCAGCCTCGACGACCAGCTCGATATCCTCGC
>NZ_LYVN01000297.1 GCF_001990265.1 Sphingopyxis sp. KK2
AGGTGACGCAGCTCGCAAGCGGCGAATGCCACGACCCGAATATCGCGTCGGCGCTCGCCTGCCTGAAGGCGAAGGGCCTCGCGCCGCCCGAGGTGTGCGACGCGCATCGGCTGCTCGGGCGGATGCTGGTGATGCTGCGGCTGACCGCGCCCGAGGGCGAACCCGCGACCCCGGCGGCGCGGCAGCTGGTCGCGAGCCAGTGCGGCGAGCCCGGCTGGCCGCAACTGCTTGCCGCGCATGACGCGGCGCGGCAGGAGATCGCGAACTGGTGGGCGTCGATTCGCCCCGATCGACAGGAGACAAAGCCATGACCCTCGCCATCGGCGATGCGATTCCCGCCGTGACCCCGCTCGACGCCGACGGCGCGGCGATCGACCTTGCGGCGCTCAAGGGTGCCCCGCTGGTCGTCTATTTCTACCCCAAGGCCGACACGCCGGGCTGCACCGTCGAGGCGCAGGACTTCACCCGGCTCGCGCCCGAATTCGCCAAGCTCGGTGCGCAGGTGCTGGCGGTGTCGCGCGATGCGCCCGCGAAGCTCTGCAAGTTCCGCGACAAATACGGCCTGACCGTGCGCCTCGCGTCGGACGAGGGCGGCGAAATGTGCGAGGCCTTCGGCACCTGGGTCGAAAAGCAGAATTACGGCCGCACCTATATGGGGATCGAGCGCTCGACCTTCCTGTTCGGCGCCGACGGCAAGTTGGCGCGCGAATGGCGCAAGGTGCGCGTGAAGGGCCATGCCGAGGCGGTGCTGGAGGCAGCAAAGTCGCTTTGACGAGCTTGGGCGAAGCCGCGCGCGCGGTGCTGCTCACCGCCGATCCGCACGCCAAGCGGCGCGCGGCGCGTGAACTCGCGCGGGCTTGGCGGCTCGGCATCCGGTTCGGCGGCA
>NZ_LYVN01000298.1 GCF_001990265.1 Sphingopyxis sp. KK2
TCCTCGGCGCGATCGCGGCGATTTTGCTGATCTGGAAATTCCCCTCGTTTAAGGCGCAGGCCGAACTGGGTTCGTCCTATGCCGCGCGGGTCGGCTGTTCGTGCCGCTATGTCCAGGGCCGCAGCCTCGAAAGCTGCCAGCGCGATTTCGAGCCGGGCATGGGACTCGTGTCGCTCGCCGAGGATCCGGCGACGAAGACGGTCACCGGCAGCGTGCCGCTCCTCGCTTCGCGCAGCGCGCGCTATGCGGGGACGAGCGGCTGCCTGCTCAGGCCCGAGGATTAGGCACGAACAGCGCCGCACCGACCGCAACCGCAGCGGGCGTGCCGAACACCAGGATCCAGATCGCCGCCTCCTCGCCCCAGCCATATCCGGCGTAGAGGACGCCCACGAGCAGGTTGCCGATCGAGATCACCAGCCATAACAGGATGAACAGCCGCGTCGCGCGGCGGACGTCGCGGATCGCCAACCGCAGCATGACGAGCAACGCGATCCCCGCGACCAGCATGATGGCCGTGTGCGACATGATCAATCCTCCTCCATGACGGCGACGCCGGTATAGCGGCTACGCCATTCGCCCGGCGACAGGCCGAGTTTGTCCCGAAACGCCGCGCACAGATGCGCATGGCTGGAAAAGCCCGTCGCAAAGGCGATCTCGGCAACCGACAGCGGACGGTTCATCAGATACCAGCAGGCGCGGCGCAACCGTTGACGCAGCAGATATTGGCGCGGCGTGCGCCCGGTCGCGCGGGCGAAATGGACGATCAGGCTGTTGACCGACATGCCCGCCTCCACCGCCATCTCCTCGACCGTCAGCGGGGTTTCGATCCGCGCCTCGATCAAGG
>NZ_LYVN01000299.1 GCF_001990265.1 Sphingopyxis sp. KK2
CGGACGGCGACGACGCCATTGCTATCGGCGCCGGCGCCTTTGCCAGTGCCGATCTCTCGACCGCCCTCGGCGACAGCGCGACGGCTTTCGCGCCGGGCAGTGTTGCGATCGGCGCAGGTTCCAATGCCGATCGCGCCAATAGCGTCTCGGTCGGATCGGCCGGCAACGAACGGATCATCGCCAATGTCGGCGCCGCGACGGCGGGCACTGATGCGGTGAATCTTGACCAGTTGAACGGCGCGCTCGCGACGCAGGCTGCGGACACCGCGGCGGCACAGGCGACCGCCGACACCGCGCTCGCCAATGCCGCCACCGCGCAAAATGCCGCGAACGCCGCGCAAGGCACGGCTGACAGCGCGCTCGCCAATGCCGCGACGGCGCAGGCGGCGGCCGATGCCGCGCTTGCCGGCAACGCGACCAATGCGGTTTCGGCGGCGGCGGCGCAGAATACCGCCGATACGGCGCTGGCCAATGCTGCCACGGCGCAAGGGGCGGCGAATGCCGCGCAGGGCACCGCCAACAGCGCGCTCGCCAATGCTGCGGCCGCCCAATCGAGCGCGAACGCCGCGCAGGGGACGGCAAATACCGCGCTCGCCAATGCCGCGACCGCGCAAAATGCCGCGATCGCGGCGCAGGTAACGGCGAACACCGCGCTGGTCAACGCCGCCACGGCGCAGGGCACCGCGAACACCGCACGGCTCGAGGCGGCGCAGGCGCAGGCGACGGCCGATACCGCACGCGTCGAGGCGGCGACCGCGCAGAGCCGCGCCGATGCCGCCTTTGCCAATGCCGATGCGGCGCAGGCGACCGCCGACCAGGCGCTCGCGGCGGGACAGACCAA
>NZ_LYVN01000300.1 GCF_001990265.1 Sphingopyxis sp. KK2
CGCGAAGCGCCGGAAGGGTGAGGGCGATGGCAGCGCCATAAGACGGCCATCGACTTCCCCCGGCACCCCCGGCATAGATGCGCCCGCGCAACCTACCGCGCCAAAGGACCAGCATGACCGCTACCGCCAAGCCCGGCTTCATCCATCGCATGTACGACTGGACGATGGAAAAGTCGGCGCATCCGCACGCCGAACTCTGGCTCGCGCTGGTCTCCTTCGTCGAGGCGAGCTTCTTCCCGATCCCGCCGCATCCGCTGCTCGGGCTGATGTGCCTCGCCAATCCGAAAAAGGCGGTGCGCTATGCCGCCATCTGCACGCTCGCCTCGGTCGCGGGCGGCATGCTCGGTTACGGGATCGGCTATTTCCTCTATGAAAGCGTCGGGCTCTGGCTGCTCGGGGTGCTCGGGCTGACCGACGCCTTCCCGCCCGCCGCCTGTTACCTGCGCCAGTTCGGCACCGAGATCATCCTGATCAAGGGCGCGACGCCGATCCCGTTCAAGCTGCTGACGATCACCGCGGGCTTCATCCAGATGAACTTCGGCGAGTTCCTGCTCGCCAGCCTCGCGAGCCGCGCCTTCTCCTTCATGCTCGTCGGCGTCCTGTTCCGGCTGTTCGGGGCGCCGATCAAGGCGTTCATCGACAAATATCTGGTGTGGGTCGCAGGCGCCTTCCTGATCGCGGTGGTCGCGGGGTTCCTCGCGATCGGGGCGCTTTCGGGGAACAGCGCCACGGCCAAGGCTGCCGACAAATGCAGCGGTGCGACGCTGGAGAGCGTGGGGCTGGATAGGAAATAACGAGGGCGACGCCTCTCCCCCCTCCCGCAGGCGG
>NZ_LYVN01000301.1 GCF_001990265.1 Sphingopyxis sp. KK2
GCGCAGCGCAGCGCTCTATCGCCTCGCCGTGCTCACCGGCAAGCCGCCCGCCGAGGCGCCCGCCGCGGTGCTCGCGTGTCAGGCGCCGCCCGAGCTCGACCGCCCGATCCCGGTCGGCGACGGCGCCTCGCTGCTCGCGCGCCGTCCCGACATCCGCCGCGCCGAACGCCAGCTCGCCGCCGCCGCGGCACGGGTCAACGTCGCGACCGCCGACCTCTATCCGAGCATCCGCCTCGGCGGCTCGGTCGGATCGACAGCATCGTCGATCTCGGGCCTCGGCTCGTCGGACGGTTTCCGCTTCTCGCTCGGCCCGCTGATCTCGTGGAGCTTCCCCAATATGGAGGTTGCGCGCTCGCGGCTGAAGCAGGCCGAGGCTGGTGCCGACGGCGCGCTTGCTACCTTCGACGGCGCGTGGCTCGCCGCCTTGCAGGAGAGCGAAAGCGCGCTCGCCAATTATGCCGGCGAACTCGACCGGCTCGCGGCGCTGCGCCGCGCGGCGACCGAGGCCGAGGATGCGGCACGCATCGCGCGGCTGCGCTATCAGGCGGGGCGCGAAAGCTTCCAGGTCGTGCTCGACACCGAACGCTCGCTCACCGCGATCCGCGCGAGCATCGCCCAGTCCGAACAGACGCGCGCGACGAACCTCGTCGCGCTGTTCCTCGCGCTGGGTGGCGGGTGGCAGGAACCCGAGGGTTGAGAGAGCAATAAAGCCCCTCCTCTTCAGGGGAGGGGTCGGGGTGGGGCCATCGGCCTTACGCAAGGTCCAGGACCCCACCCGCTGCGACTAACGAACAAG
>NZ_LYVN01000302.1 GCF_001990265.1 Sphingopyxis sp. KK2
AAATGCCGCAAGACGCTCGAGATCGGGTCGCTCGTGAAGAAGAACCGCGTCTGCTACACCAATGAAAAGTGGAAAGAAGTGTCGGCCAAGGGCAACCAGGATGCGCGCGACACCGCCGAGGCGATGACCGGCAAGGCCGTCAATTCGAACTGACCGTTCTTTCGACGACCGTCTTTCGACAAGGGGATTGAACCATGCCTGCACGTCTTTTCGCCATCGCGGTGCTGATCGCGGCGCCGACCGCAGTCTGGGCCGGTGACGATATGCCGCTGGCACGCGCGCCGTCGGAGATGACGGGGGCCGAGATCGACGCGCATAACGATGGGCTGGCGATGGCCGATCCCAATTATATCCGCTGCCGCAAGATCGACGAGGTCGGGTCGCTGGTGAAGAAGATCCGCGTCTGCAACACCAATGCCCAGTGGAAGAAGATCGTCGACAAGGGCAACCAGGACGCGCGCGATTCGATGGAAACGCTTGCGCGGGGCTGGAGCGTGCCGCAGGAACCGGTCGATCAGCTCGGTCCGGCGATCAACCGGCCGCAATAAGCCTCCACAGAAGGACAGCGACGATGCTGAAGATGATCCTCGCCCTCGCGCTCGGCGCGTCCACTGCCGTCGCAGCGGGAGCGGTCGATGCCGCCGCCGATCGCGCGCCGCCCGACCGCAAGCCGTCGGAAATGACGCCGACCGAGATCAAGGCGTTCAATGAGGGGCTGGCGGCGACGCATCCCTATTATATCAAATGCCGCAAGATCGACGAGGTCGGGTC
>NZ_LYVN01000303.1 GCF_001990265.1 Sphingopyxis sp. KK2
GTGTCGACGCGGCTGCGCCGGACCCAGCGGGCGGCGATCCCGCCTGCGCCATCGCCATCGCAGCGCCCATGCACCGGCGCGAGCGGGCGGAGCGCCGCCGCTGTATCGGGCACCGCCTCATCGCTCATATCGGTCCCGCCGCGCGCCGCCCATTGCAGCCGCGCTGCGCCGCCCACCGCCGCTTCCGCGAGCGCGTCGGGAAGCAGCAGCAGCGCGGCGTCGCCGAGCAGGACAAAGGGCGTTCCCACGGCATGCGCGCTCGCCATGTCGGTCCCCGCGCGGCCGCGAAGCAGGCGCGACAACCGCCAGTTCGTCGCGTCCAGCTGTTCGGCCACACCGAACTGCACCAGCTCGCCGCCGATCATCGCGCGATTGGCCCCGCCGAACAGCGCAGCATCGTCAACCGACACCAGTGCCATCGACGGATTCACCAACGAAACCAGGATATTATCATCCATGTCGAACAGCTCCGCCGGTGCCGGAGCGAGCACCGCCGTCAGCGCGCCGAGCGCCGCTGCGGGACGGATCGTCCCGACCGGTATCGGTTCGGCACCGGGCGCCGCGACCAGCCAGCCGTCGGCGCCGCGCCACCCGTCATTGCCGCCCGCCGCCGCGACCAGGATCCGCGGCGCCAGCGCCGCACCGCCGCCGATATTGGGCAGGTCGAACAGGCGCACCAGCCCCTCGCTGTCGGGCCAGTCGGGCGCCAGCACCGGAACCCCCGGATCGGCCGTGTC
>NZ_LYVN01000304.1 GCF_001990265.1 Sphingopyxis sp. KK2
GGGCAACCCTTTCCCCTCCCGAGGGGAGACAAGGGCATCGACATCCCCGCCAAAACCCGCAATACGTCCCCCGGGGTCGCATCCATCGGAAGGATGCTCATGTTCAAATCGCTACTGGCCGGGGCCGCCGCAGCAGCGCTGCTGGCCCCTTTGCCCGCCGCCGCCGAAGAACCGGTGATGAAGCTCGCCGGCATGCTGCGCTGCGCCGCCGTCTATCAGGTCACGAGCGAAAAGGCGCCAAAGGACAGCGAGGCGCAGCTCACTGCCGGGCGCCATTTCCTGCAATATTATATGATCATGCTCGGAATGGCCGAACATGATCCTGCCGACAATTTCGACGCGAATACGCTCAAGACCTTGTTCGAGGCCGAAAATGCCATCGCCGATTCGGACGCGCTGCTCGCGCGGATCGACGGCAAGACCGACGTCTTCGCCGCCGACATCGCGACCTGCGCCGCCTTCCGCAACCGCGAGCCCGAATTGTTCGCAACCGCCGACCAGACGATCGACGCGCTGGCACGGGCGCAGGCGGCAACGGCGAACTAGCGGGCTGGCCGGTAACGGCCGGTAGCAGTCGTGGAAGGATTGATCTGATTTCCCCTCCCGCAAGCGGGAGGGGCAGCGAGACTTGGAAACTTGTTTCCTAGTCGCAGCGGGG
>NZ_LYVN01000305.1 GCF_001990265.1 Sphingopyxis sp. KK2
TCGCGGTGACGCATGCCGAGGCGTGGACGATGGAGGGCGATACGCCGGTGAGCGACGCGACCATCGTCATCGAGAACGGCCGCATCGTCTCGGTCGCCGCGGGTGGTTCGGCGCCCGCCGGCGCGACGATCATCGACGCGCGCGGCAAGCCGGTGACCCCCGGCCTCGTCAACGGCGCGACGCAGATCGGGCTTGTCGAAATCTCGGGCTCGCCCGACACCAGCGACACCGGCTCGGCCGACGATCGCAATCCCGGCAACGACGTGAGCCGCGCGCTCAACGGCAATTCGACGTTGGTCAGCCTCGCGCGCGCCGACGGCCTGACGCGGGCGCTGATCTTTCCGTCGCCATCGCGCCACGCGCCGTTCAGCGGCGAGCCGGCGTTCGCGCGGCTGCGCGACGGAGTCGATATCCTCGATGTCGCCAATGTCGGCGTCTATGCCGTGATCGGCGGCGGCGCATGGGACCGGCTCGGGTCGCGCGGCGTGCAATGGACGGCGCTGCGCAAGGCGCTCGACGAGGGCAAGCGCGGCCTTGCGCCGCCGCCCGAGGCCGACGGCAAGAAGGGGCGCAAGGGCGACGGCCCTCCACCCGGCCCGCCCGGCGGGCGCAACCCCGGCGCCGACCTGATCCGCGGCGTGCTGC
>NZ_LYVN01000306.1 GCF_001990265.1 Sphingopyxis sp. KK2
GTGACCCGGCCTCTTTGTGTCTTTGTGTGAGGCTCTTTTTCTTGGCGCCTTTGCGCCTTTGCGTGAAATATAGATCACCCACGCCGCAGGGCGAACCCGAGGATTCCGTCCGAGATGACGATGCTTCAGATGTCGCCTTTCGGTCGTTTTCAGACCCTCGTCATCCCGGGCTTGACCCGGGACCCGCCTTCCTTCTCGCACCACCGGATCAAAGACAAGGCAGGCCCCGGGTCAAGCCTGGGGTGACGGATACGGGATGTCGGCTATCGGTCGGAACTTGGTGCTACAACTCGCCGCCGAGCGCGCCATATTTCGCTTCGAAGCCCGCCTTGTCGCCGCGTGCCAGATAGCCCGCCTGGTCGACGAAATCGTCGCGCGCGATGCGGCCCTGGAAGGCGCCGAGCTGCGGGTCGATCGCCGCGATATCGGCGTCGGTCCAGTCGGCGATCTGCTGGAAGCCGGTGACGCCGAGGCCGTTCAGCAGGCCCGCAAGCTTGGGGCCGAGGCCCTTGATCAGTTGCAGATTATCGGCCTTGGCGGCAGCCGGAGCCGGAGCCGGAGCCGGAGCCGGAGCCGG
>NZ_LYVN01000307.1 GCF_001990265.1 Sphingopyxis sp. KK2
AATGGATCGAGCGCGTCATGCGCGCCGAGAGCGGCGGCCGCACCACGCTGGGCGGCCGCCCGATCGTCAGCCACGCCGGCGCGATGGGCCTGATGCAGCTCATGCCCGGAACCTGGGCAGCGATGCGCGCCCGGCTCGGGCTCGGCGCCGACCCGCACGATCCGCGCGACAATATCCTCGCCGGCACCCTGTATCTTCGCCTGATGTACGACCGCTTCGGCTATCCCGGCCTGTTCGGTGCCTACAACGCCGGGCCGGGCCGCTATGCGGCGTTCCTCGCGGGGCGGCAGGGGTTGCCGGGTGAGACGCGCGCCTATGTCGGCAAGCTGGCGGGCCGCTCCGCGCTGCCTCCGCGCGCGCGCGCCGACACTGCGCGTCGCGCGGTCGCGCCGGAAGCGATCGACGCGGACCGGGGCATTTTCTTCATCCGGCGCTAGTCGCGCCGACGAAATTGTGCGCGGGAATGATGGGCGCACACTGGCGGCAGGGGCCGCCGCCAGAGGTCGCGCGCTGTTCTGGCCCGCGCCTGCGCTCTTGGCTTTGGCCGGGGGGCGCGGCGGC
>NZ_LYVN01000308.1 GCF_001990265.1 Sphingopyxis sp. KK2
CCGATCCCAGGCCCGTCGCGCCGCAGTTCGAAAAGGCCGAACCGGTGGAGGTCGAGGGCGCCGTCCCGACGATCTTCGCGACCTGGCCGAACGGCGAGGCGATTTCGGGCATCGACTTCGTCATCGGTTTCGACAGCGGCGATCCGGTCGAGGGCTATACCCAATATAATGGCTGGACGCTGCCCGACGACGAGACCCGCGTGCCGCGCTGGATCGAGGTGCGCGAGGATATCTATGGCATCACCGCGCCGCGCTTCGACCTCCGCGACGCCGATCGCGGGCGACTGCATGTGCGGCTGATCCCCAACGACCTCGGCCGCATCGACCTCAGCGGCGCCTGCATCGAGGCGCGCGACGGCGCAGCAATAGTGCTGCACCGCAAGGAAGGCGACATGCGCTTCGTGCGGATGGAGACAGGGCCCGCGATGGAAGCCGATGGGGAGGGTGAAGCGCCCGAATAGGCGAGGTTGGCTTTGGGGTGGGAATTTGCCGTTCCCAAAATCGTCGCCCCCGCGAAGGCGGGGGCCGCT
>NZ_LYVN01000309.1 GCF_001990265.1 Sphingopyxis sp. KK2
TCGGCCGCAACCGGCAACTTCAGCGTCGCGACGGGCCGCCAGGCGCAGGCCACCGGGCTGAACTCGACCGCCGTCGGCGACAATGCGCAGGCGACGGGCGACAACGACACCGCGACCGGCCGCGCCGCCGTGGCGTCGGGCACGTTCAGCGTCGCAACGGGCGCCAGCGCTTCGGCGACGGGCCTCGCTTCGACCGCCAACGGATCGTTCGCGAGTGCATCGGGTGAATTCTCGAGCGCGGTGGGCGAACTTGCAAATGCCTCGGGCGCCCGGTCGAGCGCGATCGGTTCGAACTCGAACGCGTCGGGTGACGAGGCGATCGCGGTCGGCGTGCTCGCCAATGCGACCGGTCTCCAGTCGACCGCGGTCGGCACCGGCGCCCAGGCGACCGACGAGGATGCCACGGCCTTCGGTCAGGGTGCCAATGCATCGGGCTTCCACTCGACCGCCGTCGGCGCCGAATCGGTCGCCTCGGGCCGCGGCGCGCAGGCGTTCGGCTGGCAGGC
>NZ_LYVN01000310.1 GCF_001990265.1 Sphingopyxis sp. KK2
TCCGCATCCGCATCTGCGTCAGCGTCGGCATCTGCGTCTGCATCGGCATCAGCGTCAGCATCGGCGTCAGCGTCCGCATCTGCGTCAGCGTCGGCATCGGCATCGGCATCGGCATCGGCGTCAGCGTCTGCATCGGCATCAGCGTCGGCGTCAGCGTCAGCGTCTGCATCAGCATCTGCGTCTGCGTCTGCGTCCGCATCAGCGTCTGCATCTGCATCTGCATCTGCGTCGGCATCCGCGTCTGCGTCAGCATCTGCGTCCGCGTCTGCGTCCGCATCTGCGTCAGCGTCAGCATCGGCGTCTGCGTCAGCATCAGCGTCTGCATCAGCATCAGCATCAGCATCTGCGTCAGCATCTGCATCCGCGTCAGCATCTGCATCCGCGTCTGCGTCGGCATCGGCATCTGCGTCAGCGTCTGCATCTGCATCCGCGTCCGCATCAGCGTCGGCATCAGCATCAGCATCAGCGTCAGCGTCAGCGTCAGCGTCAGCGTC
>NZ_LYVN01000311.1 GCF_001990265.1 Sphingopyxis sp. KK2
GTTTGGGGGCGGGTGAGGAGGACAGGATGGGCAAGACCAGCGGGCATCGCGCGAGAGGCGAGGGCGGCAACGTTTATGGCGAGGGGAGGCGGCCATGATCCTGCTCACGCCCGAACTCATCGCCGCGCTACGCGCCAACGACATCGCGCACCGGCAGGCGTCAGGGCGTCGCGGGGCCGAACCCGATCCGGCGCCGGTCGTCAAATTCTTCAACCCCGTGGGCGCCGCGACGTGGCTCGCGACTGAGCTCGACGAGGACGGCGACACGCTGTTCGGACTTGCCGACCTCGGTTTCGGCTGTCCCGAACTCGGCTCCTTTTCGCTCCACGAAATCGCAAGCGTCCGCTTGCCGTTGGGTCTCGGCATCGAGCGCGACGAGCATTTCTCGACCACGCATCCGCTGTCGGTCTGGGCCGATACCGCGCGGCGCGCGGGATCGATTATCGC
>NZ_LYVN01000312.1 GCF_001990265.1 Sphingopyxis sp. KK2
ACGACGAGCTGCTGCTCGACGACGAGGAAGACGAGGTGCTGCCGGTCGAACCGAAGCTGCTGCTGCCGCCGGTGGCGCCCGACGAGGTGGCGCCCGACGAGGTGCTGCTGCTCGACGAAGAGGACGACGACGAGCTCGACGAGGACGAGGAGCTGCTGCTGCCGCCCGAGCTGCCGTTCGAGCCACCGTTCGAACCGTGCGACGAACCGCCCCAGCCCGAGCTGCCCTTCGACGAGTTGCCGTGCGACGAGCCGCCCTTCGAGGAATTTCCGTGCGACGAACCACCCTTCGACGAATCGCCGCCATGGCCGTGCGAGCTGCCGCCCTTCGACGAGTTGCCGCCGCCCGACGACGAGGAGCTCGACGACGAGGAAGAGGAGGACGAAGACGAGCTCGACGACGAGCTGCTGCTCGACGACGAGG
>NZ_LYVN01000313.1 GCF_001990265.1 Sphingopyxis sp. KK2
TTGTGTCTTTGTGTGAGGCTCTTTTTCCTTCTTTGTGCCTTTGCGCCTTTACGTGAGACAAAATAACCAGACCCATCGCACTGCACCGGCGCAACGGCAGCAACCGGTCGGTTGCGGACATTCGCGTCCCCATTTAGGCGATGCCGATTGCCGACGCTGGAGATGACCGATGAATGAGTCGAGTGGGTGCCGGCGTTGCGGCCATCTTATTGGATATCATTGGGACGGTGCCGGTGAAATGTGGTGCACAGCTAAAGACTGCGCATGTCGCGGATATCTCGATCCAGACGAACCTTCACAGGGCCAGAGGACGTCAACGGCGACCGATAACGACCGATCGCGGACGTTTGAACGAGAGAACTGATTTCCCCTCCCGCAGGCGGGAGGGGCAGCGAGACTTGGAAACTTGTTTCCTA
>NZ_LYVN01000314.1 GCF_001990265.1 Sphingopyxis sp. KK2
GGAGCTGGTCGTCACGCAGACCGATGAAGCGGGCAACGAGTCCGATCCGACGCCCGCCATCGCGCCCGACCTCACCGCGCCCGACGCACCGACCGCAGACGTCGATGATGCCACCGGCACGATCGTCACCGGTACCGGCGAGCCTGGCGCGACGATCACCGTCTACGCCCCCGATGGCGAGACCGTCCTCGGCTCCGGCACGGTCCAGCCCGACGGCAGCTACAGCGTCACCATTCCGGCGCAAACCAACGGCGAAGAACTCGTGGTCACCCAGACCGACGAAGCCGGCAACGAGTCCGACCCGACACCCACTATCGCGCC
>NZ_LYVN01000315.1 GCF_001990265.1 Sphingopyxis sp. KK2
TTCGCCGTTAGTCTGCGCCGGGATGGTGACGCTGTAGCTGCCGTCGGGCTGGACGGTGCCCGAGCCGAGCACGGTTTCGCCATCGGGCGCATAGACGGTGATCGTCGCGCCGGGTTCGCCGGTACCGGTCACGATCGTGCCGGTGGCGTCGTCGACATCAGCGGTCGGCGCATCGGGTGCGGTCAGGTCGGGCGCGATGGCAGGGGTGGGGTCGGACTCGTTGCCGGCTTCATCGGTCTGCGTGACCACGAGTTCTTCGCCGTTGGTCTGCGCCGGGAT
>NZ_LYVN01000316.1 GCF_001990265.1 Sphingopyxis sp. KK2
AGGCGCGCTGGTCGGCATCGGGCTTGCCGGGTTGATCTGCGCCGCGCTGTTCCCGGTGTCGATGCCGTGGATCATCGCGCCGATCGGGGCATCGGCGGTGCTGTTGTTCGTGGTGCCGTCGAGCCCGCTCGCGCAGCCCTGGTCGATTGTCGGGGGCAATGTCGTGTCATCGGTCGTCGGCATCCTCGTCGCGCAGGCGGTGTCGACCCCGGCGCTCGCGGCCGCGCTGGCGGTCTCGGCCGC
>NZ_LYVN01000317.1 GCF_001990265.1 Sphingopyxis sp. KK2
GTGACGCTGTAGCTGCCGTCGGGCTGGACGGTGCCCGAGCCGAGGACGGTCTCGCCATCGGGCGCATAGACGGTAATCGTCGCGCCGGGTTCGCCCGTGCCGGTGACGATGGTGCCAGTCGCATCGTCGACGTCTGCGGTCGGCGCATCGGGCGCCGTCAGATCGGGTGCGATGGCGGGCGTCGGGTCGGACTCGTTGCCGGCTTCATCGGTCTGCGTGACCACGAGTTC
>NZ_LYVN01000318.1 GCF_001990265.1 Sphingopyxis sp. KK2
GCCGGCAACGAGTCCGACCCCACCCCTGCCATCGCGCCCGACCTGACCGCGCCCGATGCGCCCACGGCCGACGTCGACGACGCCACCGGCACCATTGTGACCGGCACCGGCGAACCCGGCGCCACGATTACCGTCTACGCCCCCGACGGCGAGACCGTGCTCGGCTCGGGCACCGTCCAGCCCGACGGCAGCTATTCGGTCACCATCCCCGCGCAGACCAATGGCGA
>NZ_LYVN01000319.1 GCF_001990265.1 Sphingopyxis sp. KK2
AGCGTCCGCATCAGCGTCGGCATCTGCGTCGGCATCTGCGTCTGCGTCCGCATCAGCGTCTGCATCTGCATCTGCATCTGCGTCGGCATCCGCGTCTGCGTCAGCATCGGCATCCGCGTCTGCGTCAGCATCGGCGTCTGCGTCTGCGTCTGCATCAGCATCCGCGTCTGCGTCTGCGTCTGCGTCTGCGTCAGCATCCGCATCTGCATCCGCGTCTGC
>NZ_LYVN01000320.1 GCF_001990265.1 Sphingopyxis sp. KK2
AATGAGCCGATGGCCATTTTCGAGTTCGACGCGGAATCGCCCATCGGGCAGAATCTCGTCGATCATGCCCTCAAAGGTGAGGACCTCTTCCTTGGCCATCTAACGCGTCAGGCCGCTTCGAGATTGACGGCCGAAACCTTGCCATCGCGGCCGGTCTCGAGCTCGTAACTCACGCGCTGATCTTTATTGAGGGTCGCCATGCCGGCGCG